>NZ_JBFAJR010000019.1:97932-159619 GCF_040655295.1 Streptomyces sp. NPDC050448 | reverse complement strand
CGGTCGCCAATACTCCGCATTGGCTCCCTCCTCCGCCTTGCAATCCACGGCACCAGACGACCCGGGCTATCCGGCCCTGATCCGCCGGACACCCCCTAGCCCCCGGCCGCCGCGGCCGTACCGGCGGGCGGGGTGCCGCGCAGGAAGCCGAGGCTCGGCAGGATGCACAGGACGTAGCACAGGGTGCCCGCGGCCGCCGTCGCGAGGAGCGCGAGGAGGCCGTCGCCGAGGAGCCGCTCCAGGCCGAGCACCACGGCGGCCATGACGGCGCCGCCGAGGAAGGGCCAGGCGCAGGCCCGCGCCACGGTTCGCAAGGCCACGCCCCCGCGGTGCAGTGCGAAGAGGAACACCGGCACCACGACCGCGCCCGCGACCAGCACGTGCCCCTGGGCCACTCCCACGATCCCGCCGGCGCCGGCGCCGATCACCAGGGCCGGGACCAGGATGACGAGCCAGAGTCCCTGGACGCCGATGAGCGAGCGGCGCCGGCCGATGGCGACCAGGCAGTCGTAGGCCAGTTCGCAGCCGATCCGGACCAGGCCGAGCGCCATCAGCCAGGGCAGCGCGGCGGCCGCGGGCAGCCAGCGGTCGCCGTAGACGAGCCCGACGATCGGCGCGGCCAGGGCGGCCAGCAGGACGCACAGCGGGACGGTGCCCGTCATCACGACGCCCAGGGCGCGGCCGAATCCGCCGGCCAGCGCTCCCGGCGAGCCGGCCAGCCGGGAGAATCCGGCGAACGAGACACGGCGGGCCGCCTCGGAGATGATCCGTACGGGCCAGCCGGAGATGTTGAAGGCGAGCACGTAGAAGCCGAGGGCCAGCTGGTCCAGGGCGGAGCCCACCACCATGGTGTCCACGTTGACGACGCCGAGGGCGAGCATGCTGGCCCCGGCGAGCGGGAGCCCGAAGCGGAGCAGGGCCCGGGCCTGTTCCCGGTCCCAGCCGAACCTCAGGGTGCCGGGCGCGGCGAGGCAGCACCCGGCGAGGGCGGCCGCGTTGCCGGCCACGGAGCCCCAGGCGAAGCTGATCGCGCCCCGGCCCTCGACGGCCAGCAGCAGGGTCACCCCCGTGCTGAGGACGAAGTTGACGGCGTCGATGGCCATCCGCCGGCCCTGCGCGAACTCCCGGGTGAGGAAACCGGCGGGCACCTGCGCCAGCCCGTCGAGGACCACGCACACGCACATCACCCGCAGGATCCCCGCGGCCTCGGGCGAGCCGAGCACGCGGGCCACCGCGGGGGCCGCCGTGAACAGCACGGCGTACAGCAGGCAGCTGGAGGAGGCGCTCAGGGTGAGCACGGTCGGGGCGAAGCGGCGCGGGTCGCCCTCCCAGCGCACGATCGCGAGGGAGACGCCGAGCTCGTTGGCGGAGAGCAGGACCAGCAGCACCGTCTGGGCGATCCCGTACACGCCCCAGGCCTCGGGACCGAGGAAGAAGCGGGCGAGGATGATGCCGGTGACGAAGTTGCCGAGGCGCATGACCACGGTGTTGACCAGGCTCCACCGGGCGGCGGAGCCGACCTTGCGCCCCAGCGACGGCGCCTCGGGCGGGGCCTGGACACCGGTACCGGTGTCGGTGCCGGTCCCGGTTCCCGGGCCGGTCACGGCGATCCGGCGGATGCCCGGGCGGTACGGGAGGCGCCCGCCCCGGAGTCCGCGGCATCGGGCACGGGCCCGGACGGGCCCGCCTCGGACGGGCCCGCCTCGGACGGGCCCGCCTCGGACGGGCCCGCCTCGGACGATGCGGGCCGGTGCCGGCCCGGCTTGCCCGACCTGCGGCGGCGGGCCTCCACGAAGAAGGTGGCCACCAGGCTGAGTACGAAGCCCAGCGCCCCCGCCATGATCAGGTACTGGAGCCGGGTCTTGGTCTGCGCCTGCGGCTTCTGGGGCGGGACGATCGTCGCCATGCGGATCATGGCCTCAGGCATCACCGACTGCTGGGCCTGGAACTCCTGCAGCCGCTTCTCGGCGTAGGCGGTGAAGACCTGGTCCGACTTCAGGACGGCGGCCGGATCGGTTCCGGTGACGCTCAGCCACATGAAGGGCCCCTGGGCGTTGTCGGCGATCTTCGCCTCGTACTCCCCGGTGACCCCTTGGGACTTGAGGTCGGCCCTCGAGTCGTCGGAGTTGAGGTTGCGGGCCAGGCCGTCGGCCATGCCGGTGAGCGAGGCCTGGGTGCTCAGGAAGGGGTTGCCGTCGAAGGCCACCGTGGCCTTCTTCGAGTTCAGGAGCGTCACCGTGCTCTGTGACCGGTACTCCACCGGGACCAGCAGGTACACGCCTGCGATGAGCGCGGCCGTGAGCAGCAGTCCGGGCAGCAGCACGTACCAGCGCCTGCGCATGACCCGCCAGATCTCCGCGAGATCCATGGTCTTCCCCCTCGCGGCGGCGTCGTGTCCTCCACGCGCCGCCGCCTTTTCATTGCGGTGATTACGGTTGTTGCGTTCGTGCGGTGTTGCGTTCCGCGGGTGTTGGGTTCCGTGTTGCGGGGCCGCTCTGATGCGCCGGCCGGTCCCGTCGCTACGGTGCTCCGGCCGCCCCGCCCGGTGCGAGGCCGGTGGGCCTCAGCCGGGTCCGCGCGGTCCCGCCGTCCAGCAGGACCCCGGCGATGCGCTCGCTCGCACGGCCGTCCCAGAGCTCGGGGCAGCGCGGCGCGGGCGGATCGTCGAGCACCCGGTCGACCGTGGCCGTGATGCGCTCCGGGTCGGTGCCCGCCAGTATGTTGGTGCCCTCCTCGACGGTGATGGGCCGCTCGGTGTTCTCCCGCAGCGTCACGCAGGGCACACCGAGGGCGGTGGTCTCCTCCTGGACGCCCCCGGAGTCGGTGAGCACCACACGGGCGGAGTCCTGCAGGGCGATGAAGTCGAGGTACCCGGCGGCCGGCACGATCCGGATACCGCCGGGGACGCCGATCCCGGCCAGCCGCTCCGCCGCCCGCGGGTGCACGGGAAGCAGCAGCGGGCAGCGGCCGGCGATCTCGCCCAGGGCCTTCAGCAGGCCGCGCAGCGCCCCGGGGTCGTCCACGTTGGCCGGCCGGTGCAGGGTGACCAGGCCGTACCCGCCCCGGGTGAGCCCGTACCGGTCCAGGACGTCCGAGGCCCTGGCCCGGTCCAGGTTGGCGAACAGGGTGTCGATCATGACGTTGCCGACGACGTGGATCTGGTCGTCCCGGTACCCCTCCGAGCGGAGGTTCGCGGCCGCGTCGGGAGAGGGCGCCAGCAGGTAGTCGCTGACGCGGTCGGTGGCGACCCGGTTGACCTCCTCCGGCATGCTCCAGTCCCGGCTGCGCAGGCCGGCCTCCACATGGGCCAGCAGCGGGCCGGCCTTCGCGGTGACCAGGGCGCAGGCCAGCGTGGAGTTGATGTCGCCGACCACCGCCACCGCGTCCGGGGCCAGCTCGTC
Source organism: Streptomyces sp. NPDC050448 (assembly GCF_040655295.1). Lineage (NCBI taxonomy): Bacteria > Bacillati > Actinomycetota > Actinomycetes > Kitasatosporales > Streptomycetaceae > Streptomyces > Streptomyces sp. NPDC050448. Next base: position 156,218 of record NZ_JBFAJR010000019.1, on the reverse strand, counting down.
GACCAGCGGCTCGAAGGCCGCCATCACCCGGCCGGTCTGCTGGGCGTGGGTGCCGGACCCGGCGCCCAGGTACCGGTCGGGGGGACGGATACCGAGGTCGCGGAAGAACACGTCGTTCATGGACTCGTCGTAGTGCTGGCCGGTGTGGACGAGGACCACCTCGGCGCCGCGGCGCTCCAGTGCGTCCATCACCGGTTTGATCTTCATGTAGTTGGGCCGTGCTCCGGCCACGCAGATGATCCTTGGCATGGTGTCAGAGCACCTCCACGGCGGGTCCGGAGAGCCGGTTGCGGCAGTCGAGTACGAAGGAGGCGTGCTCGGTGATCATGGCGTAGTCGAAGGAGTCGTGGTCGGTGAGCAGGACGACCACGTCGGCGGCGGCCAGCTCCTTGCGGGTCGGCTCGACCCGCACGAGGCGGGCGTCGACCTTGAGGCCCTCCACCACGTGGGGGTCGGCCGCGCGCACCTTGGCACCCATGTCCAGCAGCAGCTGGGAGATGCGGACGGCCGGCGACTCCCGGGCATCGCCGGTGTTCTTCTTGTACGCCAGCCCCAGCAGCAGGATCCGGGAGCCGTTGACCGAGCGGCGCTTCGCATTGAGCGCGTCGATGACGCGGCGCGCGACGTACTCGGGCATGTGGCCGTTGATGTCGTTGGCCAGCTCGACGAAGCGGAAGTTCTGGCCGAGTTCGCGCTGGACCCGCCAGGACAGGTACGACGGGTCGATCGGCAGGCAGTGTCCGCCGACCCCGGGGCCCGGAGTGAACTTCATGAAGCCGAACGGCTTGCTGGACGCCGCCTCGATGGCCTGCCACACGTCGATGTCGAGGTGGCGGGCGAACATGGCTATCTCGTTGACGAGGGCGATGTTCACGTGCCGGAAGGTGTTCTCCAGCAGCTTCGCCAGCTCGGCCTCCTTGGGCGAGCGCACCGGCACCGTCTTGTCGACGAGGCCCCCGTAGAAGGCCTCCACGGCCTTGAGCGAGGCCGCGTCCACGCCGGACACGACCTTGGGCGTCTGCTGGAAGCCCCAGACGGTGTTGCCGGGGTCGATGCGCTCCGGGCTGTAGCCGAGGTGGAAGTCGGCGCCGGCGGTGAGGCCCGAGCCGTCCTCCAGGATCGGGCCGAACAGCTCCTCGGTGGTGCCCGGGTAGGTGGTGGATTCGAGGACGACGGTGGCGCCCGGCCGCAGGAAGCGGGCCAGCGTGTGCGCCGACTCCTCGATGTAGCGCAGGTCGGGGGCACCGTCCTGTAACGGGGTCGGGACCGTGACGACCGCGACGTCGAAGCCGCCGCAGTCGCGTGCGAGTTCGCTGGGCTGGTAGGCGCCGCGCTCCAGCGCCCGGGTCAGCCGTTCGCAGGAGACGTCCTCCACGTACGACTCGCCGGCGGCGAGGCTCTTGACCCGCCGGGCGTCCACGTCGTACCCGACCACTTGGTGTCCGACCTCGGCGGCCCTGATGGCCAGCGGGAGGCCGACGTATCCCTGTCCCACGACGACGACGCGCATCAGTGACTCCTGTTCGCGGAACCGGCAGACGGTGTACGGCGGATGAGTTCCCGGACCGTCATGAGGAGGAAGGCGGTATTGGTGGTGAGGTAGCGCCTGCCGAGGCGGCGCGGCTCCTGGAGGGTGCGGTAGAACCATTCGAGGCCCACGCGCTGCCAGACCGCGGGGGCCCGCTTGGTGATGCCGGCCAGGATGTCGAAGGAGCCGCCGACGCCGTGCACCACGTGGGCGCCGGTGCGCTTGCCGTAGCCGGCGGTGAAGATCTCCTTCTTGGGCGAGGTCATGCCGAGGAACAGCAACTGGGCTCCGCTCTCCGCGACGGCGTCGGCGACCGCCGCCTGGTCGGCGTCGTCGAAGTAGCCGTTGCGGCTGCCGGCCACGCGCAGCGCCGGGAAGCGCTCGGCGATCCGGCGGAGCATCAGGTCCAGTACGTCCTGCCGGGCGCCGAGCAGGTAGACGGGGACGTCCGCGGTCTCGGCGGCGGCCAGCAGCCGCATGAACAGGTCGATTCCCGCCACCCGTTCGGGCAGCCGGACGCCGAGGACGCGGCCGGCCCACACCACCGCCTGGCCGTCGGCCAGGACGAGGTCGCAGCCGGAGACCGCCGCCGCGAGGCGGGGGTCGCGCCGCATGTTGACCAGCTTGGCGGCGTTGACCATGCCGATCTCGATCTGTTCACCGCGCCGTACCGCCTCGAGGCAGCGCTGCACGGTCTCGTCCATGGTCAGGGCGTCGAGCGTGACCCCGAAGAGGGACTGTCGTCTGTTCATCTCCGCGGCCCCCCGAGCCAGGCGTGGAGCAGCCAGCCGAACTCGTACGGCCTGCACTCGCGGTCGATCACGACGGGCCGGAAGACCCGGTCGAGCGGGGCCAGTCGTGCCCGCGGGGCCACCTTGGTGGTGAGTCCGCGGGCGGCGCGGACGGCCTTCGCGGGGTCGCCGCGGTACACCTTGCGCCAGGTGACGCCGTACTTCTCGAGGATCACGGGCTCGCGCGGGGTGCCGTAGGCCCCGCTGATCTCGGGCACGTCCGTCATCCAGCGCAGCCCCCGGCGGACGGCGGCGCCGAAGTCGGTGCCGCCCGCGTCGGCCAGGTCGAAGAGCGCGGTCGGGGCCATGGCGTGCTGGTGCACGCTGTAGACGGGGTAGCCCTCCACCACTGCGCCCGTGCGGGCGTCGTAGTGCCACCACCACTGCCCGCCGTCCCCCTGCAGTTCGCAGATACGGGCGGCGCAGGCGTCGGCGGCCGCGAGGGCCTCCGGGTCCGGTCCGCCCGCGTGCAGCCGGGCCAGCGCCTGGAGCGGATAGGTCTGGTCGGCGAAGCAGGCCACGTGGGAGCGGTACCCGGGAACCAGGCCCGGCCCGGTGGCGTGCGGGAACAGCGGACTGCCGTCCGTCCTGGCGCCCAGCAGGCGGTCGCGGGCGGCCGCCAGGCGGTCCTCCACGTCCACCGCGGTACGGGCCGCGGCGAGGGCGGAGAGCACCCAGGCCGCCTCGACGGTGTACTGCGGCCGTCCGGGGGCGTCCAGCGCGGCCACCCGCGCGAGGGCGTCCGCCAGCTTGGGGTGGCCGGTCTCGGCGGCGGCCCAGGCGATGAGTGCCGCGTCCCCGAGGTTCGTCACCGAGGGCAGCCGCTCCACGAGCAGACCGGCGTACTCCTCGACGCTGTGTCCGCCGAACAGGGCGCGCTGCCGGTCCTCGGGCAGGAACCGCGCCCCCAGCGCGGTGATGGCCGCGTACCGGGTGCTGGTACCGCGCACCTCCATGTGGCGGACGCCGTCGGAGGTGACCGTCCCCACCCGGGTGAAAACGAAGGAGTCGGAGCCCGGCAGGTACATCTCGGGCAGTCCCACCTCGGCCAGCGCGAGCAGCCGCTCGGCGAGCGCGTGCAGCGAGGGGTCCTCGTGGGCCAGTGCTTCTAATCGTGCGGCGGTCACCGGGTCCCCACCCCGGCTTCCCGTGTGCTGCGCGCACCTCGCATGTCCGAGCTGTACGGCTCCAACACACCTACCCCCTCTGATCGCTCCTCGGACAGAGCCGGCGGTCGTCGTTCCGCGGAGGGGACTGCGCATGACGACGCACGTGCCGGCGGTGTGATCCTCCCGATGGCACGAACCGTCCGGGGCCGCCCACTGGATCCCCCCAGCGATGCCCCGGACCGGAGCACACGCGAACGGCAGCGTCGGGCGGGCGCCATGATGCGCCGGCCGTGAGCTGGTCCGCGATGCCCTCGTCGTGTACAACCCCCCACTGAACAAAGCCTGTTGCCTGCTCAGATCCCGTGTACAGGGACAAGGTATGCCCAAGGGTGTTCGTTGATTGTGGTTTTGAGGAAATGCCACTGACCTAAATTGCCGACGTACCGTCAGGTCCGCTCGAGCAGGGTTTCGTCCTTCTCGTCGTGCAGCGCACCGGTGCGCGGACACTCCCACACGCCCGGTTCGCCCTCGTGTTCCACCAGGCGGACCCCGGCCCGGCCCACCCAGCCGATGCGGCGGGCCGGTACCCCTGCGACCAGTGCGAAGTCCGGTACGTCCCGGGACACGACCGCGCCGGCCGCGACCAGCGCCCACCGCCCGACGCGCACCCCGGCCACGCACACCGACCGGGCCCCCAGCGAAGCCCCCTCGGCCACCACGACACCGGCGGCCTCCCAGTCGCCGCCGCGCTTCTGCCGACCGTCGGGGTCGACCGCCCGCGGGTAGAAATCGTTGGTGAGTACGGCGGCGGGGCCGATGAACACCCCGTCGCCGAGTTCGGCCGGCTCGTAGACGAGCGCGTAGTTCTGCAGCTTCACGTTGTCGCCGATCCGCACGCCGGGCCCGACGTACGCCCCCCGCCCCACGATGCAGTCGCGCCCGAGCCGCGCGTCCTCCCGTACCTGCGCCAGATCCCAGATCGTGGTCCCGTCCCCGAGTTCGGCCGTCTCGTCGACCTGGGAGGAGGGTTGGATTCGGACACTCACGGGGCGGTCCCCTTACGGCTCGCGAGGCGTTCGGATGCACGGCGTAACGACGCGGTGACGTACTGGCGTACGGGGGGAGCATATGCGCCGCGGGGCCGCTTCACCCGGGAGATCAACCGACTGTTCACACACCGGACTTGGCGCCCTCGCGTCAGGCGCGCCGCCGCCACCAACGACGCGGAGGAGGCTGCTCGTCCTGCCGGTCGTCCTGCGGGCCGTCGTTCCGGTCGTCCTGCCGGTCGTCGTTCCGGTGCTCGTTCCGCTGCTCGGCGAGGGCCCGACGGGCGGCCTCGGCCGCCTCCGGGTCGTCGTACTCCCGGGAGATCAACTCGATCCTCCCGGTGGCGTGGTCGATCCGGATGGTGTCCAGCCCGAACCTGTCGAGGTCGGAGATCGTGGCCGCGTGCGTGACACGGTGGAGCGCGAGCGCCGAGACCATCGGGTCGTCCCCTCCGATCGTCACTTCCTCGGTGAGCAGCGTCTGCATGAACCGCTGTGACGCCGGGGAAGGGAGCTCCTCGCCGACGGCCATGTGCACCATGAGGTGTTCGCTGCCGGTGTCGAGCCAACGGGCGTGCGAGACCCAGACGCAGTGGATGTCCGGGAACTCCCGCAGCCGGCGGAAAGCCGCGTCGCGCAGGGCCACGGCGAGCGGGTGGGTGGACCAGGACAGTTTCATCCGCTGCCCGTCGCCGCGCACGCCTCGCCGGGCCAGGGCACCGAACAGGACCGGGATGGGGACGCCCACCGACGACCCGTCCGAGGCGAACAGCACCAGCTGCCCGGCGCCCGTCTCCCGGGCGATCTCCATCAGCCGTACCCCGTCGCAGCGGACGCCGCCCACGGCGTCGGGCAGGTGTTCCGTGCAGCCCGCCTCGCTGACGCAGCCGACCAGCGCCGGACCACCGTCCGCGTTGTGGCGGAGGAAGTACGGCGAGCCGTCGGCGAGGACGGGTACGAACACGCCTTGGTCGATCAGGGCGGCGAGGACCCGTTCCACGCCCGCCTCGGAAATGCCCTGGCCCTTGAGGTCGGCCAAGGCCGCGTCGAGTATCACCGGGCGATGATAGGACAGCGAGGGACCGGACCGGCCGTGGCGAACGGCCGGAGGGAAGTACGGACGGCGGGACATCGCGTGTTCGGGGTGCGACCGCCGCGCATCCGCCGATCGGGACCATGGACCGGCGCGGCCGTCAGCGGCCGTCGGGGTGGTGGGCGACGAGGCTGCGTGGCGAACTCGGGCGTGGGCAGGGCCCAGGCCGCGGCCGGGCCCGCGGCGATCAGGCCGGGGCACACCCAAGACCTGGGCAGCGCGAGCCACCACGGAGCCCTGCGCGCCACCCGCCCGGTACGCCGCGGCAGCAGCGGCGACAGGGCGAAGGGGACGGCGGCCGCCGCGCCGGCCGGCACCGGCACCATCTGCCAGCGCAGCCCGAGCACGCCGAGTGCCGCCCCGGACACCACGACGACCGCCGCCGCGGTGACGGTGACCGGCCCCCGGAGCCGGAGCGGAAGCCACCGCGCCAGCACCAGCACGACTGATCCCAGCACCAGGAGGACTCCCCAGGGGGACATCTGCACGTGTGCGCTCATCGCCTTCACGTCGCCATGTTCGAGGCGTTCCCGCAGCGTGGCGTCACCCTCGGGTGGTGCAGGCTCTGCGAGCTGAGTCGCATCGACCGCGGGGCACGCCGCATCCCGAATTTCTGTTGTCATATGCCTGTCGCATTGCGCGTATCCGCGCATATGGTGTGGCTCCGGACCAATCCCGGGCGCACGGCCCTCCCGCACTCCCCACGGGAGGGCCGTCGTGCTGACCGTCTCCGGTCAGACCCGGCGACCCGGTACCGGCGCTGCTCGGCGCATCCGCATGACACCGGCTGCCGCCGCGACGGACAGGAGGGCGTCCTCGCGGCCGTGCGGGGCGATCAGCTGGAGGCCGACGGGCTCGCCGGCGGCGCTGAGGTCGACGTCGCGCCCACGGGTACGCAGCCCGCCGCGATCGGCCGGGCCGTCTGGAGGGAGCGCAGTCCCTCGGTGGCCTTGACCGCCAGGGGCGCGCCGGCCGGCGGCAGCCGGTCCCGCTCCCGGATCCGACGGTCGATCGCTTCGGCACGCTCGGCGGCCGCTTGCGGCCACACCGCGGTGAAGGCCCGCCGCCCGGTGTCGTCCCGCCCAGGTGGGGCGACTCGCCGAGCTCGACGACGAGTACGACACCGTCGCATACCGCGACTCGACAGCGGACGAGATCGGGGCCGAGGCCGTTGCCGACGCCCGTCGCCCCACAGCCCGCCGCCGGGTACCCTCCAGGTCCACGGACACGGCCGGCTGACGCACACGAACCGCCCCGCGCGCTCCCGCCGACCGGATTCCGGTTTCGCGGCATCTGCCGGCCGCTCCGACAACTGCGAGGTTCGTGCCGCGACTTGCCCGGGTGATCTCCGTGACTGCGGCCTTGACCTCAAGCTTGCTTGATGTCCCAGGATGATCCGTATGACGACAGAAACCTCGGACACCGAAGCCATCGAACAGGTCGTGGCCACCGTCGAGCGCGCCCAGCGTGCCAAGGACGTGGAGGGATTCCTCGCGCTGTTCCACCCCGACGCCCTCTGGACGACCGCCCACGGCAAGGTCCTCATCGGCCTCGACGCGATCGCCGAGTTCACCCGCACCGTCCTGCCCGCCGCGAGCTGGGACGGCGAGGTCACCTACGAAGCAGTGCACACGCAGTTCCTGCGGCCGGATGTGGCGGCCGTCAAGGTCCGCCAGGTCTACCACTCGGCAGAGGGCGACACGGAAGGCGCTCCGCTCTACGTCATGACCAAGCAGGATGACGGGAGGTGGCTGCTGTACGCATGCCAGAACACCGAAGTGCAGGTCGGTTGAGTGCCCGTGCAGTCACGTCACCGTGGCGGTCTCGTCGCGGTCCGGCCCTCAGGGGAACCGCATGCGCCGAGCATCTCAGGACCCGGATGGCGCCGACTGCGCCGGCCAGACGACGTGCCCTGGCTGGTCTTCGATGAGGAGGGGAAGGTAGTGCAGCCGGTCCGCAGGTTCCTCATCGACTTCATCGCCCGGGACAACCGGACTGGCAGCGTGCGCAGTTACGCCTATGACCTGCTGCGCTGGTGGCGGTGGCTGCGGGTGGTCGACGTCGAGTGGAACCGCGCGACCTCGGTAGAGGTGCGGGACTTCGTCCTGTGGCTCCGGGCCGCGACGAAGCCGCGCAGGTCGGCGCATACACATTCCGCCGTGACCGCGGGCACCACGAATCCGATCACGAAGAAGACGTACCTGGACGACCGCTACAAGCCGCGGACGATCCGGCACAGCAACGCGGTGCTGCGCAGCTTCTACGACTTCTGGATCGAGACCGGCGGCGGCCCACTGGTCACCCCGGTGCCGCTGGCGCGGTCCGACCGGCGGCCGGCCACACGCCCACCACAACCCGCTGGAGTCCTACCGGGGCGAGGGGAGGCTGCGCTACAACCCGAAGGTCCCCAAGCGGCGCCCGCGACAGATGCCCGACGAGCGGTGGAACGAGCTGTTCGCGGCCCTGCGCTCGAACCGGGACCGGGCGATCCTGGCCTTGGCCGTCAGCAACGGCGCCCGCGACCTCGGAGCTGCTGGGCGTGCGCGGGGTCGATCTCGACTGGGGCGACCAGCTCGTGAAGGTTGTACGCAAGGGAACGCTCGCCGAGCAGTGGCTGCCAGCCAGTCCGGAGGCGTTCATCTGGATCCGCCTCTACCTGGCCGAAGGCCCGCCGTTGGACCCGCAGGCCCCGCTGTGGTGGACCCTGCGCCGCCGTGACCACGGCGAGGGGCTGGCCCACCAGGCCATGAACTACGAGGCACTGCGCGCGGTGTTCCGCCGGGTCAACGCGCTGCTGGGCACCAACTGGTCGATGCACGACCTACGGCATACCGCGGCCCTGCGCATGGCACGCGACGAGAGCCTGTCGCTGCGGGACGTGCAGACCATCCTCGGTCACGCCCACCTTTCCACCACCGCCGACGTGTATTTGGTGGAGGAGGAGGCTCAGGTCATCCGCCGTGTTCAGGAGCATCTGGCCGAGGTGAAGGACCGGGCGAAACTCCCGCCGCCGGCAGTGGCGGGCGGCTACGAAGCCAGCGACCTGGACGTGCTGTTCGGGGGTGGTGCGGCATGAGCCGCCGCGCCAACCGCGTGATGCTCGCGGGCACCGGACCCACCCCCGAACGGCGCCTGTTCGTCGCACACGACGTGAAGGCGGACGAGAAGCGCGTCGGCCCCCACGAGTATCTGGGGCGCAACGACGTCCTGGCCCTGCTGCCTCTCCCCAGTCTGGCCGGCGCAGGACTACACCAACGGCCGGATGCTGGGCTGCAACCGCCTGATCGGGGCCGGGCAGGTCCTCGACTGGCTCCTCACGCACGCCGGGGACGGCTGGCAGGCCCGCTGGAGGGCGGCCGACGCCGACTGCGGCAAGGACTGGATCGAGCAGGTGCTCGCCCGGACCGACAACGGCCACAGCTACCAGGGGCGCCGATCAACGCTGATCAGCGGCTTGAACAGCATGTTCATCAGCCGCATCGTGCTGCCCGACTACGAGTTCATGCGCAACTACAAGGCCATGGCGCTGCTCAAGGACGTCCAGCGCATGTTCCGGCCCGGGACGCTGGAGCAGATGCGCCGCCACGCCAGCGAGCTGGGCATGACCGGCCGGCACGTCGACGAGGGCCTGCGCGTGATCTCCAAGATGATCCTGCACACCGGCCGCGACCTCGACCAGCTCACTGCCGAGGACGTCTTCGAGGCACGGGCCTGGGGGCGGCGGGCCATCGGCTACTCCTTCGACGGCACCCACAGTGCCTGGGACCTGCTGCGCGGCGCCGGGGTGATCCACTCCAAGGACACCCTCAAGGACGCGCTGCGGCACGGCCAGCGGCCCACCGCCGAACTGGTCGACTTCTACAACCTCCAGAGCACACCCGTGCGCAACCTGCTGGTCCGCTACCTCGAAGAGCGCCGCCCCGGCGTCGACTACGGCACCTTCGTCGGCCTGGCCCGTGAGCTGGCCGGCGTGTTCTGGGCCGACATCGAGGCCCACCACCCCGGCATCGACACCCTCCGCCTGCCCGAGGAAGTGGTCGACGGCTGGAAGCAGCGGCTGCTCACCTACGTCAACAAGAGCGGCGAGGTGGTGGAGCGCCGCTCCCGCTACGACGTCATGATGCGCATCCGCGACTTCTACCTCGACATCCAGGAATGGGCGCACGAAGATCCGTTCTGGGCTCAGTGGGCCTGCCCCAGCCCGATCCGCGGCGGCGACGGCGCGGGCAACCTCAAGGCCGTGGCCCAGACCCAGGCCCGGATGCACCAGCGTGTCCGCGAGCGGCTCCCCCACCTCGGACACCTGGTCGAAGCTGCTGAGCGAGAGCGGGACGAGACCGCCGTGCTGCTGGCGGCCGCGAGGGCCACCCCGTTCGACGAGTACTTCGACCATGAGGGCACCCGCTACCTGCGGGTCCTGCCCGCCGCCCACAAGGTCACCAGCCGCCCCGACCACGTCACCCCGCACGTCTACATCCAGGCCGAGGGCAGCATCAAGCGGATCAACCAGAGCATGCCGAGGACGAGGCGTTCTGGGCCTGGGCCGTCATCGAGACCCTGCGGCACACCGGGGTACGCGTCGAGGAACTCACCGAGATCACGCACCTCGCACTGGTCTCCTACAAGCTCCCGGACACCGGCGAGATCGTCCCGCTGCTGCAGATCGTGCCGTCCAAGAGCAACGAGGAACGACTCCTGCTGGTCAGCCCGGAACTGGCCAGCGTCCTGGCCACGATCATCAAACGCCTCCGGGACGCCAACGGTGGAAAGATCCCGCTCCTCGCCCGCTACGACGACCACGAACGCGTCACCGGGCCGGTGCTGCCGTACCTCTTCCAGCGCCGCCACTACTTGCAGGCACAGGTCATGGGCCAGAACACGGTCTCCCGCCTGCTCCGCAAGACCCTGAAACGGATGGGACTGTGCGACCAGGCCGGCAACCCTCTGCGCGTCACGCCCCACGACTTCCGGAGGATGTTCGCGACCGAGGCTGTCACCGGCGGGCTGCCCGTCCACATCGCCGCCCGCATCCTCGGACACAATACCCTGACGACCACTCAGGCATATCTCGCGGTCTTCCAGGACGACCTGATCCGCACCTACTGCGGCTTCCTCGACCGCCGCCGGGCCGAACGTCCCGTCGAAGAGTACCGGGAACCCACCGAGCAGGAGTGGCGCGACTTCCAGCAGCACTTCGAGCTGCGCAAGGTTTCCCTGGGCACCTGCAGGCGCCCCTACGGAACCCCCTGCAAGCACGAACACGCCTGCACCGCTGCCCAGTTCTCCAGATCGACCCGCGGCAGCGATCCCGGCTCATCGAGATCATCCAGAACCTCCGCGAACGTGTCCGCGAGGCCCGCGCCAACGGCTGGCTGGGAGAAGTCGAAGGACTCCAGGTCAGCCTCGCCGCCGCCACCGCCAAGCTGCACAGCCTCAAGCGCACCCCCGCCGACGGTCGGCCACAGCTGGTCGACGTGGGCATGCCCATCTTCACCGACAACGCGCCGCCGCTCCAACCGGATGCGGGAAGACCCGGGCCTCAAGGCTGACCACTGAAGCAACTACCGGCCCCGCCCCGGGCGGGGCCGTACTCAATGAAGCTCGCAGCCACGGAGCGTCACGGAGTCCACGTAGGTTTCCGAAGCTCGATCGCCGGTTACCGGAAAGTCATATTCGGCGCGGTACGGCTCCGTGCTGCCAGCGGTAGAGGTCGCGCAGCAGGGAAATCTCGGCGCCGTGATGGATCAGCTCCCTGTTGACGTGCAGGACCCTGTTCTCCATGGGAAACCGCTCGGGACCCACCGTGGGCGGATTCTCCAGGTCAGTGTCCGAGAGTTCGCGGACCCCCGCGTTCCATCTCCCATACACCTCATCGAGCTGCTTTAGCGCCTCGTCAGCGGTCCCCGCATAGGCGAATGTCTCGGAGTCGACGTCCTGGCCGCCGAAGTACCATCCGACCCGATAGCCCAGGCACGAGACGATGATGTGCGCCAGCCGCCAGGCAGCCGTGGTCACCGGCGCCGGCTCCGGGCCAGGGGACGCGAAGTCCATCGTCCATTCCCCCGAACCTGCCGACATCGGTGCGGCCGACGTGCCACGTGGGCGGATACTCCAGCAGCCGCGCACCGGCTCCCAGAAGTACTCCTCATCGGTAAGACCGTCCAGCCGCGGCCGTAGGTTCTTGTGCCAGTACCAGTCCAGCTGGTCCGCGAGTCGCTCGCTTCTTGTCATTTCCGCACACTACATACAAACGGAGACCTGGCCGTGACCCTCGCGGACGCCGTCGCCGGCCCGCAATCCCCTTATCCATCCGCTGACGATCCCGTGTTTGACACAGCGGACGCCACGGCGAGCCACTGCAAGATCGCGACTTCAACGCTAGGCCGGAAAAGAGCCGTTGCCCGTCATCCCCGACACCCCACGTCCCTGACGTACGCGGAACGGCGTCGCCTCAGGGCCGGCGCCTCCAGCCGCGCAGCCTGGCGAGGATCGTCGGTCGGAATGCGGCTTCTGCTGTGGGGGCGTCGAGGGTCCGGGCGAGTTCGAGTGTCACAAGCCCGTGCAGGGCCACCCGGAGTGAGACGGCGATCGCCGTCGCTTCGCCGTCGAGGACGGACGCTGTCACGGCGCGATCGATCGCCGCGAGGAGCGGCCGGACGGGGTCAGTGGTACCGACTGCTCCTGACGGCGTGAAGGATTGCACTCCACCGAAGAGCACGGAGTACAGGTGGCTGTGTTCGCGACCCCATCGTCGGTACGCGGCGGCCAGTGCGTGGATGTCGGTGAGGGGATCCTCGGAGATCGCCGCCGCCGTCAGGGCCCGGAACAGGCCGGCGACGGCTCTGTCGCGCACCGCACGCCGCACTGTGGCGGGGTCGGCGTCGTACCCGGGCGGCGCGGCTCGTGCCGTTCCTGCCCGTGGCCGTCGCGGCGGCGCTGACGGCGTCGGTCTGCATCCCGAGCGTGCCCACGGCCCGGCGGTATCCGCCCGCCCTGCCATTCGTGGCCACGCAGTACTGGAGCCTGGCCACAGGCAGCCGGGTCGCGGTGTATCACTACCCGCCCGCGAACGACGACGCCCGACACCCCATTCCGTTCGTGTACCTCAACGGCGGGCCGGTTCGCGGCATCTCGGTTCTCGACCACCGGTTCCTGCAGCTCCTGGCGCGGCAGGGCTACGACGTCCACGCCTACGAACAGGCCGGCGGCGGACCAGGTGGTCCGCGACCTCGCCGCTTTCGTCGATCACCTGGACAAGGGCAGCGTCGACATCCTCGGATTTTCCTCAGGCGCGGTCGTGCTCACACGAGCCCTTGCCGACCCGCGCGTCGCTGCACACCTGCACCGGGCGATCATCGCCGAGCCCGGCCCGATGGACGGCCCCACCGCGCAGATGACCGGGCACCGGGGCCGGCCATCTGCGCGCGGCCTCGCGCCGACCATGACCGGACCGCGGTCGACACGCATCCCGCGGTACGCCACCGCATTCGGCCTCATGCGACTCGGACTCCTCACCCCCGACACCGGGCTGATCGGACAGGCCGAGGGAGGCAACGCGTTCACCGCCGCCGACCTCGGCAGCGACACCGCATCCGGCTACTGCGCGCGCGACGCGCACCGCATCCCGACTGAGGACACCGCACAGAACTTCTCCTTCAGCCCGGCCGCCAGCCTCCGCGTCCAGCAGACGGTCAAGGACTCACCCTCCATCGCCCCGCAACTGAGGCGCTCCCAGACCCCCGCGATGCCGATGGTCGCCGAGTGCTCCTCCCAGGTCCGTCAATGGACGACCGCCGTCCTTGCCGAAGACCCCGCGATCCAGCGCACGCAGTACATGCCGGCAGTCGGACACCACATGTGGAACGGCCTTGACGACAACAACGACCGAGCCGCCGCCGTCATCACCGGATTCCTCCAGGACCAGCCCGCACCCCTGCCGAACCACCCGACCCGCGACGAGATCCCCACCTTCCTGCGTGACCACAAGTTGAAGATCCTGCAGCCGTCTCCGGCATCGGCGGGCCAAGGCCCGAAGCCGCCTGGCCCTGTGTCAGGTACGGCCACGGAGTGTTCACGTCTGAACTGTGCTGGTTCGACCCGGTGAACGAGGCTGACCGGCAGGGCTCCGGCGCCGTGATCACACCAGCCACACGAAGATCATCTCTCCGTGTCGCGAGCTCGAGCTCACCCCATGGTCCTCCAGAGCGGCGTGTGCGACCCGAGGCTGACGCCGCTCGGTCCCCGGTCTGAGACGGACCCGGGGTGAGTTACGGATCGCGGCGGATGGCCCGGACGGGGACGGGCGGGAGGATGAGGCTGCCCGGTCAACGGGCCCCATCACAAGGAGACCGCAATGACTTCCCTCCTCCGTCCGAGGACGTTGGCCCTCCCCGCCGTACTCGCCGCCCTCCTCGTCGGCTTACCGCTGAGCGCCGCCCCCGTCGCCTCCGCCGAGCAGCGTTTGGACAAGACCGCGTACGCGAGCGTCACGGGGAGCGCGGTGTTCGTCCTTCCCTACTACCAGGACCATGACGTCCGCTCGTTCACCTTCGACGCGCACGCGGCCCCGTACAGCGTGCCGTTGCCCGGGATTCCCACAGGGCTTCCGACCGATGCCCGGGGCACGGTCACGGTGTCCCACTACTCCGCCGAGCGGAACACGACGTACACGTCCGAAGGCCGCGTGGACTGCCTGGTCACCGGCCCCCACACGGCGACGCTGACGGCGGTCATCACCAAGGTGAGCCCGGGCGGCCCGGACGACCTCGGCAAGCGGGTCGGGTTCAGCGTCTACGACGGCGGCAAGGACAAGGGGCGCTCCGACGACCGCGTGGGCTTCTCCTGGAACGGTGTGAACCTGCTGCCCGGCGGCGATGCTGCTCCCGCGGAAGCCCCTGTCGGCACCTGCATGGCTCCCGCGCCGTACGCCCCGGTGACCAAGGGCGGCTACACGGTCAGGCACGCCGAACTGCCTCCCGCGCCGAAGCGCTGACACCTGGCCGGCCGTTGCCGCAGGGTGATCAGGCGATGTGGCGCCCGCCGTCCATCACGAGCACGTCGCCGGTCGTGTAGCCGGTGTCGACGAGGTGGAGGACGGCGGCGGTGGTCAGCACGGCGCCCCGGCCCGGCAAACCACCTGGCAGATCCACGCGGGGGCCGGTATGGTCGGCGCGATGATCACTCCTTCTGCTCACAGATCGGGGGACCCGTCCGCGCAAGGTGAGTGCTGATGCCCACCCACACCGCGAACGGGGATTCCCGCCTTTCCCTCTGGCTGCGCGTGCGCGAGTTCGCCGTGCCGCCCTCCATGATCGAGACTGCGACCGCCCGCCGCCTTGCCGGGGACTGGGCCGGGGCGTGCGCTGCCGCAGGCATCGACGTCGACTTCGATTTGCGTTCCGTGGCGCGTGCCCACGGGCGCGACCTCGCGGCCCGGCTCCGGGCCGACCTCCGCCACCTGGCCGGCGACCTGCTGCGCTGGCACATGCCCAGGATCGCTCCCGACGGGCTCCTGCGCCCGGGCCTGACCCTCACCCTGGCCCGGTACCACCCCGCAGGAGGGGATGGTGCAGGACCGGTCCACCTCGTGGCCCGGACCGTGCCCGCTTGGGCCGACGCCGGTCAGCGCATCAGCCTCGCGCTGTGGGACGGATCCCGCGACGATGCCGGCACCCGCCGACATCCGCACCCGCGCCCCAACCCGAGGTACCGCCTTGACCTGCACCGCCACCTCTGGGACGCGCGCCGGACCGGCGAACTCCGGATCCGGCACGCGGCCGACCCACCCCCCGGCGGTGACATCCCCGCAGTCGACCCGGACGTGCTGCGGCTCGTTCCGCGGGGGCACCGCTGTGCCGTTGAGCGGTGGGCGGCCGAGGCGGCGATCCTGCTGCAGGCCGAGGGGCGTTCCGGCGGCAGTGGTTCGGCCACCGGCACCGGCACCGGCACCGGAACCCGTACCGTCACCGTGCGGATCGGGACCCGGCACCGGCTGGACCTGGACCTGGTCGAGGACCGTGACGGCATCGGGCCGCCCGCCCTGCGGGTCCCGGCAGCCTCCACGGATGCCGGCACGGGCCCGCCGCCGGTCCTGCCCGACGCGGCGACCTGGGCACTGCCCGACCTGGAACTGCTCCGCACCGGTGCGGTCGGGCCCGACCGGCTGCACCCGCTGGTCGCTTCCGCACTCGTACCCACGCACACGCCGGCCGGTCCGTCCCGGATCCCCGACCGGGCAGGACGCCCGGACCTCGTCGAGTGCCGCGGAGCCCGGCACCGGATCGGCCTGGTCGACGGGGTGCTCGTCCCGCTCGACCACGATCCGGCCGAGATCCGGCGGGAGGAACTGCTGGCCGCCCTGACCGGCACCCCGCTGCCCTGCCTCCAGGCGATCGACGCGGCGCACCGCCGTCCCGACTGCCTCACCGGCGTACGCGAACGCCTGGACCACGGCGACACCGCCGGTGCGCTGGCCGTCGTCGAGAGCCTGCTGGGCCCCTCCGCACTGCTGCGCGACGGCGCCCTCCGCGACGAACTGGAGGCGGCCGCACAGCAGCGCATCACGTACGGGCTGTTCAGGGCGGGCCTGATCGGACCCGGACCCGATCGGCTGCTCCAGGGAGCGCGACGTCCGCGTCAGCACCGCTCGCGCCCGCGCCACACCATCGCCCGCTGACCGGGACCGGCCCCTCCCTCCTCCGCCCGCTCCACCCACCACGAACCGACAGGTGATCAAACATGCCCGCACACGCCCCGTTCACCGTGACCGACACCCCTGCCGAACCTGCCGACCTTGCCGAACCGTCCCACGCCGGTGAGCTCGACATCGCCGGCGCGCTGCTGGCCCTGCTGCGTGACGCGACCACCGAACCGCGCCCCGACACCCAACTGGAGGCCCTGACCCTGGCCGTCGCCGCCGACCTGCCCGTACTGCTGTGGGGCGAACCGGGCATCGGCAAGACCGCGGCGCTGACACAGCTCGCGGCGTCCCTGGACCTGCCGCTGACCACCGTGATCGCCAGCGTGCACGAGCCGTCCGACTTCTCGGGCCTGCCCGTCATCGGCGACGACCCCGCGGAACAGGGTGTTCCGATGGCCCCGCCGGACTGGGCCGTGCGCCTCGTACGAGCGGGCCGGGGGCTGCTGTTCCTGGACGAGCTGTCCACCGCGCCGCCGGCCGTACAAGCCGCCCTGCTCCGCCTCGTACTCGAGCGGCGGATCGGCGCCCTCCGACTGCCGCCCGGGGTCCGGATCGTGGCCGCCGCCAATCCGCGGTCCTCGGCGGCCGACGGCTGGGAGCTGAGCCCGCCTCTGGCCAACCGGTTCGTCCATCTCCAGTGGACCCACGACCACGACGTCGTGGTACGCGGCCTCGGCGGGACGTGGCCCCAGGCCACACTGCCGCGGCTAGACCCTTCGATGCTGCCGCAGGCCGTGGACTTCGCCCGCCGCGCGGTGTGCGGGCTCCTCACCGCCCGCCCCGGGTTCGTACACCGGCTGCCCAGCGGCGAAACCCGCCGGGGCGGCCCCTGGCCGTCACCGCGAAGCTGGGAGATGACCCTGTGCCTGATCGCCTTCGCGACCGCGGCCGGCTCCTCCCGGGACGTACTCTCCCTGCTGGTCAGGGGCACGGTGGGGGACGGTCCCGGGCTGGAGCTGCTGGCGAGCCTGGACCGGATGGACCTTCCGGACCCCGAGCTGCTCCTCGCCGATCCGGCGGGCGCGGTCCTGCCCGAGCGGGGCGATCTGCGCCAAGCCGTGCTCGACGGTGTGGTGGAGGCGGTCCGCAAGCGCCCGGAGAAGACCCGTTGGGACGCGGCATGGGCGCTTCTGGTCCGGGCGCTGGAGACGGGGGCCCCGGACCTGGTGGTCGTCCCGGCGTCCACGCTCGCCTCGCTGCGCCGCGAAGAATGGGACGTTCCGGCCTCGATCGAGCAACTCGCCGGAGCGGTGTCCCTCTCCCGGAGAGCGGACCACGCGGCCGCCCGGGCCGCGGCCGCCACGAAGGGCCGACGATGACCGGGGACGAGACATCGGGGGCACTGGACCTCGACAAACTCTTCGCCGCCCGACTGCACGCCGCACGGGTCCGGCCCTACTTGGCGACGGCGCTGTTCGCCCTGCACACCGTGGAGTCGCGGCGAGTCCCGACGATGGCCGTCGACCGGCACTGGCGGTGCTACGTCTCGCCGTCCTTCGTGGACCGGACGACGGTGGAGGAACTGGCCGGGGTATGGGTGCACGAGGTGTCGCACCTGCTGCGCGACCACCACGGGCGCGGCGACCGGGTCGCGCGGGAGCGCGGACTCCACGGCCCGGGGGAACGGCTGCGGATGAACATCGCGGCGGACTTCGAAATCAACGACGACGTGTTCGGGGACGGGCTGGTCCGGCCCGAAGGCGCGGTCGATCCGGCGTCCGTGGGGCTGCCCGAGGGGCAGCTCATGGAGGACTACCTGCGCCGGTTCACGCTCGGGCCGCATACCCGGCACATGGCCTGGCTGGACTGCGGCAGCGGCGCCGACGGGCTGGAACGGGAGTGGGACCTCGGGGAGGACGGCGCGAACGGACTCAGCGAGCAGGAACGGGACGCGGTGCGGTTCCGGGTGGCGCAGGGCATCACAGGCCGTCCGGGGAGTGCCTCGAAGGGGTGGAAGCGGTGGGCGGAGGAGGCGTTCCACCCGCCGCAGCCGTGGCGGGAGTTGCTGGGAGCGGCGGTCCGTTCGGCGACGTCCGGCTCCGGTGCGGGCGAAGACTACTCGTACGGCCGCCCGTCACGGCGCTCGGCCGGGGTGCCGGGCGCCGTTCTGCCGAGCCTGCGGCGCAGGCCGCCCCGGGTCTGCGTGGTCATCGACACCTCCGCGTCGGTCAGTGACACCGAACTGGGCAGCGCGCTGCTGGAGGTCGCCGCGATCACCCGTGCCGTGGGCGGCCGTCGGGACCTGGTCACCGTGGTGGCGTGCGACGCGGCGGCCCGTATCGCGCACCCGCTGTGCCGTGCCGAGGGGATTTTGCTGGTGGGGGGTGGGGGTACGGATCTGCGCACGGGCTTCGCGAAGGCGCTCCGAGCGGGGACCCGGCCGGACGTCATCGTGGTCCTGACCGACGGGCAGACCCCCTGGCCGAGCACGCGACCGCAGTGCCGGACGGTGGTCGGCCTGTTCCCTCGACAGCGGTCGTGGGACGAGGACGATCCCGATCACGTGCCGGACTCGCCGCCCGCCTGGGCGCGCGTGGTCACCATCGGATCGGCGCCCGCTGCTCGGTGAGCCCCTCAGGACCGCTCCGAGCCCGCATGCGTCCCGGGCCGGGTACCGGTGTCCCGGTGTCAGAGCGTCGCCGGGAGGGCTGCTGCGGCTTCCCGCTCGCCGAGGGAGCGGGTGTAGCGGCGCAGGAGCAGCACGGCGGTGGTCGCGAGTCCGATGAGGAGGCCGAGCCAGATGCCGAGGGTGTCGAGGCCGAGTGCGTACGCGAGCAGCCACGAGGCGGGCAGGCCGACGGCCCAGTAGCCGATCAGCGTGATGCGGAAGCCGCTCCTGGTGTCGTCGAGGCCGCGCAGCAGTCCGACGCCGATGTTCTGGGCGCAGTCGAAGAACTGCAGGAACGCGGTGACGATCAGCAGGTGGGAGGCGATGGTGAGCGCCTGGCCGGTGCCGGTGCCGGTGCCGGTGTCGGTGCCCGTGCCCGTGCCCGTGCCGGAGTCCAGGAAGGGGGCCAGGACCAGCTCGGGGACCGTGACGTAGAGGATGCCGACCACGGCCATGACGGCCGCGGCGCAGGCGAGGGCGGTGTTCTTGATGCGGCGGGCGTCGTCGTGGTTGCCGAGGGCGAGCTCGCGGCTGACGTTGATGGACGCGGCGTGGGAGAGGCCGACGGCGACCTGGAAGACGATGTAGACGAGCTGGTTGACCGCGGTGTGCGCGGCGAGCGCGTCGGGCCCGAAGGAGCCGGCCATCAGCGCGGCGAGGGAGAAGAACCCGGCTTCGGAGCCGTAGGTCGCCGCGATCGGTACGCCGAGACCGGCCAGGCGCTTGACCACCCGCGGGTCGGCCTTGGCGATGTTCGGGGAGAGCAGGGGCGCCAGTTCGCCGTCCCTCCTCGCCGAGAGGCAGAGGGCGAGGAAGGACAGCAGGTGGACGGCCGAGGTGGCGATGCCGACGCCGCTCAGGCCGAGGCGGGGCAGGCCCCAGGTGCCGTGGATGAGGATCCAGTTCAGGCCCGCGTTGACGGCGATCGAGGCGATCGTGATCTGCAGCAGGGCCTGCGGGCGGCGCATGCCCACGGTGAACTGGCGGACCGCCTGGAACCACAGACAGGGCAGCAGTCCGGGCGCGAGGGCGTACAGCATGGTCCGGGCGAGGCCGACGACGGCCGCGTCCTGGCCGAGCCAGGACAGGGCCTGGCCTATGAGGACCATGAGGACGGCGCCGACGACGCCGGCGAGCGTGGCCACGGCCAGGCTCGCCCGCACGATCGCCCGGACCTCCTCGTGGGCCGGGGACCCTTCTCCGGCGCCGGCCGTGCCGCCGTCGGCCTGGTCCGTCTCCTCGTCCCTGCCGGTCTGCTGCTCGGCGCGGGCGGCCGCGGCGGCGATCTGGTTGCCCACCGAGGTGACCAGGCCGACGCCCATGGTGCGCAGCTGGTTGAAGATGACGATGGCCAGGCCGCCGGCGGCGAGCTCGGTGGTGCCCAGCAGGCCCATCATCACCGTGTCGGTGGTGGTGAGCGCCACTTGGGCGAGCTGGGTCAGGACGAGGGGGACGGCCAGGGTGGCGAGGGCGCGGCTGTCGCGGAGGAGGGTGTTCGGCATGGGGTCATCGGCTCCTGCGGAGTTTGGTGAGGAGTTCGTCGACTTCCCGCTCGGTGTCGGGGCTGAGCAAGCTGCGTTCGCTCATCCATTCGTCGTTGTAGACGGTGTCCGTGTACTTCTCGCCTCCGTCGTTGACGAGGGCGACGACAGTGCTCCCCGGCGGGAGCGATCCGAGGCGGGTCAGTGCTTCGTACACGACGCCGCCGGCGGATCCTCCGATGAGCAGGCCGGTACGGGCCACCGCGCGGCAGGTGGCGAAGGCCTCGATGTCCCCGACCTTGACGCCTTCGTCGAGCAGGCCGAAGTCGACCAGGGCGCCGAGCTCGGCGCCCTCGGGGGTGCCGGTGCCGGACTGGTGGTAGTCGTGGGCGGGGCCGCCGAAGGCGATGGAGCCCTTGGGCTCGACACCGACGACGCTGAACCCGGCGATGAGCCTGCCCAGCTCGCGGGCGGTGCCGAACAGGGCGCCGCCGGTGCCTACGGCGGCGATGAGGACGTCGATGTTCCCGTCGAGGGCTTCGACGAGCTCGTGGGCGACGGGGAAGTAGCCGGCGCCGTTGGCGGGGTTGTTGTGCTGCTCGGTGAAGACGGTGTTGTCCCGGCCGCGGGCCATGGCCTCGGCGAGTTCCTCGCGGGCCGCGGTGGCCAGTTCTTCGGCGCCGTCGTCGACGACGTACACGAGCTCGGTGCCCAGCGCCTTCATGCCGCGCAGTTTGTCGGCGCAGGCGTGGTTGTCGACGACGGCGGTGAAGGTGTAGCCGCGTTCGGCGGCGATGACGGCGAGGCCCAGGCCCGTGTTGCCGGAGGTGGACTCGATGATCCGGCCCCCGGGGCGCAGTTCACCGCTCTCCTCGGCGGCCGTGACCATCTGCCGTGCCATGCGGATCTTGGCGGTGCCGGTGGGATTGAACATCTCCAGCTTGAGCAGGAGGCGGCTGCCGGTCTCGGTGGCGGCCAGTTCCAGCAGGGGGGTGCAGCCGATGAGGTCGGACACGCGGGAGACCACGGCGGGCCGCTGAAGGGCTCCGGGCATCGTCAACTCCAGGAAGGGAGTGGGGGAAGAGGACATGGCGCGCAGGCGCGCAGGCGCGCAGGCGGGCGTGCTCAGGTGAAGTGGCGGTCCAGGCGCCAGCGGGGCCGGCCGCCTTCGGTGCGGTCGATGACTACTTTGGGCGGGATGGCCAGGTCGTGGAAGGGGGACTCGTTGGAGTCCATCTGGTAGCCGGCCGTGTTGGGGTAGACGAGGAGGTCACCGGTGCGGGGCCGCTGCCGGAAGGCGATCTTCCGCCAGGTGAGCATGTCGGACTCCAGGCAGGTGGCCGCTCCGACGCTCGCCGGGAACGGGCCCGCGAGCCGGCCGCCCGGGGCCCGGGCCGGGTCCTCGAGGGGGCCCTCGATCGGGTCCTGGGGAAGGAGGACCGGGTCGGGCAGGTACTCGCTGTTGAACCACTGCTCGGACAGGCTCAGGCTGGTCCCGTCCACGGTCAGCAGGCCGTACCCGTCCCGTTCCTTGACGCCCTGGATCCGGAAGACCGTTGCCCCCGCCTGGTGCAGGAGTGCCCGTCCCGGTTCCATGAGCAGCTGGACGCCGGCGTCCTTGAGGATCGCGGCCACCGTCTGGTCGCGGCCCCCGGGCCGGCCGGCCAGCAGGGCGGCCAGGGCGTCGGCGCCGGAGACGGGGGAGTGGTAGGGGTAGAAGTCGCCCGTGTGGAACGCCTTCCCCGCGTGGTAGTGGCCGCGGTTCTGCTCGGCGAGGAAGGTGTGCCAGCTCTCGGCATCGGTGTAACTGATCGGCAGACCGCCGCCGATGCTGATGCGGCCGGCCTCCAGGCCCAGGACGCGGGCCTTGAGGCACAGGTCCACCAGGTCGGCGGTCAGATCGGCACGGGGCTGGATCGCGTAACCGGACAGGTGGAAGCTGAAACCCTCCATCCGCACCGCGTCCCCGGCCTGGACACAGCGCTCCAGGGCGGTGGCCAGTTCGCTCCCGGAGAGACCGAACCGGCTGTTCGGCTGCGCCTGAGGCAGGCAGCGCAACAGGATCCGGGCGGGCCGGACGCGGCCGGTGAGGGCCGCGGCGACCAGGGTGTCGAGCTCGTCGAGGGAGTCCACCGCGACGAGCGCGCCGTGCTGCGCGGCCAGGTGCAGCAGGGCCGGAGCCTTCGCCGGTCCGGTGAGGACGAGGTGCTCGCCGCGCACCCCGTGGCCGAGCGCCTCGCGCAGCTCGGCGGCGGAGGCGACGTCCACTCCGGCGCCGCCCGCGGCGGCCCGCTCGACGAAGACGGCGGCCTTGTTCGCCTTCTTCGCGAAGTAGACGAACCCGTCCACTCCGGCCGCCTCGAGGGCGTCCTGCATGGCGCGCAGGCCCGCGTCGAAGGCATCGGGGAGCAGGAAGTGGAACGGGCCGCCGAACGCGTGGGCCAGCTCCGGCAGCAGACCACTCGTCAGCACCGCGTCGGTCGCGGGGTCGGGCAGGACCGGCAGGGTGGGCCAGCCGGTGGTGGTCACTGCCACAGCGGCACCTCGGTGCCCAGGTTCCGGGCGAGGGCGAGCTGCGCGAAGCGGTGACCGAGGGCGATGTCGGTGACGACGAGGCCGCTGTTGTAGGCGAAGATTCGTTCCTCCGCCCGGCGGCGCCCGGCGGTGATCCCGGCGAGCACGGGCGGGAACTCGGCGTCGACGGCGGGCAGTTTCCCGTCCGCGTCGGCCATGTCGGTGCCGGTGACGTTCATCTGCGCCTCGCTCGTGGCGATGACCCGGTCGGCGCGGTGCAGGGTGGACGGGGCGAGGCCGTGCCCGACCAGGATGGACAGCGCGCCGGGCTTCAGCCAGCCGGCCTCGACGGCCGCGGGGGTGTGGGCGCCGGCGGTGGCGACGATGACGTCCGCGTCCCCGGCGGCGGCCCGCAGGTCGGTCACGATCTCCACGTCCCGGTCGGGGAAGTGGGTGCACAGCTGTTCTCGGACGGCCGCGATGCCCTCGGAGCGGGTGCCGAAGAGCATCAGGCGGTCGAGCCCGGGGAGCGTGGTGAGCAGGAACGGCAGGGCGAGGCGGCCCTGGGTCCCGGTGCCGATGACCAGGGCGCTGCGGGCGCCCGGCGCCGCGCATTCCCGGGCCAGCAGGGCGGAGACGGCAGGAGTGCGCAGGGAGCCGATGCGGGAGCAGTCCATCATCGCGACCGGCAGTCCGGTGACGTCGTCGTACAGCGTCAGCGCGGTGTAGTAGTGCTGCTCCTCGCGGCCCTTGTCGAGGCCGTGTTTGTACGAGGTCTTGATGGCGACGACGTTGCGGGTGCCGTCGCGGCCGAGCATGGCGTAGGAGACCGAGTGTCCGTCCTGCGGTTTGACGGTCAGTTTCCGGGGGTTGTCGGACTGGCCGGCGTGGAGCGTGCGGTAGGCGCCTGCCACCGTGTCCACCACGTCGGCCAGGGATATGTCGATCCCGGCGAGGTCGGAGGTGGAGAGGATCCGCAGGCGGGTGCCGACGGCGGCGGCGTGGGTGTCGGTCATGAGGGTGCTCCTCCAGTGCGGGTGGCGGGGGTTCAGCTCACGTGTGCTTCGAGGGCGGCCTGGCCGTAGCCGTGCTCCCCGGCTTCGGCCGGGGGGCGTGTACGGCGCCCGGGGACGCGGACGGAGGCGCGCTTGAGCCACCGGTCGGTGCCGTCGTAGCGGGCCCGGAAGGGGACACGCCCGTGGACGACGAGGTCGTTGTCGACGACCAGGACTTCGCCGGGGCTCAGGGAGACCGCGACCGAGACGCGGGCGAGCTCGTCGGACAGGCGCCCGTACGCGGCGCGGTAGCCGGGGCCGGCACCGTCCAGCGGGGTGTAGGCCGGGTCGAAGCGCAGGGTCATGCCGTCCTCGGCGGCGTACAGGGCGGGGACCGGCGGAGCGGCCTCCTCGGTGAAGCCCTGGGCCTCGGCGTACGCGTCGTCGGGCAGGATCGGCAGGACGGGCTGCGTGAGCACGTCGACGTCGGCGTCGGCCAGCCGGGTCTTGCGGATGCTCGCGGCGGTGGTGGCGATGTCGTCGTGGTTGCGCATGCAGCCGAGCATCAGCAGGTGGGCGCGGCCGGGGTGGAAGGCGTCCTCGGTGTGGGGGCTGAGCAGCACGGTGCTGGAGGCGCCGGTCTGCTCCGTCTCGTGGCCGGGGGAGGGGACGATGTTGTGCACGAAGCGGCCGTCCTGCTGGCCCTCCCAGGCGATGGGATTGCCCATCACGGTGGCCAGGAGCAGGAGGGCGATGTCGTACACGGCGCCGCTGTCTCCGGCGTTGCCCCAGCCGGACGGGGTGGGGCCGATGCCCTCGTCGTCGACGGGCAGAGCGCGCAGCACGAACAGGCCGTCGGCGGTGTCGACGGGACGGCAGTGGTGCTTGAGGGTGTCGCTGAGCTGCGCGGCGGTGTGGGCGACCCGTTCCAGGAGTTCCGGTGAGGTGGCGGACGTACCGAACTGGTCGAGGATCTTCTGCGCGGCCTGGCGCAGTTCGCCCGCAGTCCGGGCGTCGAGCTGGCGTACGGGGGCGGCTGCCGTGCTCATGGCAAGGAGTTCCGTTTCCGTGGGGGGCAGGGGGAATCGGCCGGGTGTTCCGGTTCGTCAGGCGCGGCGGAGGGCCGCGGGAACGTGACGGGCAGGGCTGAGCGGTCGCGCCCTGAGGGCGGCGTCGAGCTGCATCCACCGGCGAACGACTCGAACGCTAGCAGGAAAGTTAGGTAAGCCAAACCTTACTATCCGGTCACGGGGTCGAGAGGGCCGGCCGGCTGGTCAGCTTTCAAGTCGCGCCCGATGTGGGGCAGTTGGAATCGATCAAGAATGCCGAGTGGTATTCGGACATGCGTTTCATCCGCATCGCACGGCTTGCGGGAATGCTTGATATTAGGGTAGGCAAACCTAAGCACCTCCCCCCCAGTTGTTCTGAATGCGGATCGAGGACGTACGTGAACTTCAACAGGCGTCAAGTGCTGTGGGCCGGCGGGGCGATGGGCGCGGCCGCCGTGCTGGCGGCTTGCTCGGGAGGCGACTCCGACACCTCGTCCCAACCCGCTGCCGCCGCCGACGGCAAGCCGAAGCAGGGCGGCACGCTCCGCGTCGGCGCCCTCGGCCGGGCCGGGGCCGTCACGCGGGACCCGCACGGCACCCAGAGCAACGAGAGCGACTACCTCGTGCTCGCCCTCGTCTACGACACCCTCACCGTGCCCGGCGCCAAGCCGAACACCGTCCCGCGTCTCGCGGCCTCCTGGGAGCACTCGGAGGACCTGAAGACCTGGAAGTTCAAGATCGCCAAGGGCGCGGCCTTCCATGACGGGAGCCCGGTCACGGCCGAGGACGTCGTGTGGTCGCTGCGCCGGCTGCGGGGCACGCCCTCCGGCGCCGCCCGCCTGCCCGGCATCAAGGCCGAGAGCATCACGGCCGAGGGCGCCGACACGGTGGTCCTGGTGTCCGACTACGCCAACGCCGAACTCCCGCTGCTCACCCGCCTGACGACGTTCGTCCTGAAGAAGGACACCGCCGACAAGGACCTGGAGAAGGCCCCGGGCACCGGCCCGTTCACGCTCGACTGGTACCGGGGCGGCAACGCCCGCCTGGTCAAGAACGACAAGTGGTACGGCGGCACGGTCCACCTCGACGCCGTCGAGGTGACCATGTTCGAGACCCCCCAGGCCATGGCCAACGCCCTGCTGGCCGGCCAGATCGACGTCGCCTCCAACGCCGGCGCGGTCGCCGCCCGTACCGCGGAGACCCGCAAGGACATCCAGATCCTGCGCCGCCCCGACGACACGGCGATGCCGATCGTGATGCGCACCGCGAGCGGCAGCCCCTTCGCCGACCCGCGCGTCCGTGAGGCCATGCGCCTGGTCGTCGACCGCGGCGCCATGGTCAAGCAGGTCCTCTCCGGCTACGGAACGGTCGCCAACGACATCATGGGCACCGGTGACCCCCACCTCGCCAAGGACATCCCGCAGCGCAAGCGGGACCTGGAGAAGGCCAAGAAGCTGCTGGCCGAGGCGAACTTCGACCTAGGCAAGACCTACGACCTCGTGACCACCGAGGACATCGCGGGCCTGGCCGAATCCGCCACCCTGTTCGCGAACCAGGCCCGCGAGGCCGGGATCAGGATCAACGTCGTCAAGCAGGAGTCGGGCGCGTTCTGGGACAAGACCTGGAAGGCCGGTGCCTTCTACACCACCTACTGGGGCACCAACGACTCGGTGGTGTTCTTCGCCTCCAAGACGATGGTCAGCGAAGCCGGGCAGAACGAGGCGGGCTGGGCGGACGCGGACTTCGACGCCTCGTACCGCAAGGTCATCGGCACGGCGGACGAGCAGCAGCGCGCCGCGGCGCTGAAGGAGCTGCAGCAGATCGAGTTCGACAAGTCCGGCTACCTGCTGTGGGGCATGGCCGACGGCATCGACCTGGCGGCCGCGAAGGTGAAGAACCTGCCCAAGCTCGCCGGCTACGGCCGGGTCCAGCTCGAGAACGTGTGGCTGGGTTGAGCCGCCGGAACGAAAGCGTGGTGGCCGTCCCCGCAGGTGCGGGGGCGACCACGCCGTCGCGCCGTGGCCTGGCCGCCGCGGCGGCGCGCGTCCTCGGCGCCCTCGCGCGCCGCGTCCTGATGCTGGCCGTCCTGCTGGGTCTGGTCTTCGCGGCCGTGGAACTGCTGCCGGGGGACGCGGCGAGCGCGAGCTCCGAACGCGGGGACAGCGCGGCCGACGTCGAGGCGCGGCGCCACATGCTGGGTCTGGACCAGCCCGTGTGGGAGCGCTTCCGGGACTGGATGACGGCGCTCCCCACCGGTGATCTCGGCACTTCGGCCCGCGGGCAGAAGGTCACCGACCTGCTCTCCGATCCCTTCCCCAACACCCTCGTTCTGGGCGCGACCGCGTTCGCCCTCACCGTGGTCGCCTCCCTCGGCCTCGGCTGCTGGGCCGCCTCCCGCCCCGGCGGCCTGGCCGACCGGATGATCGGCCACATCTCCACGGCGGCGTTCGCCGTCCCCGAGTTCGTCGTCGCGGTCGGGCTGCTCCTGGTGCTGTCGCTGTGGACAGGCTGGCTGCCGGCCGTCACCCTGACCGGCGCGGACGGCTCGCCCGCCGACTGGACGATGCTGATCACGCCGGTGCTGGCGCTGGTGATCCCGCAGACCGGCTGGAACACCCGTATCGTGCGGGGATCCCTGGCCGATCAGGCCCGCACCCCGCACGTGGAGGCCGCCCGTCTCGACGGCCTCCCCGTCCACCGGGTCGTCCTGCGCCACGCCCTGCCCGGTGCCGTACCCGCGATCGCCACTGGCATCGCCACCTCCACCGGCATGCTCCTCGGCGGGGCCGTGGTCGTGGAGACCCTCTTCAACTACCCCGGGATCGGCAGCGTCCTGGCCGCCGCCGTCGCCGCCCGCGACACCCCGCTCATCGCAGGCGTCGTCGTCTGCGCCGGCGCCGCCATCAGCCTCGTCCTGCTCGCCGCCGACCTCATACGCGCCCGCACCCTGGGAGACCGCCCATGACCGCCGGCACCCTCGCGGGAACCCCCGCCAAGGCCAGGACCCGCCGCCTCTGGCCGGCCCTCGCCCCCGCCCTGGTGCCGATCGCCCTTGCGGTGGCCGGGCCCCTGCTCGCCGCGCACCCCCTCGACGCCCCGGTGCACGCCCCGTACGCCACCGCCGGCGACGGCGCCCCGCTCGGCGGCGACCAGCTCGGACGCGATGTGCTGTCCCGCCTCCTGCACGGCGGCACGGTACTGATCGGCAGTGCCGCCTTCGTCTGCGTACTGGTGACCCTGGCCGGCGTGGTCGTCGGCTGCTTCGCCGTCCTGCACCCCGTCCTCGGCCGCGCCGTGGAACGTACCGCGGACATCGCGATCCTGATTCCGCCGGTCCTGGGCATCATGCTCGTCGCCCTTGCCTGGCCCGGCGGCGGGCGATGGGCCGTCATCGGCGCCGCCATCGTGCTGGGCACCCCCTACGCGGTCCGCATCGTCGCCGCGGCCACCGCTCCGCTGGCCGGTGCCGGGTACGTGGAAGCGGCCCTCGCCCGCGGGGAGAGCCTGCGCTACATCGCACTGCGCGAAATCCTGCCCAACCTGCGCTCCACCGTCGCCGCCCTGTTCGGCCTGCGGTTCGTGGAAGCCGTCTACGTCATCTCCATGGCCGCGTTCCTCCAGATCGGCCCCCAGCCCCCGGCCGCGGACTGGGCGTTGATGATCCGGGAGAACGCCCCGGGCATCCTGCTCAATCCCTGGGCCGTCATCGCCCCGAGCCTGGCCATCGCCGCGCTCGCGATCAGCGTCAACCTGGCCTGTGCCTCCCTCGCGCCCCGCTCCGCAAGCAAGGCGGTCACCACCTCGTGAACACCCCCGCCCGGCCGTCCGCCGCTGCCGAGACCGCCGGCGACACCGGCACCCGCCCGCAGCCGGCGGCCGCCGCCACCGGGCTCGAAATCCGCATCCCCGGCGGTCCGGTCCTGCTGCGGCCCGCCACCCTGACGGTCGCCGCGGGCCGGATCACCGCCCTGACCGGGGCGTCGGGTTCCGGCAAGACCACCCTGCTGCGGGCCCTGACCGGACACCTCCCCGACGGCGCGTCCGTCACCGCGGGCACGCTCACCGTCCTCGGGCACGACCCGACGGCCCTGGCCGCCGAGGAACTGCGCCGGCTGCGCCGCACCCGCCTCGCGTACGTCGGCCAGGACCCGGGATCCGCCCTCAATCCCCGGATGAAGGTGCGCGACCTCGTGGCCGAGACGGCCCCCGGCCGCCTCGACCGGCAGGCCGTCTCGGAACTGCTCCGCGAAGTCCGCCTTCCCGTCGACGACGGCCTGGCCGACCGGCGCCCCACCGCCCTGTCCGGCGGACAGCAGCGCCGCGTCGCCCTCGCCCGCGCGCTGGCCCGCGCCCCGGAACTCCTCCTGCTGGACGAGCCCACCGCCGGTCTCGACGCGGCGCTGCGCGACGAGATGGCCGGCCTGCTGCGCCACCTCGCAGCACGCCACCACCTGGCCATCGTGATGGCCTGCCACGATCCGGAGCTCGTCGCCGCCTGCGCCGACCACACGGTCCGGCTCAGCGCACCGACGGTGCCCCGCCCGCACACGCCCGGCGACGCGGGCAGCGCACCGGGCTCGGCCCGGCAGGAGGCCGCGGCGCCCGCCGAGGGAATCGCCGCACGCGCCGTCGACGTCGCCTTCCGCGACCGCGGCCGGGTCCAGCAGGCCCTGGCCGGAGTCGACTTCACCGCGGCGCCCGCCGGCCGCACCGCGATCGTGGGCCCCTCGGGTTCCGGCAAGACCACCCTGCTGCGGGTCCTGGCCGGACTGCACCGGGCCGACTCCGCCACCCTCACCCTCGACGGCGAGGAGCTCGCCCCGGTAGCCGGCAAGCGGCCCCGCACCCATCAGCGCCGCATCCAACTCGTCACCCAGAACCCCCTCGACGCGCTGAACCCCTCACGCACCGTCCGCGACCAACTCGACCGCCCGCTGCGCCTGCACACCGGCCTCACCGCAGCCGGCCGGGCCGCCCGGACCACGGAACTCCTCGAACGAGTGGGTCTCCCGGCCGACTTCCGGGACCGCTACCCGGCGCAACTCTCCGGTGGCCAGCGCCAGCGCGTGTCCATCGCCCGCGCCCTGGCCACCGGGCCCGACGTCCTGCTGTGCGACGAGATCACCTCGGCGCTCGACCCCGATACCGCGACGTCCGTGATGGACCTCCTGACCCGCCTGAACGCGGAGCAGCGGATGACGATCGTGCTCGTCTCCCACGAACTCCACCTGGTCGCCGCCCACACGGACACCGTCCACCTGCTCCACGACGGCCGCCTCACCGCGTACGGGCCCACCCGCGAGCTGCTGCCCGCGACCTGACCGGCGGATCCGGGGGCCCGCCCCGCGCCGGTCCGGGTGCGTGTCGCGGAGGGAACGTGCCGCGCACCTCGATCGTCTACAGTTCCGTAGACCGTCTACGGAACTGTGGCCGGCCGCCGGTCGGGTGTCGTCCTGGGCTCTCGCCCCCTCACCGTACGGGAGTTGTTCCCCATGGCCCCTTCCCCTCTCGCGGCGGCGGTACAGGGCCTCAGCCCCCAGGCCGTCAACCTGCTGGACGCCGGTTCCCTGCTCGCGGCCTTCGGGGCGCTGGGCATCGCGGTCGTCCTGTTCGCCGAGACCGGACTCCTGATCGGCTTCTTCCTGCCCGGCGACTCGCTCCTCTTCACCGCCGGCCTCTTCTGCGTGCCGGGCGCGCACGGCCCGGTACACCTCTCGCTGCCCCTCGTGCTCTGCGCGGCGTCGGCCGGAGCCCTCCTCGGCGCGCAGGCCGGCTACCTCATCGGACGGCGCGGCGGCCGGGCCCTGCTGGCCCGCAGCCGCAGCCGCAAACTCCACGAAGGCGCCGAGCGGGCCGAAGAACTCCTCGACCGCTACGGGCACGCGAAGGCCATCCTGCTGGCCCGCTTCGTCCCCATCGTGCGCACCGTGCTGAATCCGCTGGCCGGAGCCCTCGACGTACCCGCCCGCGTCTTCATGCTGTGGCAGGTCGTCGGCGGGCTCGTGTGGACCGTGGGCCTCGTGCTCGCCGGTTACGCACTCGGCTCCTCGGTGCCCGACGTCGACCGCTACCTCCTGCCGATCGTCGCCCTCTTCGTTCTCGTCTCCCTCGCCCCACTGGCCGTCGAAATGATCCGCCGACGGGCCGGCCGCACCTCGAACGGAGGCTCGCAGTGAGCCGGCTCGCAGCCGCCCTCGTACGACGACCGGGCGCGACGCCGCCGCGGCCCCGGATCGACCTCCGATGAAGGCCGCCAACGCACCCTCGCCCACCCGCCGGACCATGGCCGCGCTGCTGTGTGCCGCCCTGTTCGCTCTGCTGACCGCCCTGGTCGTGGCCCGGCACGGCGCCCCGTACGCCCTCGATGAACGCTGGCACCGGTGGTCGGTGCAGCACCGCTCCGCCGGCCCGGTGGTCCTTGCGCGCGGTATCACGGCGACCGGCAGCGGTCCCTTCCCGTACGTGTGCGCCGTCGCCGCCGGGCTGATCGCGGGCCGGGACGCCCGCGGCCGGGTGCTGACGGCCGCGGGTGCACTCGGTTTCCTGCTGCTCGTCCAAGGCGTGCGCTACGCCGTCATGTACGGGGTGGCGCGGCCGCGTCCGCCCGTCGCCGACTGGGCCGCGCACGCCTCGGGTTTCGCCTTCCCCTCCGGTCACGCCACCACCTCGGCGATCGTGGCCGGGCTGCTGGCCTGGGCCGCACGGCGTGCGGCGGCTCCGGCCACCGCGCGGCTCTGCTGGGCGGTGGCGGCCTGCTGGGCGATCGCCGTCGGCCTGAGCCGGATCTACCTCGGAGTGCACTGGCCCACGGATGTGCTCGGCGGCTGGCTCTACGCCCTGACCTGGCTGACCGCCGCAACGACCGTGGCTGCGGCGAGCCGCGCGTGACACCCGACGGTGGCCGCCTCAGGCACCCGGGCGGCAGTCCGGCCACCCTGAGCAAACTGATGTGCGGATCCGGCGTCCTGTTGACAGGCTGAGATCATGAGCCAGCCGCATGAACCCGTTGAACCCGTACCCGGCCCCTCCGGCCGGACCACCACGCCCATCACCGCGGAACTCCTGCGCGGTGCGCTCGACCTGGAGCGCACCGCGCACGGTGTACTCCCGCACCGGCTGCCGGCATGGGCCCGCGCGCAGTGCGCCGACGGGCAGCTGGCCATGGCGGAGGCCCAGCCCTCCGGCGTACGGCTGGTGTTCCGGACCCGGGCCACCGTCGTCGAGCTGGACACGCTCCGCACCAAGACGGCCTACGTGGGCGCCCCGCCCCGCCCGGACGGCGTGTACGACCTGCTCGTCGACGGCCGCCTGGCCGGGCAGTCCCATGTGACCGGCGGCAACGTCCTCATGGTCGACATGACCACCGGGTCCGCGGAAACCCGCCCCGGCCCGGTCGGCACGGTCCGGTTCGCCGGTCTGCCCGACCGGCCGAAGGACGTCGAGATCTGGCTGCCGTACAACGAGCTCACCGAGCTCGTAGCCCTGCGCACGGACGCCCCCGTCGAGACCCTGCCGCAGGGACGCCGCAGGGTGTGGCTGCACCACGGCAGTTCGATCAGCCACGGCTCGGACGCCGCGAGTCCCTCCACGACCTGGCCGGCGCTGGCTGCCTCCCTCGGCGAGGTGGAGCTGGTCAACCTGGGGCTGGGCGGGAGCGCCCTGCTCGATCCGTTCACCGCCCGGGCCATGCGGGACACCCCCGCGGACCTGATCAGCGTCAAGATCGGCATCAACCTGGTCAACATGGATCTGATGCGCCTGCGCGCCTTCACCCCGGCCGTGCACGGCTTCCTCGACACCTTGCGCGAGGGGCACCCCACCACGCCCCTGCTGGTCGTCTCGCCCATCCTGTGCCCCATCCACGAGGACACCCCCGGCCCCAGCGCCCCCGACTTCGGCAACCTCAGCGCCGGGAGGCTGCAGTTCCGCGCCGCGGGCGACCCCGCGGAGCGGGCCGCAGGGAAGCTGACGCTCAACGTGATCCGTGAGGAGCTGGCCCGCATCGTGAAACAACGGGCGGCCGACGACCCCCACCTGCACTACGCCGACGGCCGCGACCTCTACGGCGAAGCGGACTTCGCCGACCTGCCGCTCCCCGACCGGCTCCACCCGGACGCCGCCACCCACCGCCGCATGGGTGACCGCTTCGCCGAACTGGCCTTCGGCACGAGCGGCCCCTTCACCGCCGACGGCGACTGAAACGCCGCTTCCGTAGTGCCGGTACGAACAGACGTGTCCAGCGAGGCGGGCCCGGCGTCAGGAGACCGCCTCCGCAGGGCGGGCTGGTTCGCCGCTCCCCGGTCCTCTCGCGGCCCGGACGCGAGAGGACCGGGGAGACGTTCGTGCGTCAGGGAGACGGGCTGACCTGGACGGTGGTCAGGGCGCCTCCCGAGGCCTCCTTCACCACTGCGATCCGGGTCCCGGTGTCGGGCACCTTCACGCCCACCTGCGGCAGGTCGGCGTTCCAGTAGCTGCCCCGCCGGTCGTCGAAGACCGGGACACCCGGCCGCGCCGGGATCAGCACCGGCACACCGGCCTTGTGCAGCACGATCTCGTCGCTCGGACGCGTGGAGAACGTCGCGTCGAAGGTCTGCGCACGCGCGTTGAGCAGGGTGCCGTCGGCGGCCCGCAGCGGCTCCGGCCGCGCGTCGACGGGCAGCAGCATCCCCGCGCCCGGGTGGGCCTTGGTGGTGTTGTCGCTGTACGCCGTGTCCCAGAGCCAGATGAGCACGCCCTGCTGGTACGGGTAGAACTCCACGGTGTCGTTCCCGGAGCCGAAGTTGTACGGACCGCTCTTGAGGTACCTCCCGTATCCGGTGTAGCGCCGGTTCTCGACCAGGTA
Source organism: Streptomyces sp. NPDC050448 (assembly GCF_040655295.1). Classification (NCBI taxonomy): domain Bacteria; kingdom Bacillati; phylum Actinomycetota; class Actinomycetes; order Kitasatosporales; family Streptomycetaceae; genus Streptomyces; species Streptomyces sp. NPDC050448. Next base: position 122,463 of record NZ_JBFAJR010000019.1, on the reverse strand, counting down.
GGCGCGCGGGTGCTCCGCGCTCCCGGTCCGGCCCTGCGTACGCGACCAGCGCTGCGCCGTCCAGCCGTTGGCGCCCTGCTCGGCGCCGTCGCGCAGCAGCTCCCGCTCACCCGCCGTGATCCGTATGTCGTCGAAGGTGACGCCCTTGCCGTGCGTGTTGCCGTCCGAGGTCGCCCGCAGCCGCAGCTGGATGCCGCGGCCCGCGAACCCGTCCAGCGGCACGGCGAGTTCGGCCCAGCCGCCCGAGGTGCCGGAGATCCCCTTCGCCGGGATCGGGGCGCCGCCGACCGTGCCCGGCAGGGCGGACCAGGTGGTACCGCCGTCCGTGGAGGCCTCCACGGTCAGGAAGTCGAAGTCCTTTTCGGTGTCGTACCAGACGCGGGCATCGAGCCGCGCCCGTCCCGTGCCGGGTGTCTGGCCGGAGAGGTCGACCGTCCGGGTCAGTGTGTTGTCCATGAAGTCGCCGGTGCCGCTCCACCACTGGCTGCCGCCCTCGAAGGGATCGGTCAGGTCGGTGCGGGTCACCGAAGGCGGCAGGTGCACCAACAGGGCCTGTGGATCCTCGGTGTTGTAGCCGGAGACTCCGAGTACGGCGCGCGTCTTGCGGCCCGCGTCGGCCTCGGTGTACTCCAGCCAGCCCAGTTGCAGCTTGCTCCAGGGGTCGAGGTCGCCGGGGTAGTCGCCGGTGGTGTTCCGCCCCTTGCCGAGGTACGAGGCCGAGGACATCAACGACCAGAAGTTGACGCTGTTGTCCCCGTCGGAGCCGTACAGGTCGGGCAGCCCGAGGTCATGCCCGAACTCGTGGGCGAACAGGCCGACTCCGCTGTTCTCGCCGCCGGTCAGGTAGTCGCCGGCCCAGATGCCGGAGTCGCCGACCGGGGTGCCGCCCGCCTTGTTGCCCGCGGGCCCCGCGCTGCCCGCCTGGTCCCAGTATGCGAACCAGCGGTGTGCCCACACGGCGTCCTTGCCCTGGTCGCCGCCGCCCCAGGTCTGGTCCTTGCCCGCGTGCACGACGACGACGTGGTCGAGGTAGCCGTCCGGTTCGTCGAAGTTGCCGTCGTGGTCGGCGTCGTAGCGGTCCCACACGTCGTACTCGGCCAGCTGGGCCTTGATCTGCTCAGGGGTACGGCCCTTGGCGCGCTCGGCGTCGTACCAGGCGTTGGTGGCGTCGCGTACGAGGTCCCAGTTGGTGCGGCACTGGCCGGCCTCGGAGCAGTTGTCGGTCCCGTACCGGGCCTCGTTCCACGGCAGCCGTACCCAGTCGCTGACCTGGCCGTCCATGTCGTAGCGGCCGGAGGACTGCAACCGGTAGTAATTGCGGAGCGTGACGGCGCCGGGGTCGGTGCCGAAGAACTGCTGCTGGTAGTACGCCTGGCTGAAGTCCTTGCGCCACAGGGTGTGGTTGTCGCTCTTCGCGGGTTTGGCGATGGTGTCGTGCCGGGGGCCGGGCGTGCCGCCGAAGCGCGGCTTGCCCTCGAACTCGGTGGTCGAGTCCACCTGGTCGCCGAACTCGGCGAGGATCACGAAGACCTTGTCCTTGCGCTCCTGGGCGAGTTCGACGTACTGCTTGCCGACCGCGGCCCGGCGGGGGAGCGTGCCGTCCGCCTCGGCCGCCGTGGCGCCGGAGGCGACGCCCTCGAGGGCTTGGCGGCGCAGGCTCTGGCGCTGGAGCTCCAGTGGTGCGGGTGGCGGAGCCGGGGACAGTTCGGGGGCCTGCCGCGCCGCCGGGGGCGGGGCGGGCGCGGCGAGCGCGGGGGTGGCGAGGAGGGCGAGGGATATCGCCGCTACCACCGCGGGGAGTCTGCGCAACGTGGCTGACCTTTCGGTGAGTTCGGTCGAAGCGCAGGTAATATTTCACATGTCACAGGTGACTGCTAGAGCGCCGCTGTCCTTCGGGAGCGGCGGGATGTGATCGTAAACACCGACAGGACGGTGTCGCGGGAGGCGGAGAGCATGGGTGTCACGGGCGGCGGACAGAGGTCCCCGCCCGGCAGCACGGACACGCAGCGCACGCACGTGAAATGAGGCATCGCACATGAGCATGACCACCGAGACCGCCGAGACCGCCGTCAACACCGCGAACACCGCGAACACCGCGAACACCGCGAACACCGTGAACGCCGAGGGCGCCGCGCGCCCCGAGAGCGCGCCGGCCGCCGGCTCCCACGCCCTGGGCGTCCGGCTGTTCGAGCAGTGGACCGCGATGTGGAACGGCGAACTGGCCCTCACCGAGCGGATCGTCACGCCCGGATTCCGGATCTCCTTCGCCAACGATGCCGACGGCGCCAGGGCCGCCGCGAGCGACGACCTGCGCGGCCCGCGCGAGCTGGCCGGCTTCGTGGCCGCCCACCGGGAGTCCATCCCCGGTGTGCGCTACCACCTGAGCGGCACGCCTGCGGTGGACGCGGCCGGCGGTCAGATCGCCGGGCGGTGGACCGTGACGTTCCCCGATGCCTCGGGGAACCAGGTGAGCAAGAGCGGCATCGACATCCTGGCGGTCGAGGACGGACGCATCGCGGAGGTCTGGTCCGTCACCGGCCACCGCGTCTTCGCCTCGGCCGGCTGACCTCACCGCCCCGGCGAGGAGCGGTGAGGTCATCGGTCACCGGCCATTGCCCGCCGGTCATCGGTTCGCCGGGGGTGGCGCCGGGAGGCGCCCACCGCGGCGAACCGGTGCCGGGTCAGCCGTCGATGCGGTGCTGGGTCCAGAACGAGGTCAGGTTCGTGGCCGTGGCGGCCTGGGCGGCCGCCTTGAACTCGGCGGTGGTCGAGACGCCGTACCAGTGCGAAGTGGCGTAGTCCTTGAGCAGCTTGGCCATCACACTGTCACCGAGGACGCGCCGCAGGTCGTGCAGGGCGCACTTGCCGTAGCCGTAGACGACGGTGGAGTACCGGGACGAGTGGGCGTCCCAGTAGGCCATGGAGTTGGTGATCTTCTCCGCCGACCCGGCCCACGAGACGCTGTTCCAGCAGTTGGTGCCGGTCTTGTTCAGTGCCAGGTCGGTGGCGTAGTCGGTGAACGCCTCATCGAGCCACGGGCCGGCGTACTCGTCGTCGCCGACGATGCCGTACCACCACTGGTGGCCGATCTCGTGGGTGAGCGCCGTGGTGCTGACCAGGTCGAGGACGAATCCGGGGTACTCCATTCCGCCGAACCAGTAGTTGTTGTCGATCACGGCGTCCAGTTCGCCGTAGGGGTAGGCGCCGAAGCGGGCCGAGTGGGCGTCCACGGCGGACTCGGCGGTGGTGAGCATCGACTGCGAGTCGGCCGAGCTGATGCCCGAGACGGAGTAGATGTTGATCGGGGTGCCGGCGGCCGAGGTGCCGGAGATCTTGCTGAACGGGCCGGCCGCCCAGGCGAAGTCGCGGACCTTGGAGGCGGTCGCCGTGGTGACCGTACGTCCGCTGGAGCCGGGCGTGTCGGCCGAGGCGCCGGTGGCCGGGACGAGCAGGGTGCTCGGGTGGTCGAGGGTCACGCGGAAGTCGGAGGCCAGCGAGTAGAAGGACTCTCCGTTGTTGGTGTACGGGTCCAGGTGCCAGCCCGCCCCGTCCCTGACCGCGAGGACGGGCAGGGCGTTGCCGAGCATGCTGAAGGCCCCGTCATAGCCGAAGCGGTCGGCGCCGCTGGGCACGGTGATGCCCAGGTCGAAGCCGATCGTGGCGGTCTGCCCCTGCGTCAGCGGCGCCGGCAGGTCGATCTTCAGGGCCGTGCAGCCGACCGAGAGGGCGCCCGCCGTGCCGCCGGTGACGTTGCCGACTGTGATCGGCATGGCGGAGCAGGTGCCGTGGTAGTTGTCCCACAGCCTCAGGTACACCTCGCTCAGCGCGGTGGAGGAGACGTTGGTGAAGGCCGCGCTCTCGTGGCCGGTCCAGACGGTGCCGCTCGTATTGCTGCTGAGGCTGACGGTGTACGAGGGGGCGGCCGGTGTGCGTGTGGAGTCGGTGGGCGGGACGGTGCCACCGGAGGTGTCGAGGGCCACGTCGTCGACGACGAAGCTCGTCTGGAGGCTGGAGTCCTCGGTGCCGGTGAAGGCGACGTCCACGGTCTGGCCCGCGAAGGCCGACACGTCGAACGACTTCTGGACGTAGCCGGTGTTCTTGTCGAGGTTCGAGTACGTCGCCAGCGTCGTGGTGCCGATCTTCGCCGTCAGCTTGTCGTACTTGGTCGACGTGGTCCTCTCGGCGGTGTCGATGTGCAGCCAGAAGGTGAGGGTGGCGGTGCTGCATCCGGACGGGATCGTGACGCTCTGGGAGAGCGTGTCGGTGTGCGTGCTGCCGACACCGTTCAGCCAGGCGAAGCTGGTGCCGCTGTGGGCACTCTGCCCGGTGCGGCTGGTGATCACGCTGGTCGACGACGGGGTCCAGGGCGAAGTGCCGCTTTCGAAGCCGCCGTTGGCGACCACCTGGGCCGGGGTGCAGGCGGCTGCGAGAGGTGCCTTGTGCGGCGCGGCGGCCGCCGGGGTGATGGAGAGTGCGGCGGCAGCCAGTGCGGCGAGGGCGAACGCGCTCGCGGCGAAGGCCTTGTGGGGGGTCGGTCTCACACGGAACTCCTTTGAGGCGGCCGGGATTCCGGCCTGCTCGGTGGCCGCCCGGCCGGCTCGGGTGCGCCGAAGGGCAGCCGCGGGCTGTGCGCATCGTCTGCACGAGCGCTGAGTGAGATCTGCTGTGCCGTGTCCCCCTGGGTCAGGGCGACGACTGCCGGAAGAGCCTGGCAGATTTGATCGGAGCATGCCATCAGGGGCGGGTAAAGTGTTCGTTCGCGTCAGGGCCCGCCGATCGCCTCGGTGGCGGCGGTGCTCGTCCGGCCACGGGGCAGGGCTTCGGACACGGGAGTGGCGGAGAGGGCGGCCGGGGCCACCGGTTCCCGGGCCAGCACGATCACCGCGTCCTGCGCGCCGAACCGTACGGGGTCGTTCTTGTCCGGATTGATCCGTACCCCGTACGAGGGGCCGTGCGCGCCGTCCTCGTGCAGCCGGTAGCCGATGACGCAGTGCCCTTGACGGCGGCCGGACTCCACGACCGTGGCGAAGGTGACCGCGCGTCCGGGCAGGACGTAGTGCGTCGCGGGCTTCAGGTGAAGGGAGTCGCCACCGGCCGAGAACAGGCTGTCGAAGACGTCGGCGAGGTGCCGGTTCTCCGCGATCTGCGTCATCAGCAGGCTGATGAGCCGGCCCCCGACGATGAAGTCCGCGCCCTCCCGCGCGGGCGCGAGCAGGCGGTTGCGGTCGTCGGCCATCTCGGTCACGACGGCCAGTTCCCGGCCCGAGGCCTCCTCCAGCGCACGCAGGTGGAGCAGGGTCACCAGGGTCCGGTCGTCACCGCCGAGCGCACCCGGGGCGGCGTCGTCCGTGTCGTCGTACCCGAGCACGATGGTGCGGTCGAAGGACGGCACGTCCAGATCGTCCAGAGCGCGCGGGTCGGTGATGTCCCCGCCGTGGACCGTGATCTGCATCCGGCGTGCGGGCGACTTCGCGCACCGGGCCGCGTCCCGGAGCGCCTCCTCGCCCTGCGCCATGATCACCAGGTCGGACCCCTCGGGCACGCACGGGTCGAGCTGGTCGATGATCAGCGGAGCGCGGCGGTTCCAGCCGAGCATGAGGAAGCGCTCGGCGGGCGGCACCGACGTGCCGGGCGGCACGATCGCCGCCTCGTCCACGGCGAGCGGTCCGTCCGCCGTCACTGCCGTGTCGTCGTCCTCGGTGATGAGGACGATCCGGTCGTCCACTCCCAGCACGCTGTCGACCGCCGGGTTGAGCTCGACCCCGCCGGCGGCGCGCAGGATGCCGACGACGGACGAGGTGGCGTACGCGAGGAGCAGCTCGCCGAAGGTGCGCCCGGTCAGGCCGGGCTCGCGGACCGTGTAGAACTCGTCCCCGGCGAAGTCCAGGAGCTCCTGGTGGACGAGGGACAGCCCTGGCTGGCGCGAGGTCTGGGCGATGAGGCGGGCGGTGACGTCCTCGATGTTCAGCACCCGGCCGTGCGTCCCGGCGGCGAGTTGCGCCGCGCGGTGGTGGCGGCCGTCGCGGACGGCGGCGACGACGCCGGGGCGGCCCCGCCCCCGTACGGCCGCCTCCAGGGCGAGCAGGGTCTTCACCACATGGGCGTCGCCGCCCCCGCCCTCGTGGGTGAGGACGAGGACGGCTCGGGCCGTCTCGGGACTGACGAGTGCGACCACCGCGGGGTCCGTCGTCACGCCGCTGCGGCAGATCAGCCGGGTGCGGCCCAGGCGGCCGGCCGCGAGGGCGATCTCGTCCTCCATCTCCGCCTTGTCCTTCGGGCCGAGGACGGCGACGACCGCCCGGCGCTGGTTGGAGTTGGCGGCGATCAGCTCGGAGACGATCGGGAAGACCTGTTCGGACCAGCCCAGCAGAACGGTGTGCTGCTCCTCCAGAACGGTGGACCGGCCGCGCCGCAGGGCCAAGACCTTGTCGTTGAGGCCGGTGGTGATCAGGCTGACGAGCGTGGAGACGAACAGCAGGGCCACCAGGGCCAGCAGCACCGAGAACAGCACGTAGAGCGGGCTGCCGACCGCACCGCCGATCTTCAGGGTCTGCCCGACGCTGACCCAGACGGCCGCCAGCTGCCCCGACCAGGTGGCGGGCGCCCGGCGGTCGGCCCAGACCAGCGCCACGCTCGCCGGGACCACGACGGCCAGGCAGGCCAGCGTCAGCCAGCCGATGAGCACCGGCGTTCCCCGCGCCATGACACTGTCGAACCAGTACCGCGTGCGCGGCAAGTAGGGCCTGCGTCGTTCCGTTGTCCTGCGACCTGTCAACCGGAGTTCCTCGGGCAGCAGCTGTCGGTGCCGGGCGGGCTGCGGGGGTACCGCCTGCCCGACGCCTGTGGGGTGGGTTTGTGTACGGGTCACGCTAGTGCCTCAGGGCCGGGCGGAGGGTGGCAGAACCGCCGACTCCGCTCATCGCGTGACAACTCGGACCTGCTTTCGGGTGCCTGCGCGCTCGTCCGTCGCGGCGGCCCCCGGGTGAGCCGCGTCTCACCCGGGCGCTGTGACTTGTCTATGCAACGAGTTGCATAGAAGGATCGCGGTATGGCGCTCGAACACGCGATCCTCGTCTCGCTGCTGGAGAAGCCGGGTTCAGGCTACGAGCTGGCCCGGCGGTTCGACCGGTCCATCGGCTACTTCTGGACCGCCACCCATCAGCAGATCTACCGCGTCCTCAAGCGCATGGAGAACGACGGCCTGCTCGCCGTCCGCGAGGTGGCGCAGCAGGGCCGGCCGGACAAGAAGGAGTACTCCGTCGCCGGCCCCGGCCGCACCGCCCTCTCCGGCTGGCTGCACGAGCCGATCGAACCCGAGAGCCTCCGGCACGACCTCGCCGTGAAGATCCGCGGCGCGGCGTTCGACGACCCGGCCGCACTCGTCCACGAGGTCGAGCGGCACCGCCAGGTGCACCGCGACCGGCTCGCCCACTATCTGGCCGGGGAACGGCGCGACTTCACCGGTCCCGAGGCGCCCGCGTCGCCCGACGCCGGTCAGGAACTGCAGCATGTCGTGCTCCGCGGCGGCATCGCGTACGAACGGATGACGATCGCCTGGCTCGACGACGTGCTCGCCACCGTCCAGCGGCTCGCCGCGTCCCGCCCGCGCAGCTGAACCGCCCCCCGTATAAACCAGCACCCTTCACCCCTCAACCCCTGGGAAGGCGAACCTCCATGGCCGACGCCCTGCTGTTCAACCCGCGCACCTACGATCCGCAGCACTTCGACCCCGAGACCCGCAGGCTGCTGCGCGCCACCGTCGACTGGTTCGAGGGGCGCGGCAAGCGCAAGCTGATCGAGGACTACCGCACCCGCGCCTGGCTGGGCGACTTCCTCGCCTTCTCCGCCAAGGAAGGCCTGTTCGCCACCTTCCTCACCCCGGCCCCCGCCGCCGACGGCTGTGCGGACAAGCGCTGGGACACCGCCCGGATCGCCGCCCTCAACGAGATCTTCGGGTTCTACGGCCTCGACTACTGGTACGCCTGGCAGGTGACGATCCTCGGCCTCGGCCCCGTCTGGCAGAGCGACAACGCCGCCGCCCGCGCCCGCGCCGCCGAACTCCTCTCCCAGGGCGAGGTGTTCGCCTTCGGCCTGTCCGAGAAGACCCACGGCGCCGACATCTACTCCACCGACATGCTGCTGGAGCCCGACGGCGACGGCGGCTTCCGGGCCACCGGCTCCAAGTACTACATCGGCAACGGCAACGCGGCCGGTCTCGTCTCCGTCTTCGGCCGCCGCACCGACATCGAGGGCCCGGACGGATACGTCTTCTTCGCCGCCGACAGCCGTCACCCCGCCTATCACCTGGTGAAGAACGTCGTCGACTCCTCCAAGTACGTCAGTGAGTTCCGCCTCGAGGACTACCCGGTCGGCCCGGACGACGTCCTGCACACCGGCCGCGCCGCCTTCGACGCCGCCCTCAACACCGTCAACGTGGGCAAGTTCAACCTCTGCACCGCCTCGATCGGCATCTGCGAGCACGCGATGTACGAGGCCGTCACCCACGCGCAGGGCCGCATCCTGTACGGCCGCCCCGTCACCGCCTTCCCGCACGTGCGCCGCGAGCTGACGGACGCGTACGTACGGCTCGCCGGGATGAAGCTGTTCAGCGCCCGCGCCGTCGACTACTTCCGCACCGCGGGCCCCGACGACCGCCGCTACCTGCTCTTCAACCCGATGACGAAGATGAAGGTGACCACGGAGGGCGAGAAGGTCATCGACCTGATGTGGGACGTCATCGCCGCCAAGGGCTTCGAGAAGGACAACTACTTCGCCCAGGCCGCCGTCGAGATCCGCGGGCTGCCCAAGCTGGAGGGCACGGTCCACGTCAACCTCGCGCTGATCCTCAAGTTCATGCGCAACCACCTGCTGGACCCGGCCGAGTACGAGCCCGTCCCGACCCGCCTCGACGCGGCCGACGACGACTTCCTCTTCCGGCAGGGCCCGGCCCGCGGCCTCGGCTCCGTACGCTTCCACGACTGGCGCGCCGCCTTCGACGCGTACGCGGCCCTGCCCAATGTCGCCCGCTTCCGCGAGCAGGCGGACGCGCTGTGCACGTTCGTCACCACCGCTGCCCCCGATGAGGAGCAGAGCCGCGACCTCGACCTCCTGCTCGCCGTCGGCCAGCTCTTCGCGCTCGTCGTCCACGGCCAGCTGATCCTGGAGCAGGCGCGGCTGACCGGCCTCGACGAGGACGTGCTGGACGAGCTCTTCGCCGTCCTCGTCCGCGACTTCTCCGCGCACGCCGTGGAGCTGCACGGAAAGGACTCGGCCACCGAGGAGCAGCAGAGCTGGGCGCTCGGAGCGGTCCGGCGTCCGGTCGTCGACGAGGCCCGCTCGGCCCGGGTCTGGGAGCGCGTCGAGGCGCTGTCCGGGGCGTACGAGATGGCGCCGTAACCCACGGCGGCGCACGCACCACGGCCCACCGCCGCGGCAGCCGCGGTGGGCCATGGCGCCCCCCGGCACCGCGGCGGCCCGGGCCGCATAGTCTGAGGTCTCGTGAACCGAACGGACAGGTTGTACGCGCTGGTCGAGGAGTTGCGCGCCGTGGCCCCCCGGCCCCGCAGCGCGCGCTGGCTGGCCGGGCGCTTCGAAGTCAGCACCCGTACGATCGAACGGGACCTGCGGTCGCTCCAGGACACCGGCGTACCGGTCTACGCCGAACCGGGCCGCAGCGGCGGCTACGTCCTCGACCGCAGCCGGAGCCTGCCGCCGCTGACCATCACCGCCGCCGAGGCGACCGCCCTGGCGGCCGGGCTGCATGCGCTGGCCGGAACACCCTTCACCGAGGCCGCACGGTCCGCGCTGCACAAGGTGCTCGCCGTCATGCCGCCGCAGGAGCGTGACCGGGCGGCCGGCCTCGCCGCCCGCGTCCAGTTGATCGACTCCGGGGCCGCTGTGCTCCCGGTGCCGCGCGTCCTCCAAGACGCGCTCGCCGATGCCCGGGTGGTCCGGCTGAGCTACGCGGACCGGCACGGCGCGGCCACCGACCGGCTGGTGGAGCCCCTCGGCTTCCTGGGCGGCGAACGCTGGTACCTGATCGCCTGGTGCCGGCTGCGGGGTGCGACCCGCGGTTTCCGCTTCGACCGGATCCTGCGGGCCGAGGCCCTCCCCGAGCAGGCACCCCGTCGGCAGGTGGACCTCGCCGGGCTGGACGTCCTGGGCCGGGAACTCACCGGCCTGGACGGGCTGGACGTCCTGGACGCCTCGGGGGAGCGCAGGTGACGGGCCGGTCCGCCGGTTGTTCCCGGGCCGGGGCCGCGCATCCCGCCCGGGGAACCCGTCCCTGCCCGTAGCGTGGTCGCATGACGACGAAGCCGACCGGTGCGAGCGGACCGAAGGTGCCGCCCTCCTACCCGCCGAGGACGCCTCCGCCGCAGAGGAAGCCCGTGGAAGCCCCGCGCCCCTGGCCCGCCGCGAAGCCGGTGGCCCGGATTCCCGCGCGTGGAGCGGGGATACGGGGCCGGGCCGCGGCCTCGTAGGGTGGCGGCATGACGATCACACCATCGGAGAAGGCCGGCACCCGGCTGCTGTACGGGTGCATGGCGCTCGGCGGCAGCTGGGACACGGATGCCTACGGCTCCTCCGACATCGATGCGGCCGAGGCGGCGATCGCGGCGGCGCTGGACAGCGGCATCGACACCTTCGACCATGCCGACATCTACCGCCGCGGCAAGGCGGAAGCCGTCTTCGGAGAGGTCCTGGCCCGTACTCCCGGCCTCCGTGAGCGGATCGTGCTGCAGACGAAGTGCGGGATCCGGCTGGCGGAAGGCGGCCGCCCCGGTATCTACGACCTGCGCGGCCCCTCCATCGTGCGGCGCGTCGAGGAGAGCCTCGGCCGCCTTCGCACCGATGCCATCGACGTCCTGCTCCTGCACCGGCCCGATCCCCTGGCCGACCCGGAGGACATAGCGGCGGCCCTCATCTCGCTGCGCGAGCAGGGGCTGGTCCGCCGCTTCGGCGTCTCGAACATGAACGCCGCGCAGATCGCCCGGCTCCAGCGGCATCTGGAGTTCCCGCTGGTCGCCAACCAGCTGGAGATGAGCCTGGACCGGCGGGACTGGCTCGAGGACGGCGTCCTCGTCAACACGGCCGCGGCGGCGGCGAGCGGTTTCCCTTCCGGGACGGTCGAGTACTGCCTGGAGAACGGTGTCCGCCTCCAGGCCTGGGGCGCGCTGGCGCAGGGCCGTTTCACCGGCCGGCAGGAGAGCCCCGACGAGCGGGCAACGGCCCGTCTCGTCCGGTCGCTGGCCGACGCGAAGGGCACGACGCCGGAGACGGTCCTGCTGTGGTGGCTCCAGCGGCATCCCGCCCGGGTCGCCCCCGTGTTGGGAAGCGGCCGCCCCGAGCGCATCCGTGCCTGTCGCGACGCCGCGCTGCGCGAACCCGATCTCACGCACGAGGAGTGGTACGAGCTGTGGCTCACCGCCCGCGGAGCCCCGCTGCCGTAGCGGGGCGGCGGGCAGGCGGGTCGGCGTGTCGGCGCGTCGGCAGGCAGGTCGGCGGTGCGACGGTCAGCCGATGCTCCACGACCAGGTCTGGTCCGCGCTGACCAGCCAGGCGAGGACGACGAGGTCGGCGATGCCCAGGGCGAGACCGAGCCGGGCGCGTCCGGGGCGGCTCGTACCGCGGTGCAGTGCGAGGGCGGCGAGGACGATCGAGGCCGGTCCGAGGAGGAGGTTCATCGCGAGGAGGCCGATCAGGCCGAACACGAAGGAGGCCACCGCCATCCCGTCGGCTTGACGGACATCGGGGGCGCGGAGCGCGGCGCCGGGGGTATTCATGATCATCCTTCCTGCCGGCCGGCCGGCCGGTGGTGGCGGGCGGCCCGCTCCCGCACCGCGAAGACCAGCAGCCAACAGGCGATCGCGGCAGTGGCGGTGAGGGACACGTCAACGGGCACGTGGGCCACGGTTCCCAGGGCGAGCCCCATCAGCATGAGGGCCGCTACGAGGAAGAGCATCGTGCTTCCTCCAAAAAATAGGAGACAGTTGTGCACTGACTACTCAGTCTAAATGCAAGCGAGCAGAAAAAGGGAATCGGGGGTTGACTTTTCGTCATGAGTGAGATCATCGGGGCGCGCCAGGCGCAACGGCACAAAACGCGCAGAGCCTTGCTGGACGCGGCCCTGTCGCTGCTGGAGGAGCAGAGCCTGGGCAGCCTCGGTCTGCGGGAGGTGACCCGCGTCGCGGGGGTCACCCCGACGGCCTTCTACCGGCACTTCCGGGACACCGAAGAGCTGGGCATCGCGCTGGTGGACGAGGCGCTGCAGAGCCTGCACGGCACGGTCCGTTCGACCCTCGCGGCCTCCGGCGACGCGGCGCAGCGGATCGACACGACCGTGGAGCTGATGGCCGAACTCGTACGGGAGTACCCCGGGCACATCCGCTTCATCGTGCGGGAACGGCACGGCGGGGTGCGCAGGGTGCGCGAGGCGGTGGCCGGCCAGCTCGACGCGTTCGCCGGCGAGGTGGCCGAGCGCCTCGGTGCCGATCCGCTGAGTGCGGGCTGGAGCGCGGACGACCTGCTCATGCTGGCGCGGCTGTACGTCGACCACATGGTGATGACGGTCTCCGCCTACCTGGCCGCGGGCCCGGAAGGCAGGGAATGGGCGGCGGTCACGCACACCGCGCGCCGCCAGCTGCGGCTGATCCACGCGGGGCGAGTGAACTGGCCCGCCGTGCAGGACCGCCTCCGGCACGCGGACGGCTGATGCCCGACGGCCGGTCATCGGGCCGACAGGGGCCATTGGCCAGGAGGGCGGGACGGGCGTGACGGCACGGGCCGGATGGTCCCGGGGTCGGGGCCTGCCGGGTGTTGGGCCGGTCAACTTTCGGGACCGCTGGACCTTTTGGCCGCTCTCGGGGGACTTTGGGGCACCTGCGAGCGGCCTTTTGGGCACCCTTGGGGTGGAATAGACCATTCCTTTGACTTCCGCATTACGTTCGGCGCAGACGGGTCGTGGACGACGCGACCCGACAGACACCGGAGGTCTCAGACATGCGACGTAACCTCATCAAGGTCGGCAGTCTCGCGGCGGTATCGATGATCGCCCTCGCGTTGGCCACGCCCGCCCAGGCGGCCCAGAACAGCGGTGCGGAAGCGAATCCCGCGGCCGCGCCGGCGGCCTACTTCGAGTTCACCGACGGCAAGGACACCTTCGTCTTCCAGCTCACCGACCCGGCCAGGATCCAGCAGGCCCGCGACATCCTGAGCGGCGTGGACACGGAGAACGTCGGCGTCATGGGCACGGTGGTCAAGAGCCCTGCCTCGTACAACAAGCCCTGGCAGTACCACCTCGCCCCGAACTCGGTGAAGTTCTTCGGCATGGCCATGGAGGTGTGCGACGCGAGCATCTCCTACGTCGACGGCCACCTGGGCGAGGTGGGCGGTGCGCTCCTGCCCAGGTCGACCTGGTGCCCCTGGAAGTCGAAGCTGACGCGTGAGGTCGCCAAGCCGTAAGGTCTCCCGCCCCGGGGCGCCGACCGCGTTCGCCGCCGCTCCGGTTCGATACCTCTCCGGCCGCCGGACCCCCGCCGGCGGCCGGAGTTGCCCGATGGAGACCGGATGCCATTCGGCCATACCGCCACGCCGGCAGCGGAGCTGCGCGCCGGCCCTTCGGGGCGGATGACGCGGCGCGTGCCCCACGACGGCCCACACCTCCGCGGCGTCGAAGGCCAGCCGGATACGGGCGCGCGCACCGCGCGTGACCGACGCGCCGAAGTAACGTATCTCCTTACCGGTGTCCAAGACGGGTGGGGAGGCGCGTGGCGGCGGCGGGGGAGCACGAGGGCGGCGCCGCGGACGGGATGCGGTTCCGGATGCTCGGGCCGATGACCGCGCGGGCCGCCGACGGATCCCCGCTCGCCCTGGGCCCGAACCAGCAACGGGCGCTGCTCGCCGTACTGCTGCTGCGGGCCGGCCGGACCGCTTCCCTCGCCGAACTGTGCGACGCGCTCTGGGGAGAACGCATGCCCCCGCGTGCCGTGGGGACCCTGCGGACGTACGTGTCCCGGCTGCGGTCCCTCCTCGAACCGGACCGGCCGGCCCGGGCGCCCGCCCGGCTCCTGGTGTCCACCTCCGGCGGGTACGCCGTGCGGCTGCCCCGCCCGGTGGTGGACGTCGACGAGTTCGAACGCGGGCTCGCCGACGCGGCCCGGCTGCGCGCGGCCGGAGCCACCCGCGAGGCCTACCGCACCCGCGGCCATGCCCTCGAACTCTGGGCGGGATGCCCGCTGGCCGGCCTCCCCGGCCCCCACGCCGAGGCCCAGCGCGACCGGCTCACCGGATTGTGGCTGGCCGCCCGGGAGGATCACTTCCGCGACGTGCTGGACCTCGGCCCGGACCGCGACCAGGCAGCCGTCCCGGCCCTGCGGGCCTTCGCCGCGGAACACCCGCTGCGCGAGCGGGCGCAGGCGCTGCTCGTACGGGCTCTGCACCGGGCCGGCCGGTCCGCCGAGGCGCTCGCCGTGTGCGAGGCCACCCTCGAGACACTCGGCCTGGAGCTGAACGCCACCCCAGGGCCCGAACTGGCCGCGCTGCACCGCAGCTTGCGGGCTCGGTCCGGTCGCACCACCCCGGGCACGCGGCGGCACCCCGAGCCGGCGCCCGTGCCCGGCCGGTCCACCCCGCAGGCCGCGACCCCTCGGGGCGCCGCCCCCCTGCCCGCTGCATCGCCCTTCGTCGGCCGGGACGCCGAGAGCGCCCTGCTCGTCGAGCTGCTCTCCGGTGACCCGGCCGGTGTGCCCGTCGCGGTGCTCACCGGCATGCCGGGCATCGGGAAGACGGCCCTCGCCGCCCGGGTGGCCGAGCAGCTGCGGGCGTCCTTCCCGGACGGCGTGCTCCGGGCCGCACTCGGCGCCGGCCGCGCCGCCCCGCTCGGCGGCCTCCTACGCGCCCTGGGGGTACCGGATGCGGTGGTGCCGGACGGAATCGAGGCCCGGGCGGCGCTGTACCGCTCGCTGCTCGCCGGGCGGCGCGTTCTCGTCCTGCTCGACGACGCCCGCGACGCGGCAGGGCTGCTGCCGCTGCTGCCCGGGACGCCGGGGTGCGCGGCGCTGGTGACCGCGGCCTCGCGCGGGCTCGTCGTACCGGGAGCGCGACCCGTCGAGATACCGGAATTGGACGACGCCCCCGCGCTGGAGCTGCTGGGCGCGGTCGCGGGTGAGGGGCGCGTCCGCCAGGATCCCGTCGGCCTGCGCGAACTGGCCGGTCGGTGCGCCGGGTTGCCGCTCGCACTCCACCTGGCCGGGCGGCGCCTGCGGCTGGAGCCGTACCGGTCGGCGGACGCGCTGGCATCACCGACCGGAACCGGACTGCTCGCGCGGCTGCGGGCGGACGGCCGGTCGGTCGAGGACGGCTTCCGCCGCCGCACCGAAGGGCTCCCGGCGGCCGCGGTCCAGGCCCTGCGCGCGACCGCAGCGGCACCGGACGGGTTCGCCGCCGCCGAGGCGGCCGCGCTGCTCGGCACCTCCGAGCCCGAGGCGGCCGGCGCCATCGAGGAACTCGTCGACTCCGGGCTGCTGGGGCCGGCGGCCTCGGGC
Organism: Streptomyces sp. NPDC050448; assembly: GCF_040655295.1. Taxonomy (NCBI): domain Bacteria; kingdom Bacillati; phylum Actinomycetota; class Actinomycetes; order Kitasatosporales; family Streptomycetaceae; genus Streptomyces; species Streptomyces sp. NPDC050448. Next base: position 106,921 of record NZ_JBFAJR010000019.1, on the reverse strand, counting down.
CGCTACCGCTACCACCCGCTGGTCCGGTCCTTCGCCCGCCACCGGCTCGGCCCCGCCACCGGGGTGTGACGCCGCTCGGCGCGGTCCGATGCTGCTTCGCGCGGTCCGATGCTGCTTCGCGCGGCGCGGGCCGGCTCAGATGTAGCCTTCGCGGAGCGCGTAAGCCACGGCGTGTGCACGGTTGTTGAGCCGCAGCCGGGTCATCAGGCCGTGCAGGATGTTCTTGACGGTACGCTCGGAATAGGCGAGCTTCTCGGAGACCTGGCGGGTGTCCAGCCCGTCCGCGATCAGGCGCAGCACGTCCGTCTCGCGTGGCGCCATGCCGAACAGCGGCCCGGCGGCCGTGCCCGAGCAGGCTGCCGCGGTCTCCGAGCGGCGCAGCCGGTTCATCTGTCCCAGCACCCGGCCGATCAGGTCCGGCGGCAGTACGCATTCACCGTCCGCGGCCTGCCGTACGGCCTGGACCAGCCGCTCCTCGGTCGCCTGATGCCGCCAGACGATGGCCCGTACCCCGTACTCCACCACCGCGAGCAGCTCCTGTTCGCGCAGTTCGCGGGCGACGAGGACCACGTGCTGCGCGCCGCCGCGCAGGACGCCGCGCAGTTCGGCCGCCGACCGTTCGTCGACCCGGTCGATCAGGATCACGGCCACGCGGGGGCCGGGTACCGGCCCGTCGCGCTCTCGTAATCGCGGCACGATCTCCACGGCGGGCTCGTGCTGCAGATGGCTGACGACCCCGGCCCGGCTGAGCGGATCGGCCGCATGGATCGTCACGGTGATGCGGTCGGTCGGAACCGGCATCCGTTTTCCCTTCCCCCGAACGGTCTTGCTGGGCGCAGTGTGGCCGTTGCGGATCAACAGCCAGTCAACGATCAATAGGTGCCCGGCCGTTCCCCGGAGGGAGTGGCCGATTTGCGCATACTCCGTCCCGTTCCGCACACCCTTGGTACAGTTCCGTCTGGGTGGCGGGTACACGCACATTGCGCCTGTGCGTACGGGAGTTGGGCGAAGAATCATGAGCGGAACGCGGCCCGAACCGTATTTCTGCCTGCTCGGACCGGTCCAGGCCCACCGAGGCGATTCCCCGCTTCCGCTGGGTCCGCCGCAGCAGCGCGCCCTGCTCGCCATGCTCCTGTGCCGGCGCAACGCGGTGATGGGCGTGGACGAGCTGATCGACGGCCTGTGGGGCGAGGAGCCGCCGAGCGCGGCCGTCGGCACCGTCAGGTCGTACGTGTACCGGCTGCGGCGCACGCTGGGCCGTGCGCTCGCCACCCAGGGACGGGGCTACAGCCTCCGGGTGGGTCACGGCGAGCTGGACCTGTCCCGCTTCGAGGCACTGGTCGCCCGGGCCCGCGCGGCCGGCTCGGCCCACGACCCGGCCGGGGCGCGGGACCTGCTGGCGCAGGCCCTGGGGATGTGGCGGGGAACCGCGCTGGCAGGGCTGCCCGGTCCGCAGGCCCGCATCCAGCGCGAGCGGCTGGCCGAGCTGCGCCTGTCGGTGCTGACGGAGCGGGTCGAGCTCGACCTGAAGCTGGGGTGCCACGCTCAGCTCGTCGCCGAACTGGCCGGCCTGTGCCTGGAACATCCCCAGAACGATCGGCTGCGCCTGCTCCGGGACGCCGCACTGGAGCGCAGCGGCCGGGGGAGTCAGGCGCGGGCGACGCCGGCCGCGGCCCTGCACCTCTCGGCCTCCGCGTTCGGCGCGGTCGCTTCCCGGCTGCCGACTCCCGCTCAACTCCCCTACGTACCCGGCGATTTCACCGGACGTGACGAGGAGGTGCAGGCCCTCCTGGACACCCTGACGCCGACGGCCCCGGAGACGGTGGTCGTCGCCGCCGTCGGCGGTATCGGCGGGGTCGGCAAGACCACCCTCGCCGTGCACGCAGCCCAGCGGCTGAGGGGGCACTTCACGGACGGCCAGCTGTACGCGAATCTGCGCGGCGTGCAGGGGGACCCGGCGGACCCCGGTGCGGTGCTGGCCGGATTCCTGCGCGCGCTCGGCGTGACGGGCCCTTCCCTCCCCGAGGATCCGCAGGAGCGCGCCGCTCTCTACCGGTCCCGCCTCGCCGGACGGCGCATTCTGCTCGTCCTCGACGACGCACGGGACACCGCGCAGATCGAGCCCCTCCTCCCGGGGTCATCCACCTGCGCAGTCCTCGTCACCAGCCGCGGCACCCTGGCCGGATTGCCCGCCACCCTGCGCGTACGGCTCGACGTCCTCGCCCCCGCGGAAGCGCCGGCCTTGCTCGGCCGCATCATCGGGGACGAGCGGATCGCCGCCGAGCCGGCCGCGGCCGCAACCCTCGTCGAGCGGTGCGGTGGGCTGCCGCTGGCCCTGCGCATCGCGGGGTCCAGGCTGGCGACCCGGCCGGCCTGGCGGCTGGTGGACTTCGTCCGGCTCTTCGACGGGCGCCGCCCCGCATTCCCCGGCCGGGGCGGCGGCGAAGGCGGCGTGGAAGCCTGCTTCCGGCTCAGTTACGACCTGCTCGGCGAGGACGAGGCCCGGCTGTTCCGGCTCGCGGCGGTTCCCCACGCGGAGACGGTGGACCTCGCCGCGGCGGCGGCACTGGCCGGGCCGGGGCATCCGGAGGCGGAGCGGAGCCTGGAACGGCTGACCGCGCTCGGACTCCTGGAATCCCCGGCTCCGTTCACCTACCGGTTTCACGATCTGCTGAAGGAGTTCGCCGCCGCACGGTCCGAGGAATGCGACGGCACACAGGAGCGGACGGCGGCCCTCCTCCGGCTGGTCGGCCACATCCTGGCCTGCGCCCGGTCCGCGTACGCCCGCGAACGCCCGGGCCACCCCCTCGCGGGCCCGCCGACCCCCACGGCCGCGGACGGTGCACCCGTCGCTCCCCGGGGCAGCGGGGGCCCCGCTGCCCCGTACATCGAGTCGGTCCTGGCGGTGGCCGTGCAGACGCTGGAGGCGGAACCCTCGGCCGTCGGGCTGATCGCCGACACCGTCCTCGCACTCGACCCACAGCTCGACGGATCGTTTCTGTGGGCGGCGCTCGTCGCCCCCGCCGGCCGCATCCTGCGTGCCGCCGAGGAACAGCGGGACGTACGTGCGGCCGGCCGTATCGGGTACATGCTGGGGGCGGCCTTCACACGGCTGGGCCGCTGGGACGAGGCGGAGGCCACCCTCCGCGCCGCAGAGCAGGCAGCGGGGACGGTCCCGGACAACGCGGTGCGCACCGACATCCTGACCTGCCGGGCCGTGGTCCGGCAGGGGTGCGCCGACTGGACCGGGGCCGAGGCCCTCTACCGGGAGGCGATCGCCCTCGGGACGGCCTGTGGCAACGTGTGGGGCACGGCCCATGCGCGCTCGAACAGCGTCAGTACGCTCCTGAACCTGCTCCGGTTCGGCGAAGCCGCCGAGGCCGGCCGGCTCAGCCTGAGCGCCGCCCGCGACAGCGCAGACCGCTACGGCGAAGCCCACGCGTTGTACAGCCTGGGGATCGTCGCCCGGCACACCGGCCGCGTGGCGGAGGCGGTCGCCCGGCACCGGGAGAGCGCCGCGCTGGGCGTACGAGGGGGCTACCCGGCCTTCGAGGTGATGAACCTGATCTCGGAGACCGCCGCCCATCTCGCGGGCGGCGATCCCCGGGAAGCCGCAGCGTGCGGCGAGCGCGCACTGGCCGCGGCGCACCGGCTCGGATGGCGCGCAGCGCAGGCACGGACCCTGCGGCTGCTGGGCACGGCCCTGGCGGCGTCGGGCGACCACGACCGGGCCAGGGCCCGGCTGGAGGAGGCCGTGGAACAACTCGGAGCCCTGGGCCTCCCCGAGAGGGCCCAGGCCGCGGCCACCCTGGCAGCCCTGCCCACCACGGGCCCTTAGGGGGTGTCCTGTTCCGCCGCCTCCGCGATGCGCTTGACGGCTGCCAGGCGGCGGTCCCAGTCGGCCGCGAGGGCGGCCATCCACCGGGCCGTCGCGTCGAGGGCCGCGGGCCGGACCGCGTACCGGACCTCGCGTCCGGCGCGGTTGCCGCAGACCAGGCCGGCGGCGTCCAGCACCGCGAGGTGCTTGACCACCGCCTGCCTGGACACGGGAAGTCCTTCGGCAAGCTTCGTCGCGGTGGTCTCCCCCTGTGCGGCCAGCAGATCCAGCAGTTTGCGTCGCGTCGGGTCGGCGAGCGCGGCGAGGACGCTGTCGACCTCCCCGCCGGCGCCGCGATGTCCGTCCGTCACGCCGGATACTGCTCGGCGCGCTTCGCGAACGCATCGAGCACCTGCGGCCACCCGCCGGTGTTGTCCTGCACCGCCTTGCTGCGCAGCTCCTCGGAGCCGTTCAGCGCCGCGAATCCGCTCTCGACGACACGCAGCCGCGTCTTGTCGCCTTCTGTGGTCAGGGTGAACTCCACGAGGGTGCTGTTGTCCTCGCGCAGCGCCTCGCCGGGGAAGGCGCTGGCCCAGCGGTAGGCCACGTACGTCGGTGCCTCCACCTTCTCGACGCGTACCGGGAAGTCGCCGTACTCGGAGTTCTTCGCCACGATCGACGCGCCCTCCTCGGCGGGGGTGGCGGGCGGGTTCGCCTCGTCGGCGACCCAGAAGCCGGGCTGGGTCACCAGGGACCAGACCCGCTCCAGGGGTGCCGCGATCAGGGTCTCGCGCTCGATCCGATCCTTGCTCATGGCAGAACTCCTTCTTCGTCGCGTGAGAAGCAACTCCAGAGTTGCACGTAATGACTCCAGGTGCAACTGGAGAGTTGCATGTCGGTGGGGGTCGGGCAGGAGGCTGCCCGTCCTCGTTCCACCCGCATGCGATGCGCGCGGCGGGCGCCGGCGGCGAATCGCGCAACGGCGACCGCGCGATCGCCGAACCCCGCCGCCGCGGACCGGCTTCGGTAGCATCGGCTCCTCCAGCCGGACGGGGGAGGGGAGACGCCCATGGTCGCGAGGTACGTCGTCTCGCCGAACGGCGGCCGCCGGGCCCACCCCGACATCATGTCCGCTCTGCGCGCCGCGGCCGCACGGGGCCGGGCGGCCCTGATCGAGATTGCACCCGGCCGCTACGACGAGGCGCTCACCGTCCACGGCGAGGTCCAGTTGACGGCGGTCGACGGCCCGGGCTCCGTGGTCGTGAGCCGGCCCCGCGGGGCCGTCCTGGACACCTTCGGGTCGGTCTGTGTGCACGGCCTCGTACTGACCGGCCGCGACGCGGACGTCGTCGCCTGCCATACGGGAACGCTCACCCTCGAGCACACGCGGATCCGGGCGGACCACGGCGTCGGCGTGCACGCGAAACCGAACACCTCCGTCACCCTGCGGGACAGCGTGATCCTGTACGGCCGGACCCTCTTCGCCGGGTCGAACGGACTCGTCGAACGGTGCCGCTTCACCGACGCCGCCGACAATGCCGTCGCGGTGATCGAAGGAGCCGACGTCACGGTCCGCGACAGCTGGATCGGAGGCAGCCGCATCCACGGCGTCCGCGTCAGCGAGGCGCGGGCCGAAGTCGTCCGGTGCGAGCTGACCGGCACCGGAAGAGCGGCCGTCATCGCAGACACACGCGCGGAACTCGCCGTGACCGACTGCGCGATCACCGCCACGCACGCGGAGGGAGTCATGTTCATCGAACAGTCCCGGGGCTCCGTGCACGACACACGTGTCACCGATGCGGCACACGGGATCGCGGTGGCGAGCGGCGCCGACCCGGTGGTGCGCGGCTGCGTCCTCACCGGCTGCCGCGACACCGGCATCAACGTCCAGACCTCGGGCCGGGGCAGGTTCGAGGACTGCGAGGTCCTCGACGCGGGCAACGTCGCGGTGTTGTCCACGACGGGCGGCGCCCCCGAGGTCCACGGCTGCCGCATCTCGGGAGGCAATGTCGGCATTGCCGTCACCGAAGCCGCCCGAGGCCGCTTCACCCGGGTCGGGATCGCGGACCTGACGGGCGTCGGGCTGCGGGTCTGGGACGGATCCGGGGCGGTGTTCGAGCAAGTCCGCGTGGAGCGCTGCCCGTTGGGCCTGGACTCCCGGGGCGACGGCGGCACGAAGACCGCCATCGCCGACACCGTCTTCCGTGATTTCGACTTGGCCGCGATATCCGTCCTCGGACAGTCCCGGGTGACGCTCAAAGGCGTGACGGCCGAGCGCGGGGTGCTGGGATTCGGCGTCGGCGAGGACGGCCAGCTGCTCGTGGACGACTGCCACGTCACAGCGGTGAGGGCCGGCGGGGCCATCGGCTTCGGCAAGGGGAGACTCGTCGCGCGGAACCTCACCGTGACGGACTCCGGCGCATTCGGGCTCTGCGGGACGGATTCCGCCTATCTGGACGTCACGAACGGCGAGTTCACCGACTGCGCGGCCACAGGCGCACGGTTCGCCGAGGAATGCGGGGGCCGCCTGGTGGACTGCTCCGTGACCGGCACGCAGGGTGCGGCCGTGCAGGACAACGGTCGCGTCGACCTGGTCTCGCTGCGTACGTCGCTGCCGGTCGTCCAGGAGACCGCACCGCCGGTCGAGCGTCCGCCGACGGTCGTCAACAACTTCTACGGCCCGGTCTTCAACGCCGCGGTCTACGGTGCTCAGCTCTCGTGGAACAACGGCAACGTGATCCAGCAGCAGACCAATGAGGACGGTTCCAGCACATGAACGAGCCACAGAACGTCAACAACTACGACGGTCCGGTGTTCAACGCCCCGGTCTCAGGAGCGCAGTTCGCCTGGAACAACGACACGGTCACCCAGAACCAGCAGAACAACAGCGCCGTCGCCCCGGGCTTCGAGGCGCTCGCCGCGCTGGTCACCGACCTGCTCCGGCAACTGCCCCAGGCAGGACTCGCCGATCGGGACCGCGAGGATGCCGAATCCGCGGCCAGAGAGGTCCTCGCGGAGATCACCCGCCCGGAACCCCCCGAGGAAGGCAGGCTGCGCCGCGCGCTCGCCCTGCTCAAGGGAACGCTGGCCCCGATCGCCACCGGCGTCGTCACCGGTACGACGGTGGGAGCGCAGGAGTGGGCCCGGACCGCGATCGAAGGCCTGACGAGCCTCGTCTGATCACGATGCCCAGGGGTTCGTGGAAGTTCGCGAACGCACAAGTATCCTCTGCCAGACGGACTTTGGCTGACCACCAGCGAGCCGGACGGGCGAGGGGCACATATGTGGGGGCGGGGGACGGTCCTCGGGGACCGGTACACACTGGCCGAGCGGATCGGCGGCGGCGGCATGGGCGAGGTCTGGCGCGCCGACGACGACGTGCTCAGACGGCAGGTCGCCGTGAAGGTCCTGCTTCCCGCGCTGCTCGACGACCTCTCGTTCGCCGCGCGTTTCCGCCGGGAGGCCACGGTCCTCGCCTCGCTCAGCCACCCGGGGATCGTCGACGTGCACGACTACGGCGAGAGCCGGATCGAATCCGGTGAGCAGGTCGCGTACATCGTCATGGATCTCGTCGAGGGGCGGACGCTGACCGAGGTCCGCGCGCAGTCCGGGCCCCTCCCCGTCGAGCAGGCACTCGACATCGCCGGGCAGGCCCTGGACGCACTGCACGCCGCCCATCTGCAGGGTGTCACGCACCGCGACATCAAGCCGTCGAACCTGATGCTGGGCGAAGACGGCCGGGTGACGGTCACCGATTTCGGCATCGCGCGTTCCAGCGCGGCCAGCACCGGGATCACCGACTCGCACGCGGTCCTCGGGACGGCGCTCTACATGGCTCCCGAGCAGGCGGAGGGGCTCGGCGCCATCGCGGCGTCCGACCTGTACTCCATGGGCGTGGTCTGCTTCGAACTGCTCACCGGCGAACCGCCGTTCACCGGTGAATCGGTGGTCGAGATCGCGCTCAAGCACATCAGGGAGCCGGTGCCGGACCTTCCCGCCGAATTCCCGGAGCCGGTACGCGCCTTCGTCGCCAGGGCGCTGGCCAAGCGGCCCGAGGAGCGGTACGCCGACGCCTCGGTGATGGCTGCGGCGGCGCGGCGTGCGGCGGCCGGCCGACCGCTCGGCGAGCTCGACGCGCCGGCGGGACCGGTCGTCGCGGGGACCGGCCCGGATTCGGCGGCGGGCGGTGAGCTGTGGCGGAAGTGGTGGGATCGGCTGCGCATCCCCGCGACCGTCTCCGCGCCGCTCGCGATCGGGATCACGGTGACGATCACGGTCTCGGTGGCCGTCACCGTCTTCTACATCGACCCCAGGGGGCGGGCGTCCGACGCGGGCGGGCCGGGGCAGCGGCCGTCCACCTCCGTGTCCGCGCCGGCGTCCGGCAACGGGAGCCAGAGCCCTGGCGGCGCGTCCCCCTCGGGGAGTGCGGCAGACGGCACGCCCAGCGCCCCGCCCCCGGGCGGGAACCCGGGCGCGCAGGGCGGCGCCGGGGCCGCCGCCGCGGGCGGCGTCGGAGGCGCGGCGCCCGTGCCGAACCCCCAGCCGGCCTCCGGCGGTTCCGGCAACGGCGGGAGCCAGACCGGTTCGGGTCCGAGCGGCGGCGGCGCCGGGGGCGGGACCGCGCCCGGAGGCGGGAGCTCGACCCCCGGAGGGTCGGGCAACGGCGGGGCCACTGCGCCGCAGGGCTGCGGCGGAGCCGGCTGGGGCGCCATCACCAACGTCGGCGACGGGCTCAAGATCGGCTTCAGCGGCGCCGCCCCGCAGGGCAACGCCAAGGTGATCATGGGCGGCACCACCGCATTCGGCTGGTTCCACGAGAAGAGCAACTACGACAGCTTCAAGACGTGCGGGCCGTCCGGTACCGCGATGGCGCGGGCGCTGACGCAGTTCGGGGACACCGTACGCGTCGAGCTCGCCGGCCCGTTCGCCGCAGACGTGTGGTGGAACCTGGAGAAGGCCCCCTCGGCGGGCGCCTACTACATCAAGGACATCCAGTTCCAGGGCGGCTGCCTGACGGACAACGGCGCCGGCAACCAACTGACGGTGGTGGCCTGCGACTCCGGGAGCAAAGCCCAGCAGTGGCGGATTCCGTAGAGGCCGTTCCGTGAGGCTCCTGAAGTGCCCGGCGCGCCGACCCGGACCGGGTCGGCCCACTGACCGCAGCAGCGCGCC
>NZ_JBFAJR010000019.1:0-97922 GCF_040655295.1 Streptomyces sp. NPDC050448 | reverse complement strand
TCTGGGTGGGGTTCGCGTTTGGGTGGTTCGGGTGTGGCGGCGTTGGGCCGGGGGGGCCCCCCCGGCCGGGGCCCCCCCCGCTGCTGCGGTCAGTGGGCCGATTCGGTGTCGAACGTGTAGAACTTCCGGTGGTCCAGCATGTCGGCCGGGGTCACGTTGTTCCACGGGCGCATCGGCTTGTGCAGGTCCACGACGTCCGGCGTGCCCGTGGCGGGCAGATAGGCGGACTTCGGGTTCCGGCGCTGCCACTCGGCCCACAGCATGTCGATGAAGGCGTGGTGCATCCAGAACGCCGGTTCGTTGGGCGAGGCCGCGCTGGCCATCTGGCCGCCGATCCACACGTGGACCCGGTTGTGCAGGCCGGCGCCGCGCCAGCCCTCCAGATGGTTGCGGAAGCCGTCCGAGGCGCTGTTCCAGGGAGCCGTGTCGTACACCGGCATGGCGAGTACGGCGTTCACCTCGGCCTTGGTCGGCAGCTCGGGCACTGCGGCGCCGAGGGTGCGCCGCAGGTACGGGCGCTTGTCCACCCCCACGGTGATGGGCCACCTGCCTGCGGCGTACGCGAACGGGCCGTCGAGCACCTGGCCGTCGCGGTCCCGGCCGGTACCGCCCAGGAAGTCCGCCGCCCAGAGCGAGGAGGCTGCGGTGCGGTCCACGGTCCAGTCCCAGTAGGGGAGCGAGACCCTCGGATCCACCTTCTGCAGTTCGGCTTCGAAGTCCAGCAGGTAGCGGCGGTGCCAGGGAAGGAACGAGGGGGCGCGGTGGCCGACCCGGTCGCCGAAGTCGCTGTCACTCATGAGGAAGATGTTGTGGGCGCTGACGAAGCGGTCGTAGGTGCCGTTCCGCTTGAGCTCGAGCAGCGCACCGGTGAAGGCGCGCTTCTCGTCCGGGGTGAGCTTGGCCTGGTTCTTGCGGACGGTCACGACGTGCCCCCCGTGGGGCCGAACGCGGCGAGGGCGGCACCCTGGAGGTCCCGCACGGCGGCGCGGACGACTGCGACGGGGTCGGGAAACGTCTGGTAGTGGTTGACCACGCTGACCCAGCTGCCGTCGGCGTTGCGCATCACGTGCAGCTCGTTGCCGTCTATTCGGACGGTGGGCAGACCGGGGGAGTGGTGGCCGCCCTGGTGGTTGGCTGCGTCGAAACTGATCTGGATGCGGCGGCCCTCGAAGACCTCGTCGACGGTACTGGTCGGCATGGGGCCGGGCGACGAAGCCGCCTCGCCCCCCTTCGGATCGCCGCCCGGCGAGGACGTGGAGGTGGCGTGAATGACGGCGGCGGTCACTCCGGCGGCGGTGAGTGCGCCGGCCGCAGTGCCCAAGGCCTGTCGGCGGGTGATCTTTTTCATGGCCTGAAGAGGTATCAGAAGGCCGTGAGCGCCCGATCAGTGCCCCGCACATCTATTTTGCGCCATCGGTCAAGGACTCCCCGCCTCATGCGGAACGGTACACCGAGGCGGGGAGCCCAGATCCGGTGGTCAGCCTTCCGGTACCGCGACCGGAACCGGCAGACGGGCGGACTGCGCCATACCGCCGTCCACGTGGTTCGCCTTGAGGGCTGCGTACGCGCTGCACAGTGCCTCCGTCCGGACCGGGCGCCGGCCGGCGAAAGCCGTCAGATCGCCCGCGCACTGCAGCTCCCATCGGGGGAAGCGGCGCCGGGATGTGGCCACGGACGCGCTGGGGGCGAAGTACAGCATGGTGGTGTTCTCGTGGGGGTTGTGCGCCGAACCCTCGTAGACCATTCGGCCGGTGGTCTCGAGCCGGTCCGCCAGGCGGGACAGCGCACTCTCGTCGGGCCTGTCCATGAACAGGCCGACGTGGTTCTCGAAGCCGTGCACGCGCTCCTGCGCACCCACGTCGTCCGTGTAGCCGGGGCTGCACCGCGGGAAGAGGAAGACCTCGACCTCCGGCGCCAGGCCGGCCGTGACGCGCAGCCGCGTCACCCGTATGTCCGCATCGTCCGGGAGCCAGTGACGCTCCACCAGACGGCGCTTCACCAGCACGCTCGGTATGGTGGTCGAGGCGGGCCAGCCGTTCTCATCGAAGTACTCGAGAGCGGATTCCACTGTTTCCGGGAACAGTAGCGTTGCGCAATGCGATACAACGCATCCGCTCTTGATTTCCCGTTTGAGATCGCCCGGTATCCAGGGTGGCAGGAGAGCGTCCAGTGGTTTTTTGGAGGCGTGGAGGGCGTAGTCAACAGCATGCTGGAGGCGCTGGACGTCGCACGGTTCGAACGTCACTTGATGCATGTCGCAGCCTTTCTGTTGCCGACACCTGATTAAAGCCATGTCACCCATCAGGCGGCACTCGGCCATGGTCTGATCGGGTGAACGGAAGTGCCTGACCTGCGCATCTTGACCTCATGCGACCGTGGTTGTACTCATCGGTGAAGTACCGCACTTTCAACGGAAGGCGTCTTTCCCAGGAGGTAGAAGGCATGTCTCCGTACGGCCGAAAGAAATCTCCGCGCATCGTGATCACAGGTGCCGGAATTGGCGGATTGACTACGGCCTTGAGCCTTCATGCGGCAGGGCTGGACGATGTGCTCGTCGTGGAAGCGTGTCCCAGCCTGCGCGCGGTCGGCGCGGGAATCAATTTGCAGCCCGCCGCCGTGCGCGAGCTGACCGAACTCGGTTTGGCGGAGGCGCTCGACGGCGTCGCGGTGGCGACCGCCCGGCTGGAGTACCACCACCGCTACGGCGGTCTGATCTGGTCGGAACCCCGCGGTCGCGCCGCCGGCTACAACTGGCCGCAGTACTCGGTGCACCGGGCGCACCTGCAGGACATCCTGCTGTCGGCGGTCCGCAACCGGCTCGGCCCCGAGGCGCTGGTCACCGGAGGCCGCCTCGTGCGGTACGAGCAGGGCCGGGAGCCGGGCGGGGAGCCGGGCCGGCACACCGTACGGGCGCATGTGGCGGGCCGGCCGAGCCCGTTCTCCTGCGACCTGCTCATCGGCGCGGACGGAATCAACTCGGCGGTGCGCGCGACCATGTATCCGGACGAAGGGCCGCCGCTCGGCAACGGGATATCCATGTGGCGCGGGGTGACCGAAGGCCCTCCCTTCCTCGACGGGCGCACGATGGTCATCGTCGGATGCAACGCGAGGGTGAAGGCCGTGGCCTATCCCGTCTCCCGGCCCGACGGGAGCGGGCGGTGCCTGCTCAACTGGGTGGTGGAGAGCCGCACCGACGACGGCCTGGGGGAAGAGGACGCCCGGGGCGGTGCCGACTGGGACCGTGCGGTGCCGCCGGAGGAGGTGCTCGCCCATCTCGAAGGCTGGAGCAGCGACTTCCTCGACCTCCACGGCATCATCGCCGGGGCGCCCCGCATCGGCCGGTACCCGATGATCGACCGCGACCCGCTGCCGTCCTGGACGGACGGCCGTGTCGTCCTGCTCGGCGACGCCGCCCACCCCTTGTACCCCACCGGGTCCAACGGTGCCTCGCAGGCCATCGTCGACGCCCGGGTGCTGGCGTACGAGCTCGCCCACCACGACGTGGACGAGGCCCTGTCGCGGTACGAGGCGGCCCGCCTGCCGCAGACCACCGGTCTCCTCGCGGCGCACCGCCGGCTGGAACCCGACCCGGTGCTCCGCCAGGTGGAAGCCCTTGCCCCGAACGGCTTCCTCGACATTCGCCAAGTCCTGCCGGAAGAGAGGCTGGACGGCATCAAGTCCTGTACGCGCCAGGTCACCGGCGTGGACGCCACAGCGCTCAATGCGCGTTCCTCCTGGAGCGTCGCCGTATGAACGGCTCCCGCCTGCGGTCCACCTCCGCCGCCGCGCTCGCCTCCGCCGCACTGCTCGCGGCGCTCCTGTCCGGCATCGGGCAGCGTCCGGCCCCGCCGCCCCCCTCCGGCTCCGCCGCGCGCCTGCCCGCCTGCGCCGACAGCACCGGCAGCGCGGCCTGCTCCACGTACGGTCCCGCCGCCCGCCTGGGCGGCGGGACGGTCCGGGCGTACAGCGAGTACCAGGGCGGGATCCCCCGGACACTGGGAGTCTCCCTGACCGCCTCGGCCGTCACCGGGCTGCCCACCACACCCACCGACGGCAAGCACTGCTACGACGCCGATGCCGACGGGCACCTCGACGACACCCACGAATGCGTCGGCGGCCACAGCCGGGAACTCTCCCTGCCGGCCGCCCCGGCCGCCTCGGCCGGCCTGCCCTTCCAGTGGGTGCTGTTCAACTGGAACCCGCACGGCCACAACCCGCACGGCCGCTACGACGTCGCCCACTTCGACGTGCACTTCTACCTCGTTCCCCGGGAGGTCCGGACGGGGATCAAGACCGGCGGGTGCGCGCTGCTCATCGCCTGCGACCAAGTGGCCACGGCCGGCAGGCCCGTCCCGGCCGCGTATCTGCCGGCGGGCTACCCCGCGAGCAGCCCGCAGACCGCGGAGGGCGCCATGGGCGCGCACCTGGACAGCAGACCCCCGTCCACCGGCACGCTCAGCGGCCAGACCTTCATCTACGGGGCGTACGCGGGCGGCCTCATCTTCATGGAGCCCATGCTCACCAGGGATTTCCTCCAGCGGCACCGCACCGCGGCCGCCCACCGCACCTGCGAGGCCGTTCCCCAGCCGGCGGCCTGGCGGACCCCCGGCTGGTACCCCACGCGGTACTGCACCGCCTACCGCCCCGACGAGGGTGACTACACCGTCTCCCTGACGGACTTCGTGCACTCGGCCGGGGCGCACGGCCTCGCCACGGCAGGCCGATGAACCCCTGCCGCGTGGCGCAGCCGGCACGCCCGGCAGGGAGCCGTCACAATCGGACCGTCCGGGATATCGCTTAATCACCCATTTGGGGGCCAGTTCATGTACGCAGCCGTGGTCCACGCCCTGGGGCAGCCGCCTCGGTACGAGTCCGTGCCCGAGCCGGCCCCCGCGGCCGGCGAGGTCGTCGTCGAGGTACTGGCGGCCGCGCTGTACCCGTTGGTGCGCTCGTTCGCCTCGGGCGGCCACTACACGGGTGGCGACGCGCTGCCGCTGATCCCCGGGTTCGACGGGGTGGGCCGGACCACGGCCGGTGAACTCGTCTACATCTCGGGGCTGGAGCCCCCGCACGGGACGATGGCCGAGCGTGTCGCCGTACCGGCCGCCGCGCTCATGCCCGTGCCGGAGGGGCTCGACCCGGTCGCCGTCGCCGCCGTCATGAACCCCGCGTCCTCCGCATGGATCGCGCTGCGTGAGCGGGGCCGGCTGCGCAAGGGGGAGTCGGTGCTCGTACTCGGTGCCACGGGCAACGCCGGGCGGGCCGCGATCCAGCTGGCCCTCGACCAAGGCGCGGGCGCCGTCGTGGCGGCCGGGCGCGATCCGCTCGCCCTGCGGACTGCGGCAGGGCTGGGCGCTCACCGTACGGTGGCCCTCGAGGGCCCGAACGAGGAGATCGCGGCCGCCTTCGGCGCGGCGGCCGCCGACGTGGACATCGTGCTGGACTATCTGTGGGACCGGCCTGCCGAGCTGGCGCTCGACGGAATCCTGCGCCACCGCGCCGATCTCACCCGTCCCCTGCGATGGGTACAAGTCGGTTCCGCGGCAGGGGCCGACATGACCGTGCCGTCCGCGTGGTTCCGCAAGGCGGACGTGAGCGTCTGCGGGAGCGGGCTCGGCTCGATCTCGGGCGCACGCCGCGATGCCGCGCTGCGCGACCTGCTGGCGCGGCTGCCCGCCCTGGCGCCGACCACCGAGGCGGTCGCCGTGCCGATGGCCGAGGTGGAGACCGCCTGGGAATCCCCGCTGCGATCCGGAGCCCGGCTCGTGTTCGTCCCCGCCGGCGGTGACGAACGGCCCTCCGGGGCGTCGGAAGCCCTCAGGAACCGGGAAACGGTCTGACCCGAGTCACTGCTTGAACCCGCTGCAATCGGTCTGCTGGTTGCCCTGCGACACGGTGTACTGGGCGTTCTCCACGTTCAGCATCTGGAACCCGCCGTCTTCGCCGATCGTGAAGGCCCCGCCCGCGGCGGTCGGCGAGGACAGGAAGGCAGACCCGGGTGTGAAACCGCCGCCGGACAGGTGCACCTTTCCATTGGGCAGGACGCCGGAGATGGAACAGGTGGCCGCGGGGGCGGCGGCCGATGGGGCCCACGCGAAGGCGGCAGGGGCGGCGATGAGTGAGCCGGCCAGCACAGGGGTGAGCACCAGCAGACGTACGCGTCGGTTCAACATGCTTCCTCCCGTGAGGGAGCCAGGGGAACGGGGCGACGAGCAGGACGGCCGTCGGGCCGGCTCGCGCAGACGAACCGCCAAAGGCGCCGGAACGTGTCCGTCCCTCCCATCGTCCCCCGCCCGGCCCGACGTGTCGATCGGGGCGAAGAGCCCGTGCCGCGCCGAGGGCGCGGGTTGGTGGGACGCTGGGAGGGGGCAGGCCCCGAACTTCGGGCCGGGCCGTACACAGTGGAGGACAACCCATGAAATGCGCAGCGAGAAGTGGTGCGATCAAGGTCTCGTCCGTGCTGCTCGTGGCGAGCGCCGTGGCCGGAGGCCTCTTGGCGGGCGCCGGTTCCGGGGCGGCGGCAGCCGGGGAGGCCCTGCGGCGACCGCCGGCCGCCCCGTGCACGAGCACCCAGATCGTTGCGAACAGCGCGCAGAGAACCGGGCCCACCCAGGTGGTGATCACCGTGACCAACCAGGGTCCGAAGCCTTGCGTACTGCGCGGCTTCCCCACCGTGGCCGTCGCGGGCCAGGGCTCGCCGGACAAGAACAGGCCCCTCCAGGTCGCCCGCCAGGGGAGGGCGCGGCCCGTGCCGCTGGCGGCCGGAGGCCAGGCCTCGGCGCAGCTCTCGTTCACACCCGTTCTCGGTGAGGCGGGCGGCTACTGCGCCTCCGGCGCCGAGCCCACCGTCGCGCCTTCGCTGGTGGTGGGCATCGCGGGCGGGCGGACCCAGCTGGCGCCGGACGACGGTGGCGAGTTCGCGCTGTGCGGCAACAACGTCCGTGCCACGGCCTTCCACGCGGCCGGTTCCTGACGCCGTTTTGCCGAGGTGGAGTGCGGCCTGCACGTGGCCGGGGCCAGGGCGCGTCGGACATCGGCCACCACGAGCTGTGGAGGAGTACGCGGCGAAGGCCGAGGCGGCGCCGAACAGGGCCGTGCCCCCCGCCAGCAGTGTGTTGCGGTGCCCGAACCGGTCACCGAGTGCGCCCCCGGTGAACATCGGGCCGGCGAAGGCGAGTGTGTAGGCGCCCGCGGCCCACTGGAGTTGGCCGGGCGTGGCGCCCAGGCCGCGGACGGGGTCGGCCGCTGAGTTTCCTGGTCCGCCACACCCGGCTCAGCATGCGGGCGGCGATCGGGGCCGAGCTGGAGGAATTCGGCCTCGCCGTCCCGCAGTTCGCGACCCCGCGGCTCGTCGGAGGACGCCCATGGGTCGGCGGCGGAGCTGCAGCCGTTCACCGAGAAACCCGGTCAGCGGATCCCGGTGCCGCGGGCGACGGTCATGTGCACCGAGCCGGCGCTGCGGGGAGAACTCGAGCGTGCTCAGGAAGAGGAGCGGCGGGCACGGCTGTTGGAGGAGGCCGACTATCTGACCGGTGCCCGCCTCCGCGGATAGCGTCCCGCCGGTTGCCACGGCGGGACGCTATCCGCCCCGGAGCCGTTCAGTACACGAGTTTGTAGGTCACGTCTTTGGGGACCGGGGACGGCGCGGTCTCGGTGTACACGAGGCGGATGGTCGTGAAGCGCTGGATGTCGTGGTGTCCGGGCCAGGGTTTCGGGCCGGCCAGGGTCACCATGACCGGGTGCGCGCGGAAGCGGCCCGCCGCACAGTAGGGGTTGCAGTCGTTCACCAAGTCGGTGCCGGTGGCCGTCGCCTTCCTCGGCCCCCAGGTGTCCCAGCTGAGCCGAACGAGGCGGTTGTTCCCGTCACCGCAGGCCAGCAGGTACTCCTCGGGGCGCACCTGGGGCTGGGAGAAGCAGTCCACGACCACGACCGGTTCCGGATCCGGGGCGGCCCGGGTCTGCGCGGAGGCCGGTACGACCCCCACCACGAGGGCCGCAGCCGCGCACAGCAGGGTGGCCGTCCGCACCCCGGCTCGGGGTGCAGGAGCGAGCCCGCCGTCTCCTGAAGCGTTCACGAGACCCTCCTCGCGTCATCCGTCGGCCGTCGGTGCCACACTCGTCCCCAGCTTCCCCCATCCGGCCGTACCCCGCACCCGCTGCGGTCGGGCCGGGGGTCCGGGTGGCCGACGCGTGCGCGTGTACGTGTGCGCGCGTACGTGTACGTGTGCGCCGGAGCGCAGGCATCAGCAGCAGCCACGGGGGGATCGCCGCCAGGAGGCGGACACGGTGCCAGTCCGCGGTGCCGCCCCGCCGCCGCAGGCCGGTTCAGGAAATTCCGTACCACTGGCTGGCCCAGCCGGTGTTGACCGTGCCGGTGGACTGCTCGGCGAGGTTCACCGTGGCCGGCAGGGAGGTCTGGCCGGTCAGGACGGTGCTGTAGCGGAGGTTCGGCGGGGTCAGGCCTGCGTTCACCGAGATCCCGGCGCCCGTGGACTTGAGCGTGAGGGCGTTGGTGGCCCAGTTGCCGTTGAGGAGGAGGGCGACGAAGTACGTACCGGGGGCGGCGGTGAACGGCTTGGCGAGCGGCAGCGGCTTGGCCACGGCATCGGTCATCAGCTGCGGCGTGATGTCCGCGGTGGATGCGCGCAGGG
Organism: Streptomyces sp. NPDC050448; assembly: GCF_040655295.1. Classification (NCBI taxonomy): domain Bacteria; kingdom Bacillati; phylum Actinomycetota; class Actinomycetes; order Kitasatosporales; family Streptomycetaceae; genus Streptomyces; species Streptomyces sp. NPDC050448. The sequence continues at coordinate 89,271 of NZ_JBFAJR010000019.1, read as the reverse complement.
TGCCGGTGGCGTCGTAGACGCCGAGGTAGCACTGGGAGAGCTGGGCGTTCGGGTCGACGCCGGCGAGCCCCAGCCAGATGTTGGACCAGGTGATCTGCTCGCGCAGCACGATCCGCACCAGGGTGACCCGTCCGCCGATCCCGGCGGCGGACTGGGCGGTGACGTGCCCGGCGTCGTTGGGGTCGCCGGTCCAGGCCAGGAGGTTCTGGTCCTGCGGCCGGGGGCCCTCGTACCCGGAGCCGCTGCCCGGCGCGGCGGGAGCGGCCGCGCTGCTCGCCTTCGCGCTCGGGCTCCCACCGGACGAGGTGCAGCCGGCCAGGACGAGCAACGCCGCGAGCGCGCCGGCGACGCCGGTCGAGACGGTGGTGGTACGGGTGCGCATGGTCCCCCCCATGAGGTGCGGATGTGCCAAAGGGGCCATGGTCACACGGGCGCCCGTCCGCTCCCCGCGCGAGGTCCCGCAAGCGCGGGCGTACGACGGCCCGGCGGTCGCCGCCCTGCTCACGGCTTGCTGCGCCGCGCATCTCCTCCGGAACGTCGGCGGGAAAGGCCCTACCCCCGTTCCCAGTAGGCGCAGTCGCGCCGGGCGGGGGTGGCATCGCCGCTCGGGCTGGGGCAGGGACGCGGCTCAGCCTGCCGTGACGGAGCACGTTCCCACCGCCTCGGCTCCGGTGCGCCGCTCGTCTCGTCGTGGAGGTACAGCGTGCACGCGCCGCCCGCCAGTACGAGGGCGGCCCATCCCGCCACGATCCACCGCCGGACCGGTCGCCGCATCGCCGGTCCCTTTCCGTTACGGCGCGATCGGGAGACGGCGCTTGTGCTCGGTCAGGCGGTAGCGGCGGACGATCGTGTCGAAGGCGCGCTCGTCGACCGGCTTGCCCTCCAGGAAGTCGTCGATGTCGTCGTACGTGACACCGAGGGCGTCCTCGTCGGCCTTGCCCGGATCCAGTGTCTCCAGGTCCGCCGTGGGGGTCTTCCAGACCAGCTCCGTGGGGGCGCCCAGGACGTCGGCCACGGCGCGTACCCGGCGCTTGGTCAGTCCGGTCAGGGGGACCAGGTCGGCCGCGCCGTCGCCGAACTTGGTGAAGAAGCCGGAGACGGCCTCCGCCGCGTGGTCGGTGCCGATGACCAGGCCGTCGTGGGCGCCGGCCACCGCGTACTGGGCGATCATGCGCTGGCGGGCCTTGATGTTGCCCTGCACGAAGTCCTGGTGGTGGGCGTCCCGGAAGACGGTGCCGCCGGCGAGGGAGGCCTCCAGCGCGGCGTCGCTGGCGGGCTTGACATCCACCGTCAGCACCCGGTCCGCGTTGATGAAGCCGAGGGCGAGCTGGGCGTCCTTCTCGTCGGCCTGCACTCCGTAGGGCAGCCGCATCGCGTAGAACGTCGCCTCGTGGCCGCCCTCGCGGGCCCGTTCCACCGCGAGCTGGCAGAGCCGGCCGGCCGTGGTGGAGTCCACGCCGCCGCTGATCCCGAGCACCAGGGAGCGCAGGCCGGTGGAGGTGAGCCGTTCCGCGAGGAAGGCCACCCGGCGCTCGATCTCCCGGTGTGCGTCGAAGGTCTCCGACACCTCGAGTTCCCGGGCGATCTCCTGCTGCAGAACGGTGGACGCCGGCCGGCTCACGGCTGCTCCTCGTGGTCGATGGTGGTTCATGGTGTGCTGTCCCGCCGACCCTAGTCGAAGCGTCCGGTCCGCCGTCCGTCGGCTGCCGCCTCCGCGTCCGGCGTGTACCGGTCCCGGCCGCAGAAGCCGGGTCCGAGGGGGAACCGGTGGCCCGTCCGGCTCCGCTCGCTCTTCACGGAGGGGTGGGGCAGCCACAATCATTCGTCGCTCACCGAACTCTTGCGGCATTCTGGAAGCATGAACGAACAGCATGCCGCACTGCCGGCGGACGGTGTCGCCCCCGCGGCGCGCCTCGCCGCCTTCGCCGCAGCGCTCGCCGACGAAACCCGGGCCGCCATCTGCATGACGCTGCTCGAGGGGCGTGCCTGGACCGCGGGTGAGCTGGCCCGGATCACCGCGGTCGCGCCGTCGACCGTCAGCGGCCATCTGACGCGCCTGCTCGATGCGGGCATCTGTGTCACCGAGCGGCAGGGCCGGCACAGCTACGTGCGGATCGCCGACGCCGCGACGGCCCGCCTCGTCGACGAGCTGGCCTCGTACGCGATCCCGGACCGGGACGCCGCTCACGCGGTACCCGTCGTGGCTGCGCCTGACCCGCTGGCCCGCGCCCGTACCTGCTACGACCACTTCGCGGGGCGGCTCGGCATGGCGGTGACCGACGCCATGGAGCGCCGCGGGCTGCTCCGCACGGAGGGCGTCTTCGAGCTGACCGGGGCCGGGCGCGAGTGGTGCGCCCGGGCCGGCGTCAGCCTCGTCCACGCGGGGCGCAGGCCGCTGGCGAGCTCCTGCCTGGACTGGACGGAACGGCGGCGTCACCTGGGCGGCCTCGCCGGGGCACGGCTGTGCGCGAGGGCGCTCGGCGAGGAGTGGGTGGTGCGGCCGGCGGGTGGCGGGCGGGCGCTGGAGGTGACCGCGGCCGGGGAAGGGGCCTTCGGTGACCTGCTGGGGATCGGCCCGGAGGCCTGGAGCTGAGCTCGAGGCGGCAGCAGGCGGCATATATTTCGGTGGACACCGAAGTGTTGTGCTCGTAGGTTGGGCGCATGAAGCCTCGCCTGCGTTCGATCCCGCCCGGCGCCCTCACGGTCGGCGCCGTCTCCTTCACCGTGTTCGCCTGGGCATCCGCCTTCGTGTCCATCCGCAGCGCCGGCTCCGCGTACTCGCCCGGGGCCCTGGCCCTCGGCCGGCTGCTGGCCGCCTCGCTGGTGCTCGCCGCCCTGCTCCTGATCCGTGGCCAAGGCCTGCCGCCGCGCGGAGCCTGGCGCGGAATCCTGCTGTCCGGTCTGGTGTGGTTCTGCGGCTACACGGTCGCGCTGAACTGGGGCGAACGGCTGGTCGACGCGGGTACGGCGGCCCTGCTCGTGAACACCGGGCCCATCCTCATGGCACTGCTCGCGGCCCGCCTGCTCGGCGAGGCACTGCCGCCACGCCTGCTGGCCGGCATGGCGGTCTCCTTCGTCGGAGCGGTGGTCGTCGGCCTGTCCATGTCGTCCGGTGGCGACGGCTCGACCTCGGTGCTCGGGGTCGTCCTGTGCCTGCTCGCGGCGGTGGCCTACGCCACCGGCGTGGTCGCGCAGAAGCCCGCGCTCTCCTTCGGGACCCCCCTGCAGATCACCGCCTACAGCTGCCTGACCGGGGCCGTGGCCTGCCTGCCCTTCACGGGGCAGCTGGTCGCGGAACTGCCGAGGGCGCCGGTCTCCGCGACGCTCAACATGGTCTACCTGGGCGTGGTGCCGACTGCTCTCGCCTTCACGACGTGGACCTACGCCCTGGCGCGCATGCCCGCCGGGAAGCTGGGCGCGACGACCTATGCCGTGCCGGCCATCGTCGTGCTGTTGAGCTGGGCCCTCTTGGGTGAAGTGCCTGCCTGGCTGGCCCTGCTGGGCGGCGTACTGTGCCTGGCCGGCGTGGCGGTGTCCCGGTTCCAGCCGCGTTCCCCGACGGACGCCGCGCCGAGTGAGCGGACTTCCGCCAGCGGTGGCCGACTTAGCGGAGACCGGACATGACCCAACAGGATCCCGCGCTAGTGTTCGCCCGTGAGCCTTCATGTCGTCATAGGATTCGGGCCCGCCGGGGCGGCCACAGCTCGACTGCTCGTCGAGAAGGGGCATTCGGTACGGGTCGTGACCAAGTCGGGCCGCAGCGCGGAGCCCGGCATCGAGCACCTTGCGTTGGACGCGACGGACAGCAGACGCCTGGCCGAGGCCGCGCAGGGCGCCTCCGCGATCTACAACTGCGCCGCACCTCCGTACCACCGCTGGGCCGCCGACTGGCCGCCACTGGCCTCGTCGGTCTGCGCGGCGGCCGAGGCGACCGGGGCCGTCCTGGTCATCCTGGGCAACCTCTACGGCTACGGTCCGGTGGACGGTCCCCTGACCGAGGAGCTGCCGCTGGCGGCGACCGGCCCCAAGGGGCGCGTGCGCGCCGCCGCTTGGGAGGAGGCGCGGAAGCTGCATGAAGCGGGCCGCATCAAGACGGTCGAGGTACGGGCATCGGACTTCTTCGGGCCCGGCGTGACCGACGGCGGGCACCTGGCCGCCCGGGTGATGCCTCCGCTGCTGCGCGGCAAGCCGGTCTCCACCCTCGGGGATCCGGACGCCCCGCACAGCTGGAGCTATCTCCCCGATGTCGCCCGGGCCCTGGTGGAGGTCGCCGGCGAGGAGCGGGCCCGGGGCAGGGCCTGGCACGTCCCGACGGAGCCCGCACGGTCCGTCCGGGAGATGGTGGGCCTGCTCGCCGCCCAGGCGGGAACGGGGCCGGTCGCGGTGCGCAGGCTGCCGCCCGCCGTGCTGGGCGTGGTGTCGCTCTTCTCGCCGCTGATCCGCGAACTGAAGGAGATCCGCTACCAGTTCGACCGCCCGTTCGTCCTCGACTCGAGCGCTTACGAAGCCGGGTTCGCGGTGCGGGCCACTCCCGTCGACGAGCAGGTCAAGGCCACGGTGGACTGGTGGCGTGAGCGGCTGGCCACCTCCCGGTGACATCTGCGACCGAGCAGGACCACGCAGGGGGTTCAGCGGGAGTGCGGCGCGATGACGTCGCGATCGTGGGGATGGCCTGCCGGTTTCCCGGGGCGCGCAATCTGAACCAGTACTGGCAGCTCCTCACGGCCCCGCAGGCGCAGTTCTCCACCATCCCGGACTCGCGGTGGCGCTCCGCCGCCTTTCTCAGCGACAACTTCCGCGATCCATCCTCCACGTACACGGACACGATGGCCCTGCTGCCGGACGTGGGCCACTTCGACGCGGTGCACTACGGCATTCCGCCCCGGCGGGCCAGGTCGATGGACCCTCAGCACCGGCTGCTGATCGACCTCGCCCGCGAGGCGATCCAGGACGCGGGGTGGGAGGCCGAGGGCTTCGACCGCGAAGAGACCTCCGTCATCACCTCGCTGACCGAGAGCGGCTACCGCGAGCTCAGCACCATGCAGATACGGATGCGTCAGCTGGCCGGTGGAGAGTTCGGGGCGCGGGCGGCCGACCCCCGGTGGCCGGAGACGGTCCGCGCGGTGGACGGGCTGCACGGCACGTCCGTGGCCGGGCTCCTGCTCAACATGGGGCCGAACACGATCAGTTCTGTCTTCGATCTGCACGGCGAGAGCTACGCACTGGACGCGGCGTGTTCCGGTGGACTCATGGCCGTGGCCAACGCGGTGTTCGCGCTGCGCGCGGGCCGCAGCCGCATCGCGCTCGCGGGCGGCGCCCAAATGATCCTCGCTCCCGACCTGTTGGTGGGACTGAGCCGGATCGGCGCCATCTCGCGCAGCGGCAGGTGCCTGCCGTTCGGTGCGGAGGCCGACGGCTTCGTCCTGGGGGAGGGCGCCGGGGTCCTGGTGCTGCGGCCCCTGGCCGATGCGCTGGAGGCCGGCGACCGGGTCTACGCGGTGATCCGGGGTGTGGGCACGGCCAATGACGGGACCGTGCAGGGCGGTATGCATCCCCAGGCGGCCGGTCAGCTGCGGGCGCTGCGCCGGGCCTACCGGGATGCGGGCCTGCCCCCGGATGCGGTGGGATACCTGGAGGCGCACGGCACCGGGACGACGGTCGGCGATCCCGTCGAGGTCGGTGTCCTGCGCGAACTGCGCGGTGAAGGGGGTGCGCCCGCGCCGGCCTACCTCGGTGCGGTGAAGGCGGTGGTGGGGCACTCGCTCAACGCCGCGGGGATAGCCGGGCTCGTCAAGACCGTTCTGGCCGTGCACCGGGGAGTGATACCGCCCCAGCCGGAGTTCGAGCTGGCCGACACTTCCGGGCTCGACGCCGCCCGGCTGACGATCCCGACGGCGGCGACCCCGTGGCCGGGGTCCGGGCGGCCGCGCCGTGCGGGGGTGAGCGCCTTCGGCTTCGGCGGCACCGGTGTCCATCTGGTGGTGGAGGAGTGCCCCACGGCACCGCCCCGTCCGGCGCCGGACGGGGAGGCGCATCTCCTGGTGCTGAGCGCCCGGGACAGGGCCGGACTGGCCCGTTACGCCCGGGAACTGGCACACACCATCGCCGGCGACCAGCCGCCGCTGGCCTGCGTGGCAGACACCCTGGCCCGCCGGGCCCCCTTCGCGGAGCGCCTCGCGCTGGTGGCACACGACAGCGCCGACGCCGTCACCAAGCTGACCGCGGCGGCCGAGGCCGTGGCGGCGGGCCGTACCGGGGAGCTCGGGCCGGGACAGGCGGCCGGCACGGTCGCTACCGTGCCACCAGGCGAGCCGGAGGAGGTCGAGGTGCCGGCGCCGGGTTCGCTGCCGGCCGCCGCACGCACGACCGCGCTGGGCCGGCTCGCGGTACGCGCGGTCACCGGCCCGGGGCTTCGTCCGGTGCGGGAGCGCACACCCCCGTGCACCCTGCCGCCGAGTCCACTCGCCCCGCGTCACCACTGGGTGGTGGACGAATCGGCTCGCGAGGTGGTGGCGGACCGGACCGGGCCGGTGGACTCGCCCGAGGAGACACCCGAGGAGACGCCCGAGGCGGTATGGGCCGGTGGTGCGTCCGCGGCGTCCATCGTGCTGGAAGCGGTGTCGCGGACCGGCGTCTTCCCCCTCTCGGACCTGAGCGCCCGGATGACGCTGACGACCGATCTCGGCTTCGACTCGCTGATGTTGCAGGAGCTGGAGGTCATCATCGGCCAGCGGGTGCCGGGCTTCTCCACCGAGGAGATGTTCTCGCCCGGGCTCACGGTCGAGCGGCTGATCGGGCTGGTCGGTCCGCAGCTCACGGAGCAGCCGCCCGGAGAGCTCCTGCCCCGGCAGACGCGGGCGGACCGGGTCCGGCCGGCGCCCGATGAGCCCCTGCCCCGGGAGACGGGGGCCGACTGGAGTGCCGCCACCGCGTGCGTCGATGACTTCCCGGAGGTGCGGCAGTTCGAGGAGCGCGTGAGCTCGATCGCCGCCGGAGGTGCGGACTTCCCGTACTTCCGGGTCCACGAGGGCAACATCCGCGACACGACCGTGATCGGCGGCCGGGCGTACCTGTCCTTCGGCAGCTACAACTACCTGGGCCTCTCCGGTCATCCGGCGGTCAGCGAGGCCGCGCACCAGGCGGTGGACCGGTACGGGACCTCCGTCTCCGCGAGCCGGATGCTCTCCGGCGAACGGGATCTGACCGTACGGCTGGAACGGGCACTCGCCGAGTTCCTCGGCGTCGGGGACTGCCTGGCACTGGTGAGCGGGCACGCCACCAATGTCACCGCGATAGGACACCTCGTCGGGGCCGGGGACCTCGTGATCCACGATGCGCTCGCCCACGACAGCATCCTTCAGGGCTGCGCGCTGTCCGGGGCGGCGCGGCGTCCCTTCGCCCACAACGACATGGGCCGGCTGGAACACATGCTGCGCGTCAACCGGTCCCGGTTCAGACGGGTCCTGATCGCCGTCGAGGGCGCCTACAGCATGGACGGCGACCTGGTCGACCTGCCCGCCGTGATCGAGCTGAAGAGACGTTACGGCGCCCTGCTGATGGTCGATGAGGCGCACAGCATCGGCACCGTGGGCGAGCGCGGGCGCGGCGTCGGCGAGTTCTACGGCGTCGACCGGTCCGGCGTGGATCTGTGGATGGGTACCCTCTCCAAGTCCTTTGCCAGCTGCGGAGGTTACCTGGGCGGCTCGGCGCGGATGGTGCGATGGCTTCGGCATACGCTGCCCGGCTTCGTCTACAGCGTCGGGCTGACTCCGGCCAATGCGGCCGCGGCGCTGGCCGCGACCGAGCTGGTCGCCGCGGAACCGCAGCGGGTGCGTGCGCTCCAGCGGAACGCGGCGCTGTTCGTCGGCCTGGCGGCCTCGGCCGGTCTGGCGACGGGCACCAGTGCCCACACACCGATCGTGCCGTGCGTCCTGGGCGACTCTGCGAGGACCCTGCGCGTGGCGGACCGGCTGTTCGACCGGGGTGTCATCGCCGATCCGATCTTCCACCCCGCGGTGGAGGAGGGGCTCGCGAGGCTGCGGTTCTTCGTCACCAGCGAACACACCGAGGACGACATCCGGCGGGCCGTGTCAGTGCTGGCCGAGGAGGTGGCAGCCGCCCGGGGGTGAGTGACCCACGTCAGAACAGGGTGCGTTCGATGCGGCTGAGCATTTCGGTCTCTCCGGATGCCCCGCTGTCGGAGGCCTCGGCCGAGGCCGGGGGTGAGCCGTGGCGTTCCTCGGCGCTGCTCATCCGCTGGGAGAGCAGATAGGCGATGACCTCCGCTTCCTGTTCCTGCACGTCGTCGTACGTCGCGCGCAGGAGCATGTCACGTACGAGGTCGGGGTCGAGGTTGGGGAAGAGGATGCGGGAGCTCGCCTCGTCCAGCAAGCCCGCCCCGCGGTGGCAGCAGATGATGTGGCCCAGCTCGTGCAAGATGATGTGCTCCTGATGCGCGCTGGTCGTGTTGGCGTCGTAGAAGATGAGGTCCTCGTCGCGTGCGGCGACCCACATCCCGCACGGCTGCGACGCGGGCATCGGCATGGGGACGAGCGTGATGGGGCGGTTGCGGATCTCGCCGAGGTAGCGGCAGAGTTCGGCCACATCGGCTCCCTCCGGCAGGTCGAGTTCGGCGATTCGCCGCGCGCCGTCCTTCCGGAGCCTCTTGAGCTGGCTGCGGCGGTCCTGGTCGGCCGACCGCCCCTTCCCGGGGACCCTCACTCCGGGTCCGAGGGGTCCGCAGGGTCGGTGACGGGAGGGAGGCCCTGCATCTGCCGGTACTGGTCCATGATGGCCGTGACGGCCTGGAGGTTTTCCTTCTTCATGCCGGCCGCGCGCATCGCCACGGAGCGGACTCCTGCCTGTCGCAGGGCCTCGATGGCGGCGACCTCGCCGAGTACCGACTCGGCGACCTTGTCGTCGAAGAAGTAGGCGACCGATACGCCGAAGAAGCGGGCGAGGGCGGCGAGCAGGTCCGGCGAGGGGTTGGAGCGTTTGCCCGTCCGCAGCTGCGACAGGTACACGCCGCCGGCCTTGATCTCGGGGTTGGCCCGCTTCAGTTCCTCCGCCACCTCGGCATTGGTCCAGTGCTTGCCCTTGGGGCGAAGCGTCTTGAAGAGGTTGTCCAGACGCACTGCCAGCACGGGCCGGTCGTCAGTCTCCGACACTGTGCATCTCCCTTCCGCCACCTCCTCGACATTGCTCTCAGCTATCCGCCAGTTTTGCAGATTAGCGGCCAGTTGACAATCTGCACGGATTCCGCCACCGTGGACCCCGCCGATAGCTGTCAGCTAACTTCGCTTACGGGGGTAGCCGAGTGAGCTGCCAGTCGCGTCGGCCCGGTCAGGGCCGGCCCTCGGGGGATGGGGCCGGCCCTGGCGGGTGATCCCGGCCGCTCAACCGATCTTGCGGTAGACGGATGCGACCTGGGTGAGCCAGGCGACCTCGGCGGTGAAGTTGTCCGTGTCGCGGTCTTCGAAGTCGCCCGCGTCCTTGCTGTCGGCGGGGATCGTACCGGCGCGCTTGGCGTGCAGGGCCTGCCGGATCTGGGCCGCTTCGGCGAAGGCCTGGCGGGACTCCTTGCCCGCCCCGGCCTCCGAACCGCCGATCCCGGCGCCGGGGGCGGAGCGGTCGATGTACGGGCGCAAGTCCCGCCACCCGTCCCGTATTTCGATGACCCGCCGGTGCAGGCGGTAGTTGAGATCGGAGACCGAGGCCGACCCGGGCGGCTCCAGGACGATGTCCGGCGAGGACTCGTACAGGTCCCGCCAGAGCGGGTAGAGAGCCCGGTAGGAGCGGTAACTGCGCACCCATTCCAGCAGTTTGGCCGCCGAGGCCTCCCAGGAGGAAATGGTCAGGCTCAGCGAGATCATGACGATGCCCGCTGCGCTGAAGACGGAGGCGGCGACCTGCCAGACGCCGATGTCGATCCCCCACGCGGCGGTCAGGATGTTCACCGTCCGGCACGCGCAGTAGAGGAACAGGACCACCGCGGCGACGGAGAGCAGCCGCAGGGCCTGCCGCAGCGAGGCCTTGCCCGTCATGCGGGCGTAGGGGCCGCACTGGCGGAAGATGGTGACGCACGGAACCGCCTGGGAGACGATGAAGACCAGGAGGTACGTGAGGACCAGTGGTTGGCCGCTGCCGGTGTTGAAGTCCGACGCCGGCCGGCCGGGGCCGTCGGCGATGAAGAAGAGCGCCGTCAGAAGCGCGCTGAGCGCGATGCCGGTGATCAGCCAGTACCGGGCCTTGCGTGCGGCCTCCTCGGACGCGGTCGCCCAGCGCAGCAGGATGATCTGCGCGCTGACACAGAAGGCGACCGCGGAAACGTGCATCACCAGGATGGCGAGGTTCCCGACGCCCAGGAAGCTCTTGCCCCCCATGGCGACGGCGCCCATCGTGAAGGTGAGGCACTGGAGCAGCAGAGTGATCACCAGAGCGCGGTAGGCGTTGTCCCGCCAGCTGCGCCCCACTTGGCACAGCCGGTAGACGAGCGCGGCGTACGACGAGAGCGCCGCGATGACGAAACAGAGGGTTCTAGTGGTGTTCACGGCCTGATTCCCCGCCGGTGCCGGGTACGCGGCAGCGGTCTGGTCGGTCTATTCGGTGGGGGTGTTCTCGTCCAGAGGGACCGTCAGCCCGATGCTTTCGGCGGCCACGGCGATGGCGAAGTCGAAGTACGCGGACTGGTCCCGGACACTGTCGTGGGTACGGCTGAACACCTGGAACACCAGGAGCCCGATGAGATTGCTCCACAGGACGATGCCGCGCTCGATGAGGTCCGAGAAGGGGGCCTCGGGTGCACCGCCGAAGAGTTCCACGGCCTCCGGCAGGAGCAGCGGCGGCCCGGGCACCGCCCGCCGGGGCGGGGTGAGCTCACCGGCCATCAGCGCGGAACGTACGATGCCGGCCAGCACGGCGGGGGTGCGCGAGGCGGCCGGGACGGTGTCCTGCGGGGCGTGGTAGCCCGGGACGGGGGAGCCGTAGATCAGGGTGAACTCGGCGGAGTTGTCGAAGGACCACTTCCGCAGTGCGCGCGTCACCGCGAGGAGCCGCGCGCCGGCCGTCGCATCGGCGGCGCCCGCGGCCTGGTCGGCCTGCTCCATCGCGGCGGCGGAGTCGTTGTAGGCGTCGATGACCAGGGCGGTCAGCAGGTCGTCCCGGTGCGGGAAGACGCCTTCCACATCGGTGACGGCGAGACCGCTGCCCTCGGCAACGGCATCCAGGGACAGCCCCCCGGCGCCCAGTTTCACCAGGAGTTGGCGGGCGGTGGCCTTGATGACCGCCGACGGCGTGGAGTTCTCATCGGTAGCGCTTGTGGAAAAATCCATGGCCAAACCGTACCCGTCGGCTACCACGGCCCTGGGTCCATTCGCCCGAGCACCTCGGAAACCCGCTGTGATCCCGGCCATACACCCGCGAGTTCCGGATAGTTGGCTCAAAGTGTCCTGCCCGAGCGCGGCGCGAGCGGTACACCGTGCGCGGCCGCCCCGGCCGCCCCGGCCGCAGCGCCGGCTCCCCATGGCGGATCATCCCGGCGTCGCGTCGTCACCCCGTTTTTTCCTTTCCGCGTACCGGAGCGGCGGCGCGGTCGGTTCGCTCCGCCCTGGTCGCGATTCCGCGGGGGGATCATGCCCCGGTTGCATAGACATGCGATTAAGTGCATACTCTTCCCATGTCTAAGGTTCTCACCTCCCTGCCCACCGGCGAGCGCGTCGGCATCGCCTTCTCGGGCGGCCTCGACACCTCCGTCGCGGTCGCGTGGATGCGCGACAAGGGTGCCGTCCCGTGCACCTACACCGCTGACATCGGCCAGTACGACGAGCCCGACATCGCCTCGGTGCCCGGCCGTGCGAAGGCCTACGGTGCCGAGATCGCGCGCCTGGTCGACTGCCGGGCGGCGCTGGTCGAGGAGGGCCTTGCCGCGCTCGCCTGCGGCGCGTTCCACATCCGCTCGGGCGGCCGTGCCTATTTCAACACCACGCCGCTCGGCCGCGCCGTCACCGGCACCCTGCTGGTCCGGGCGATGCTCGAGGACGACGTACAGATCTGGGGCGACGGCTCGACGTTCAAGGGCAACGACATCGAGCGGTTCTACCGCTACGGCCTGCTCGCCAACCCCCACCTGCGCATCTACAAGCCGTGGCTCGACGCCGACTTCGTCACCGAGCTCGGCGGCCGCAAGGAGATGTCCGAGTGGCTGGTCGCGCATGAGCTGCCGTACCGCGACAGCACGGAGAAGGCGTACTCGACCGACGCCAACATCTGGGGCGCCACCCACGAGGCCAAGACGCTGGAGCACCTCGACACCGGCGTGGAGACCGTGCAGCCGATCATGGGCGTGCGGTTCTGGGACCCCTCGGTCGAGATCGCCGCCGAGGACGTCACGATCGGCTTCGACCAGGGCCGCCCGGTGACGATCAACGGCAAGGAGTTCGCCTCCCCGGTCGACCTGGTGATGGAGGCCAACGCGATCGGCGGCCGCCACGGCATGGGCATGTCGGACCAGATCGAGAACCGGATCATCGAGGCGAAGAGCCGCGGCATCTACGAGGCACCCGGCATGGCGCTGCTGCACGCCGTGTACGAGCGCCTCGTCAACGCGATCCACAACGAGGACACCCTCGCGCACTACCACAACGAGGGACGGCGTCTCGGGCGGCTCATGTACGAGGGCCGCTGGCTGGACCCGCAGGCGCTGATGGTCCGCGAGTCGCTGCAGCGCTGGGTCGGCTCGGCGGTCACCGGCGAGGTGACCCTGCGGCTGCGGCGCGGTGAGGACTACTCGATCCTGAACACCACCGGCCCGGCCTTCAGCTACCACCCGGACAAGCTGTCGATGGAGCGGACCGAGGACTCGGCGTTCGGCCCGGTGGACCGGATCGGCCAGCTCACCATGCGCAACCTCGACATCGCCGACTCGCGCGCCAGGCTCGAGCAGTACGCCGGCCTCGGCATCGTCGGCACCGCCCACCCCGAGCTGGTCGGCGCCGCCCAGGCGGCGGCGACCGGTCTGATCGGCGCGATGCCCGAGGGCGGCGCCGAGGCCATCGCCTCCCGTGGCGAGGTCTCCGGCGACGACGAGCTGCTGGACCGCGCCGCGATGGAGTCCGGCACCGACTGACCGATGCGCGGCTGACCGATGCGCGGCTGACCGATGCGCGGCTGACCGATGCGCCGGCTGACCGGCGCGCCGGCTGACCGGTGCGCCGGCCCGCTCGGGCCGGGAGCGGAGCAGCCGAGCCCGGTCGCAGCCGGGAGACCAGAGCCTCGGGCGGTTCACCGCGGTGCCGACGCGCGAACCGCCCGAGGCGATCACCGCGGCTTGGGCGACGGCGTCCCCGACCCTGCCGGACGGGCTGCGCCGCGCGAACCAGCCGCGGAATCCCGGTCCCCGGGCCGGGTTCCCCGCCGCCGCCGGCAGGCTCGGGCAGGTGCTCGGCGCGTTCGCGGAAACGCGCGGCGCGGCCTCTAGGATGCGTCCCATGCCGGACGCCTCTCCCCGCCCCGAGCCGTTCACCCCGCAGACCGCCCCCGCGGCGCTCGAGGACCTCCGCGCGCGGCTGCGCGCGACGCGTTGGCCGGACGTGCCCGAGGACGCCGGCTGGTCGCTCGGGACCGACCTCGGCTACCTGCGCGAGCTCGTCGCCTACTGGGCGGACGGGTTCGACTGGCCGGCGCAGGAGGCGGCGCTCGCCCGGTTCCCGCACTTCCGTGTCCCGCTCGGCGGCCTCGGGATCCACTTCGTGCACGTCCGGGCCACCGCGCCGACCGGTCCCGTCCTGCCGCTGGTGCTCAGCCACGGCTGGCCGGACTCGTTCTGGCGCTACGCGAAGGTCATCCCGCTGCTCACCGACCCCGGCGCGCACGGCGCCGATCCCGCCGACGCGTTCGACGTGGTCGTGCCCGACATGCCGGGCTACGGGTACTCCGACCGTCCCACCGGCCCGCCCCCCGACGCGATCGCCGTCGCCGGCCTGTGGGCCGAGCTCATGGGCGTCCTCGGCCATGCGCGGTTCGGCGCGGCGGGCGGGGACGTCGGCAGTCACGTGACCCGCTACCTCGGGCTCGACCACCCCGACCGGGTCGTGGCCGTCCACCGCACCGACGCGGGCCTGCCCCGCTTCACCGGCGATCCGGCGGAGCTCGCGCCCGAGGAGCGCGCCTGGCTCGAGAGCGCCGCGGCCTGGGGCGCGACCGAGGGCGCCTACGCCGCGTTGCACCGTACGAAGCCCCAGACCGCCGCCTTCGGGCTCACCGACTCGCCGGCCGGGCTCGCCGCGTGGATCGTGGAGAAGCTCCGGGCGTGGAGCGACTGCGACGGCGACATCGAGCGGAGCTTCACGAAGGACGAGATCCTCACGAACATCACGCTCTACTGGCTCACGGGGACGATCGGCTCGTCGATGCGCATGTACCGCGCGAACGCCGCGATCCCGCCCGCGCAACACGCCCGCCGGGTCGAGGTGCCGTCCGGCTTCTCGCTCTTCCCCGGCGACGTGGTCCGCCCGCCCCGGGCGTGGCTCGACCGGACGGCGAACGTCGTGCGCGTGACCGAGCCCGCGCGCGGCGGGCACTTCGCGGCGTTCGAGGAGCCCGAGCTCTACGCGGCGGAACTGCGTGAGTTCTTCCGCCCCTACCGTGCGGCGGTGACGGGCTGAAGGCGCCGGCGGGTGCGGCGCGGCAGGTCGCCATCGCTTGCATGCCGTCGGCGAAGCCGCCGTCGGTGCCGTGATGTGGTCGCCCTGCACCGCAGGCGTCAGCGTGCCCGCGATGCGGCCCGGCGCCCCGGTCGGCTCGCAGCCGGGGCGGTCCCGCACTGCCGCGTACGCCGCTCCGGTGACGGTCCGCGTCGACGCGTACAGGCGCCCCGGCGGCGGGCCGCCGGCGGGTGGTGAGGAATCCGTCCACCGGCGACGGGAGTCCGTCCGGACAGGTTTCCTCGGCGGTCAGCGGCGCCCGGCGGTCCCCGTCCCGCGTCGGCCGGGGAGGCCCACCCGGGTCGGCATCGGACGGCCCGGTCCGGTGTGTGCGCGATGGTGGCCGCCGGGCCGCGCCGACCGTCGGCCGACCGGCGCGGCCGGGCCGTACGCCAGGCCCGGCTGCCACCGGGGGGGCTCGGCGGAACCCGGAGTCCGCCACCACGTCCTTCGTCCAGGCTGCGGGCCTGCGCCGGGGTGTGATCCCGTTCGCGGCCAAAGGGTGCCCCTCCGGCCAACTCCCATGTCATGATGCTGAGTTGTGGCTAAGGGGGAGGCTATGGCGAATACTGCCATCCGCGTGCGCCTGACACGGGGTGCGAGCGAGAGCGACACGGGGGCGCTGAAGGCCTGGCTCGAGCGGGAGCAGAAGCTCGAAGAGCTCAGGAACAGCGGCAGGCTGGAGATCCAGGAACGCGCGGGGACGGAGGCCGGGCCCGCCAGCCCGATGGGGGCCGGGATGGAGATCATGCTGGTGCTCATCGGAGCCGGCGCCCCCAAGTTATTCGATGAAGTGTTCGAGCAAGTGAAGAGCGGGGTCCGCGCGTGGCGGGAGAACCGCCGTTTCGTGGAACGCGGCGAACCTCCAGAGGTCGAGGTCGCGCCGGAGAGCGACGGGAGATAGCCCGGTGACGCGCTTCGACCCGCGCGGGAAAGCGAACCGGGCGCTGCTCGTCGGAGTTCCCGATTACGACCTCAAGCAGCCCGAACACCCCTTCGGCGTGTCGGGCGACCTCAAGGCGGTCGAGCACAACCTCGCCGGACTGGAACGGGCGCTCCGCACGGGCGGGGTGTTCGCCGAGGACGGGATCACCATCGCCCGGCCGCACACCGTGGACGAGTTCGACCGGCAGCTGGACACCGCGGTCGAGGCGGCCGAAGGGCTGCTCCTGCTCTACTTCTCCGGCCACGGCGCCGTGCCCAGTACGGGTGACGAGCTCTGGCTGCTGATGGGGCGGGCCACGATCGTCCCGGGCGACGAGTCCGTGTTCCGCAGCGCCGCGCCCTGGAAGAGCGTTCTCACCGTGCTGTCCCGCACCAGAGCGGAGCACGCGGTCGTCATCCTCGACTGCTGCTTCGCGGGTAACGCCTCGGCGGCGTGGGACGCGCTCGGCACCGCCCAGCGGCAGCGGACTTCGCTGCTGATGAGCGTCCAGGCCAACAACCGCATCGATGCGGGCGACGACGCCTCACCCACGCCGTTCACCGCTCAACTCGTGCGGTTCCTGCACGACGGCCTTCCCGGACAGGGCGGGGAGGTCGGTTTCGACGCACTGGCCGACCGGCTCAGAGTCCACATGTCCGCGCACCACACGACGCTGCGCGAGCCCCCCGAGCCGTGGGAGCCGCAGAGCCGCTCGGCCACCTCGGGCGCCGACGTGCTGCTCGCCGCCCCTCCCGTCCGCTCGCCGGGCGCGCCCTCGCAGGGGCCCTCCGTCGCCCCGGGCGGGGTCGACGGCGGGCGGCCCTCGCCGCAATCGGCAGGCGCGCCGAGCGGCTTGCGGGCTCCCGAAGGCCAAGACCCCGCCCCCGCTCGAGGATCCGGCCGGCGCGGCAGGCTCGGTGCCCTCACCGGCCGGAGGCTCGCGGCCGTCATCGGCGTGCCCGTGGCGATCGCCGGCCTCGTCGTCACCGGCCTCGCGGTGCTCGGGGACAGCGCCCCCTGCAAGCCACCGCTCGAACTGCGGCTGCTCACCGACCCCGATCTCGAGCCCACCGTCCGCAAGGCGGCGGAGGCGTACCTGATGTCGGGGGAGAACGGGACGGAAGACGGGTGCAGGCGCGCCGGCATCACCGTCTACAGCGCCGGAGCCGCTGCCGCCGTCACCGCGCTCAACCGGCAGTCCGACCCGTGGCAGCGGCCGACGGGCGACGACACCAATCCGCAGCGCGACATCGGCCCGCAGCCGGACATCTGGATCCCGGCCGCGTTCGCGAGCATCGACCGGGCCCGTTCCGCTTCCAGCGAGCGGAGCTACGCCGCACTGGAGGCCGATCCCGAGCCTTTCGCGTACTCGCCGGTCGTGCTCGCCGTACCGCAGAACCTGTCGGCGGAGGCGGTCGCCGACCGGGTGGGGGGTCTCGCGGCCTTGAGGGAGGCGCTCAAGAAGCGCGATCCGAAGGCCGAAGTGCGGCGCACGGACCCGGAGAACACCGATGCCGGCCTGCTCGCGACCGTCGGCCTGTACGGCACGGGAGCGCCCGACCCGGCCGCTGCCGAACACGGCGTGGCCCAGACGGGGCCGCCCTCGAGAACCGGCGGGGACCTGCTGTGCACCCTGCCCGAAGACGACGCCGTGGACGAGCGCACCACCGCCCTGGTGCCGGAGTTCCTGCTCAGGACCGGAGTGGGCTGCGACAGTGCGACGCGGGCCCGCCGGATGGCCGAGTACCCCGTCGACGTCCCGGGCCTCGGCCCGACGTTCGTCCGGGTGCGCTGGCGGGGCGCCGACCGGGACCAGGCTGCGCGGGACAGCGCCGTGGAGAGGTTCCACGCGTGGCTGACCGGTAGGCACGCGGCCGGGGCGAAGGACGCGACGACGCCCCCGTCAGCTGCCCGGGGCGGACTCGCCGTATTCGGGAAGGACGGCTTCCGCAGCGCATCGGGCGGTCACCGGCCCCTCGGCAACGGCACCGAACCCTCCGCCGGCAACGGCACCGGCACAGGCGCCGAAACCGGCGTCGTCTTCAGCGACTTCGGGGCCCTGGACGACCCCGGCCCGCTCACCGGCCCCGCCCTCCCGTCCGCGATGAACGCGGCGCTGAAGGGGTACCGGGAGGCCAACGGGCCGGGCCGGGTGCTCTTCCTGCTCGACTCGTCCGGGTCCATGGGCAGCCTGTGGGAGGGCCCCGGCGGCGCGCCCGGCATCATCGGCCAGTCCCTCGCCGGGCTCGGCGACCAGGACGAATACGGCGTCTGGGCGGTCGCCACCGAACCGGCCGGCTCCCGCGCGTACAGCGAAGTGCTGTCGTTCGGCAAGCACCGGCGCGAGGAGGCCCAGCGCACCATCAACGCCAACGCGCAGGTCAAGGACCTGGAGGCCGACCCCTACCAGGCGCTGGTCGCGGCCCTGGACGACATGAGGCGGCGCGGTGCCGACGACCACCGTCCGCAGCTGATCGTCTACCTCACGGATGACGAGGACAACAACCGGCTGACCGAGGGCGGCCGGCTCAGTGATCTGCTCCTCTCCGCGCGGGACAAGAAGATTCCGGTGGTCATGGCATCCCTGGACAGCGGCGGCTGCGACAAGGGCAAACCGGACGCTGCCGTCTCCGAGGCGAGCGGCGGCCGCTGCCTGGACACCAAGAGCGATCTCGTCGCCCGGTTGCGGGACGAGGTCGCCAGGACCGGAACGGGGGATGAAGGATGAGGCACGGGCCCGTATGGCGCGGCGCGTCCGCGATGCTCCTCGTCCTGCTGCTGGCCGCAGGGTGCGACTCCGGCGACTCCGGCGACTCCGGCGGAGCCGGTGGCGAGCAGTCCGGCGCTGCGGGCGCGGCCGACCTCCCGGGCGACATCGTGCTGGCCAGCGGCCGGGACGTGACCGGCAAGGGCGGCATCCGCCAGCAGCTGATCGAGGAGTGGAACCGGGAGCAGGAGCGCAAGGGCTCCGGCCACCGGGCCCGGCTGGTCGAGCTGCCCGGCTCGGCGGACCAGCAGCGCAGCCAGCTGCTCGGCGCACTGCAGTCCGGCAGCGCCGAGTACGACGTCGTCAACCTCGACGTGACCTGGGTGCCGGAGTTCGCCGCCGCGCGTCTCGTCCAGCAGCTCCCGGACAAGCTGGTCGACTCCGATGTCATCGAGTCCGTCGCCGCCACCGCCCGCTGGGAGGACAAGCTGTATGCCGTCCCCTTCAACAGTGACGTCGGGCTGCTCTTCTACCGCCGCGACTACCTGAAGAGCGCGGGCGTCACGGACACCGACCTCGACCAGGGCATCGGCAGCTGGCCCGTCGTCCAGCGGCTGATCGGCGCGCTCGACGCCGCGCGCAAGAAACTGCCCGACGCCTACGAGAAGGGCTGGACCTCGCAGCTCGACGCGTCGTACGAAGGACTCACCGTCAACGGCATCGAGGCCTTCGCCTCCGCTTCCGACGGATTCACCCTCACCGACAAGCAGGGCCGCTACGCCGGTTCCGTGGACGATCTGAAGGCGGGGCTGGACGAGCTGCGCAATCGCACCGAGGCGGCCTACACCCTGCCGGACGCCGCTCACTCCGACGAGGCGGACACGCTCACCGACTTCGCGGGCGGCCGCACCGGCTTCCTCCGCCACTGGCCGTACGCCTACCGCACGCTCCACCAGTCCCTGCCCGAGCAGAATCTCGGAGTGGCCCCGCTGCCCGGCAGAGCGGTGCTGGGCGGCCAGAACCTGGCCGTGGCCAAGCGGTCGCAGCGGAGCGTCGCCGCCGGGCAGCTCATCGAGTTCCTCACCAGCAAGGAGAACGAACGCTGCCTGCTCGACGCGGGGTTCGCGGCCACCCGGTTCTCCGCGTACGAGGACGACAAGCTGACCTGCAAGGCGGTGAAGCCACCCGGTCAGGCCACCGCGTCCCCGACGAGCGAGCGCACCGACCGGATGCCACGGGACACGTACGGCCGCCCCGGATACGCGCGCGGCACCCTGCTGCCCGCACTGAAGAACGCCGTCCAGCGACCGCGCACCCCGCTCTACGGTGCCTTCAGCCAGACGTTCACCGCCGAACTGGCCCGGCTCCAGGGCGACAAGCCGCCCTCCGATGCGCAACTCGCCAAGGATCTGCACGAACAACTGAAGAAGGCCCTGCCCCCGGGGTAATCCACACTCGATGCCCCAGGGCCGTGGGTTCGGGCCGCCGCAGCACACCTGTAGCCGCCATCGTCCGAGCAGCACCCGCTGCGGCGGCAGGGCCGACCTCAGCCGGCGCTGACGGGGTGAGCGCTGCGGAAGGTGCGGCGGTAGGTGTCCGGGGGCACGCCGACCGTGCGGTTGAAGTGGCGCCGCAGAGTGGTGTCCGTGCCCATGCCGGTGGCTGCGGCGACCGCGCCGATGGTGACGTCGGTGGTTTCGAGGAGCTCCTGGGCGCGCTGGATGCGCTGGGTCAGCAGCCAGCGCAGCGGAGTGGTGCCGGTGATGTCCGTGAACACCCGCGCCAGGTGGCGTGAGCTCATGTTCGCCCGGCGTGCCAGGTCTTCCACGGTGAGCGGCTGGTCGAGGCGTTCCATCGCCCAGGCCAGCACTGTGCCGAGGGGATGGTCGCGGCGCTCGGGCAGCGGGGTGGTGACGAACTGGGCTTGACCCCCGGCCCGATGGGGTGGGACGACGAGGCGGCGCGCGACCTCGTTGGCGATGGCCGAGCCGTGGTCGAGGCGGACCAGATGGAGGCACAGGTCCATCGCGGCGGCCTTGCCGGCCGAGGTGAGCACGCTGCCGTGGTCGACGTAGAGCACGTCCGGATCGACCTCCACCTCGGGGTACTTGTCGGCCAGCGCCGCGGCGTGCAGCCAGTGCGTGGTGGCGCGGCGCCCGTCGAGCAGACCCGCGGCGGCCAGTACGAACGCGCCCGTGCACAGGGAGGCGACCCGGGCGCCCGCAGCGTGTGCCGCGCGTACGGCTTCGACCAGTTCGGCGGGCGGGTCCTCGTCGAGGTCGGCGCGCGCCGGGACGATCACGGTGTCCGCGTGTACGAGCTGGTCGAGTCCCGCGTCGGGCTCGAGCCGGAAGCGGCCGCCGACCGGCACGGTGCCCGGGCCGCAGACGGTGAACTCGTACCAGGGATCCACGAGATCCGACCGGTCGACGCCGAACACATCGCAGGCGGCGGCGAGTTCGAAGTGCGGTACCCCAGGCGTGACGGCCAGCGCGACAAGGCTCATGTCCGAAAGTGTACGGGGCATGTCGTTGCTGCCACTCCCGGCGGCAGGCCGCCGCAGGCACGATGGCATCCAGTTGATCATTCGCGTACGGACCGAGAAGCGCGAGCGCACAAGACGGGGGAACCTGATGGGTACGAGTCAAGCGGCGGCGACGGTAACGGTGTTCGGCGCCTACGGGCACACCGGACGCTTCGTCGTGTCCGAACTGCTGGACCGGGGGCTGACCCCGATCCTGTCCGGCCGCGACGCCGACAAGCTCCGGGCACTGGCCGACGGCCTTCCCGGACTCGAGGTCCGGCCGGCCTCGGTCGACGATCCGGCCTCGCTCGACCGCGCACTGGACGGCGCGGCAGCCGTGATCAACTGCGCCGGACCGTTCGCCTCGACGACCGCGCCGGTCATCGAGGCGGCGCTGCGCGCACGGATCCCCTACCTGGACGTCGCGGCGGAAGTGGAGGCCGTCGTCGACACCTTCGCCCACTTCGCGGACCGGGCCCGCGACACCGGAATCGTGGTCGTACCCGCGATGGCGTTCTACGGGGGCCTCGGTGACCTGCTCGCCACCGCCGCGCTGGGCGATGCGCCGGCGGCCGACGAGGTGCACATCGCGTACGCCCTGAGCAGCTGGCAGCCCACGTCCGGGACGCGCGGGTCCAGTCAGGTCTCCCGGGGCCGGCGCGAGGGCCGGCGGCTCGTCTACGCGAAGGGCCGCCTGGAGCTGCGTACCGACGAGGCACCCACCGGTCAGTGGTCCTTTCCCGCTCCGGTCGGAAACCGGTCCGTGGTCGGCGAGTTCACCACCGTGGACAGCGTTACCATCCCGCGTCACCTGTCCGCCCCGGACATCCACACCTGCATGACGCTCGATGCCGTCAAGGACGTACTGGCCCCGGACGCCGCGCCCCCGAAGCCGGTCGACGAGCGAGGGCGGTCGGCGCAGACCTTCCTCGTCGACGTCGTCGTCCGCGCGGGCGGCACCCGGCGCCGTGCGGTGGCCCGCGGACAGGACATCTACGCCATCACCGCCCCTCTCGTCGTGGAAGCGGTCAGCCGGGTCCTCTCGGGACGCGTCAAGACGGTCGGGGTGGCCGCGCCCGGCGAGATCTTCGACGCGCACGCCTTCCTGCGCTCACTGGCTCCGCACCACCTGTCGTACGAGCTCGGTGCGGCCGATGCCGATGCCGATGCCGATGCCGAGTCCGCTGACGAGGCGAAGGGGCCTTTCAGCCCTGGGGTATGACGCTCCGAAGGCCGACGCCCGGGTCGCGGCCGGCGCGGGCGCCGAGCGCGCCCGCGCCGAGTCCGCCTGTGGGCGCTCGGGGTGATGTGGCTTCCGCCCAGGTCGAGGCGAACCGCCGGCGCCGTGCTCGAAGGCCGTCCGCCCGGCAGGCCGGCCCCAGTCCACGGATGCGCCGGGACATCGCCGCAGCGGCCGGCCCGGCGGCAGCGGGCCGCTACTGCGGCTCGTCCCGCCGGAGGATCCGGGATCCCCGGAAGGGCAGATCCTCCTCGTAGTCGCAGGCGGCGACGGCGCAGATGCCGCGCGACCAGAAGTGCTCGAGGATCGTGGTGACCAACTCGTCGGTGCCGGCAGTGCGGTCATCCGGCTCGATGTCGATGGCGACGCCCCAGGTCAGGAAGTCGTCCGCCTGCCGGCGGTCGTGCGGTTTGTTCTTCATCTTGTTCTTCATCACGAAGACACCCACCGGGATGCCACCCGCCCGGGCCTCGGCGGCCGAGATGCTGAAGCTGATCCCCGGCAGGCCCTGCAGATCGTTCTCGACCCGCACCGGGCTCTCCAGATCGACGTAGATCTTGCAGTAGGCCTCGTCGCTCACAGCGCCGGCTTCCCATCGTGTTCGTGCTGATCGACGGAGATTCTCGTGGATACCGCGTGTCGTCATGCAGCGGTGGTCAGCGTAACCGATCTCTGCTGGTTCGGCCGCGGGGCGTCAGCCGTGCCATCGCCGATCGTGCATGTCGTGTGCCTCGGTCAGCCCGTCGCGGAAGAACCGCTGGTAGTAGCCGGTCTCGACATGATGGGCCTGCAGCCAGACCCCCGGTACGTGGATCGTGTCGCAGTGTGCGGGGAACCGGCCGTGGGTCTCGTAGATGTAGGTGCAGATGTCGCGCGTACAGGCGATGACATCGGCCGAGTAGTTGCTGGCCTCCCGCAGGTACTGGGCGCCGAACTCGCCCCGGTAGATGCGCTCGAACAACCCTTCGTCGGTGTAGATGCCCCCCGGTCCGAACTTGTCCGCCACCACTGCGTCGACCGCGTCGTTCATGGTGGCGTAGTTCGGCGGGCACATCGCTTTGATCAGGTGCTCCCCGTTGTGGCGCAGGCCTACGGTGGTCGCCCGCAGCGGGGAGTAGCGCGGCAGCGGCACCTGCCAGCGCAGGAGGTCGGCCGGTCTCCACCGGGGCGTGGTCCAGTCGAAGCCGAGCATCGGACCGTAGACGGGGCGGAACTTCGGGTCACCCAGCATGACCGGCGGGGCGAGTGAGGCATGGATCCATGCCCCGAGCCCCATGGCGTCGGCGGTGAGCATGATGTTCTGCAGCAGCAGGTCGGCCTCGATCTGCGTGCGCATCGCCCAGATGGCGCCCAGCGGGAGTTTGATGTCCTTGTTCAGGAATCCCGACTTCACCCACTTCCGCACGCCCGCCGAGCGGTAGAGGTTCCGGTCGTCGACGATGGCCGGTCGTGCGCCCTCGGGCTGAGTGAGCAGGTACATCATTCCGTTGATGTATTGCCGGGACAGGTCAACCACCGGGAACAGGACCGTCGTGCCCGGCAGGTTCGAGAGGAAGCGGTTGGAGTCGAGGTAGGCGGGGAAGTCCCGTTTCCCCTCCGGTACGTCGATGCGGTGGTCGAGCAGTTGCACCTTCGCCTCGGCGGCGCGTGAGCACAGGGTCTGCGCGTCGAACGTCGCCTGTGAGCCGTCCGCAGGGGGAGGCAGCTTGCGCAGGAAGTAGGTGCCGGTGTCGTTGATCAGGAAGAAGTGTGTGCCCTGGGCGTTGTCGGGGCTGCCCGCGGTCCGTCCGGCCATGTTGAGGTTCGGCTTGGCCATGATCGGCTTGCCGTTGCGGGGGTCGGCGAGGGGCCGGTCCGGCATGGTGAGGCCCGTGCACCCCGTCATGGAGATGAGGACCGCTTCCTCGAGCTCCGTCAGCGGTGCGCGTGCCTCGGTGGAGGACCAGCTCATCGAGCCGGCTTCGACAGAGCTCCCGCGGCTGACCCGGTGGGTGCGGCGGCGCCAGATCGACGTGATCAGCGGGCGGTTCACGAGGGCGTCGAGCCCGGCCTGGCTGTGCGTGTGCGTCGGCTCGGTCATGCTCCTGTCCCTTCCCGGCGGTGGCCCGGCTGTCAGCTGCGGAGGCGTGCTTCGAGGGTCTCGACGAGACCGGCGATGACACCGTCGGGCGAGGGGCTGTAGTGGGGGACGGCCCAGCGGGTGATCGCGGCGTCGATCACGGTGGGCCGACCGGAGGTGAGCGCAGCACGGAACGCCTTCTCGAACTCCTCGAGCGTCTCGACCCGGTAGCCGTCGGCGCCGCACGCCTGCGCATAGGCGGCGAAGTCCGGGTTCTGGAACTCGACGAGCCCCGTCTCTCCGTAGGTGGTGAGCTGGAAGAGCTTGATCAGCTTGAACTCCCGGTCGTCGAAGATCACCCAGATGACGGGGATCTCGTTCTCGACGGCGGTCATCAGCTCGAACCCGGACAGCGAGTAGCATCCGTCGCCGCAGCCGACGACGACCGTCCGCTCCGGGTGCGCGACCTTCAGTCCGATGGCGCCGTTGACATGGCCTGCCATCGGCCCGAACGAACCGGCTTTGCGGAAGTTCTGCCCCTCTTCGAGCTCCACGTAGTAGCCGAGCCAGGCCAGGTGGGCGCCCGCGTCGGCGAGCAGAACACCGTCTGGCGGCAGCATCCGGCCGATCGCCTGGGCGAGCTCTCCGGGGTGGATGTCCCCCGTCAGGTGGGTGATGTGCCGCGCCTCGTAGTCCCGGCCGTCGACGTCGGCCCTCGGGACCTCGCCGACCCTCTTCTCCAGTGCTTCGACGAGCGCCGCCACGCCCAGGCATGCGTCGGACAGCAGCGCGTGGTCGGGCCGGTAGGCCTTGTGGAACTCGGCCTCGGAGATGTTCATGTGGATGAGCAGCTTGTTCTCGAAGAGGTCTTCGCGGTAATTGAACGTGGCGTGCTGGTTGAGGGAATTGCCGATGCACAGCACGACGTCCGCCTCGCGGAAGGCCTTCCAGGCACTCGAGTGGCCGCTGTCGGCGAAGACGCCCACGGAGAGCGGGTGCCCCTCGGACACGATGCCCTTGCCGTCCAGCGTCGTGAGCAAAGGAATCTGGAACCGCTCGATCAGCCGCTTGATCTCCGCTCCCGCCCCGCTTCGGACGGCGCCGAAGCCGACGAGCGCAACGATCCGCTTCCGTCTGGCGAGGGCGTCCGCCAGCACCGAGGCGATCTCCTCCACACCTGCCGGATCGGGCACGACCGGCGCGACGTCGAGCCGGATGGGCCGGAAGTTCGTGACCTCGACGCCGCGCTCGGTGAGGTTCTCGGGTACGTGGATGTGCACCGGCCCGGGTCGTCCCTCGAACGCGGTGTTGACGGCTTCCTCGAGGACGTCGCACGTGTCGGCGACATCCGTGAGCAGGAAGGACTTCTTTGTCGTGGCCGCGAACATGGCCCGGGAGTCGGGCGTGCGATGCAGGCCGGAGGTCTCGTTGAGCGAACCCCATCCCTGCCACTTCATCGACGCGTATCCCGAGACGGCGAGGACCGGGTACGAGTCGGACATCGCCACGGCCAGCCCGGAGAACAGGTTGAACGCGCCGGGCCCGGCCGTCGCGAAACAGAAGCCCAGCCGGTTCGTGTACATCGCGTAACCGCAGGCCATGAAGGACGCGGCCTGCTCGTGCCGCGCGATGACGGGTCGGATCCGTCGCGAATGCTTCAGCGCCAGCATCAGGCCGGCGGCGTTCTCGCCGGCACCGCCGAATGCGGCCCGGACCCCGATGCCTTCCAGTCCCTTGACGATGGCTTCGTAGACTCTCATCGGCACTCCCTCATCCGTGCCCCGCCGAATCCGGCGGGGACGACGATCCGATGCCCGTGCTGTGCCGTCATCCTGCGTACCGAGTCTCCCAGGGGTCGCTCCGTCGCGCAGGACCGCACTGGGCCGTTCGGGTGAAGGGGCCGCGGGGCGGAAAGCGCCGCGCGACGGACGGGTCGCGACCTCGATGTACCCGTCTGCGTTGCTCCGCGCGACGTGGCCCTGCCAGTGGGCCAGAGTTGCCGTGTGTGACGAAGATGCCCGCAGCCAGCATCACGGGCAGCCGTTCAACGTCGCCTCGTCATCGTTGGCACCATCGCGTCCGGACGACGAAGGCGGCGCCTTCGCGAAGGGGCACAGATGCACGAGATCGGGCAGTACGAGCGCTACGTGGGCGGGAACCCCGAAGCGGAACGGCTCGTCTTCGAGCGGCTCGCCCGTGAGCTCATGCGGGTCCAGCTCAAGGCCCAGAAGCGCAGCGGCGCGGCGGGCATCGAGCGGGCGTTCCACGCGAAGGCGGTCCTCGGCGTGGAGAACGCCCGACTGGCGTTCCTCGAGGGCCTTCCCCACGACCTGCAGACCGGCTTCGCACGTCCTGCGGCCGAATATCCGGTCACCGTCCGGCTGTCCAACGCGAGCGGTGCCCGCCTGCCCGACTACACCCCCGACCTGCGGGGAGTGGCCATGCGCATCGAGGTGGCGCCGGACGAGGCCCACGACCTCCTCATGACGAGCTTCCCGGTCTCCCATGCGCGCAACGCACGCGAGTTCGTCGAATTCGCGAAAGCCATGGCAGGTGCCGACTCGACGCTCCGCAAGGCATTCGCGCTGTTCCTCACCTTGCCCCTCGCGGTCGGCTGGTCCACGGCAGCGCGCATGCGGCGCAATGTGCGTGCGGGAACGAGGCGCACCGTGCGCAGCCTGGCGCTCGAGACGTACTGGAGCCGCGGCGCAATCCTGTGGGGCGATGAGGGCCCCGTGCGCTACCAGTTGCGCCCTGCCGCGAACGCGTCACCGGCCCCGTCCCCTTCTCGTACCGACCCCGACCACCTGCACCACGAACTCGCACAGCGACTGAACAGGGCGGACGTCGTCTTCGAGCTGTACGTCCAGCGCTACGTGGACGCCCGCCGCACGCCCATCGAGGACGGTGCAACGGAGTGGAAGGAGGAGGATGCGCCCCTCGTCCGGGTGGCGACGCTGACGATCCCACGCCAGGACATCGACTGCGCCGAGGCGCGGGCCGCCGCGGCGAGGGTCGACCAGCTGATGTTCAATCCGTGGAACACGACCGAGGAGTTCCGGCCCCTGGGCAACCTCAACCGTGCCCGCAAAGTGGCCTACGAGGCCAGCAGCGCCCATCGCCTGGGCCACCGCTTCGTCACCACCCGGCCGGAACGCAACGCTGTGCTGGGCGTGCCGCTCGAGGCCGCTTTCCGCACCCTCAACCGGTTCGTCCCCTGGCATCGGCTGCCCACCCGGCTCGGCCTGCTCAATCTCGTGACCCTGCGGCAGGCGCTGCGGCGGTACAACCTCATCGACACCGAGATCCACGAGGCTCCGCCCAAGGCCCAGCCGTTGCCCGCGCCCATCGACGAGCAGATGCGGGTCGCGCGTAGCTACGACGGCACCTACAACGACCTGTCCGCACCGAAGATGGGCGCCGTCGGTTCCACATTCGGCCGCAACCTCCCACCCGTCTACCGGCCCGACCTGTTCGACACGCCCAACCCGGTCACCGTCAGCAGAGAGCTGCTGCAGCGCGACGCGTTCATTCCCGCACGGTCGTTGAACATCCTGGCCGCCGCGTGGATCCAGTTCCAAGTGCACGACTGGGTCAACCACAAGCGCTACCCGACCGGTACGAAGTCCGTCGAGGTACCGCTCCCGCCCGGTGTCACCTGGAGCAACACCCCGGGCGGACGGCCCGAAGCGGTGATGCGCTTCGCCGAGAACGAGAGCCTGCGCGCCGCCGACGGCGAAGCGCCGCCGATCCTGTTCGGCAACGCGGCGTCGCACTGGTGGGACGGCTCGGAGGTCTACGGCGGGACCAAGGACGCCGGAACGTCACTGCGCGAGCCGGGCGGTGGCGCCGCGCTGCGCCTGGAGGACGGGCACCTGCCCTTCAGCCCGAACGGCTTCCCGCTCACCGGCTTCGCTGAGAGCTGGTGGCTCGGCCTCAGCGTCATGCACACCCTCTTCGCCCGCGAGCACAACACCGTATGCGAGGCGCTCCGGCAGGAGTACCCACGGCTGGACGAGGACCGCATCTACCACACGGCGCGACTCGTCGTCTCCGCTCTCATCGCCAAGATCCACACGATCGAGTGGACCCCGGCGATCCTCGCCACCGAGACGATCGACATCGGACTGAAGACCAACTGGCAGGGACCGCCGAAGAACTGGCTCACGCAGCTGGGGCTGTGGCTGTTCGAGGCCCACTCGCTGACCGGCATCCCCAAGACCCTGCCGGATCACCACGCCGCGCCGTACTCCCTCACCGAGGACTTCGTCACCGTATACCGCATGCACCCGCTGATGCCGGACGACTTCGAGATCGTGGACCACCGGCTCGGCCGGCGACTCGACACCCTCGGGTTCAACGACGTGCAGGGCGCCGCCGCCGAACCGCTCATCCGCAAGACGGGCCTGGCCGACTCGCTGTACTCACTGGGCATCGCCCATCCCGGCGCGATCACCCTGCACAACTACCCCCGCGCCCTCCAGGCGTTCGAGCGGGACGGTGAGGTGATCGACCTGTCCGTGGTCGACCTGGTGCGCACCCGGCGCCGCGGCGTTCCGCGGTACAACGACTTCCGGGCCGGTCTTCACAAGCCGCGCCTGCGCCGCTTCGAGGACCTCTCCTCCGATCCGGACACGGTCGCCCGGCTGAAGGAGGTCTACCGCGACGTGGACCAGATCGACACCATGGTCGGGCTGTTCGCCGAGAACCCACCCCAGGGTTTCGGCTTCAGCGACACGGCCTTTCGCATCTTCATCCTGATGGCCAGCCGACGGCTGCAGAGCGACCGCTTCCTCACGGTCGACTTCAGGCCCGAGGTCTACACGCCGCTGGGCATGGACTGGATCGCACGCAACGGCATGACGAGCATCGTCCTACGGCACTGTCCCGAGCTGGCGAGCCTCCTGCCGCGCACGGCGAGCGCATTCGCACCCTGGCGCCCGGCCCCGGTGCGCACCCCCTCCAACGGCGGCCGCCGCTGATCGGCCGGCCACGCCCACCCGGGAGACTGCTTCTCGTGAACGAACCCCCGACCCCCGCCGCCGGTCTCCCGGGGTTGCTGGAGGTGGCCCCCACACCACGGACCGCCGTGGTGTGGCTGCCCCCGGCCGGGTTGTGGCCCGTGATCCAGAGCATCCGTGCCGTGCACGACCCCCAGATCCGCCGCTGGCCGCCCCATGTGAACCTGGTCTTCGGCTTCGTCCCGGAGGCCGACTTTTCGGTGGCGGCCCCGCTGCTGGCCGCTGCCGTCGCCGGACGGGAGCCGTTCGCGATCCGTCTGAGCGGGGTGCGTACCTTCCGGCACCGCGCCTACGCCACGCTGTGGCTCGACCCGGCCGCGGCCGGCCTCGTCCCGTGGACGGCGCTCCAGCGAGCCCTGACGGAGCCTTTCCCCCTCTGCGGCGGGCGGTTCCCGACCTTCACTCCGCACTTGTCACTGGGCCGCACCCACGAGCCGCGGCGCCTGGCCGCGCAGTGCGCTGCCCGGCTGGGCACCATGTCGGCACGGGTCGAGGAGATCGTGCTCCTCTCCCGCCGCGGCGATGAGCCCATGCGGCCCCGTGTCACGATCGCCCTGGGCACGGGCGCACTCCACTGGCACCCCGAGCCCGGCCCCTCGGCGCCCGGCCCCTCGGCGGAGCCCCGCTGACCCGGTGCCGCAGCGTCTCGGTGAGCATGCCGGGTGCCGTACGCGTGATCAGCCCGGCACCGGCTTCCCGGCTGCGGCCGGAGCACGGCCGAGAGCAGTCCTGTTCCACTGGACCGTCACCCTCAAGTGGCAGTTGGCACCGGCCTTGGTGATCACCGCCCCGGCCTGGACCGCGAGGTCGACACCGAACTCGACGGTGATCGCATCGGGATTGGCCTTGCGCAGCTGTTCGAGGGTGGCGCGCGCGGCCTCCGTGATCGGCCCCAGGGCCGCTTGCAGACTGCCCGGCAGGTCGTGGATGGCATCGCCGAGGAGACCGGCCTTCACCGGTCCCTCCAACCCGGCCGGGGCCTCGACGAGAAGACTTCCCCCGCCGTCCAAAGGAATCCGGGCCAGAGATGCCACAACTCCTCCTCGGCCTGCTGTGGGGTCTTGGCCAGCATGGTCACATCCGGCACCTGTCGCATCCCGGAGTGGGCCGTACGCATGAGCCGCGCGGCGACCTCGAGAGGTGGGCGTCCGCACGGCGCCCGGGCCCCCGCCCCTCGAGCGCCACCGGCCTCGTCGGTGTGACGCCCGAGTGGCCCCGCCCTTGTTGCGGGCGCGCTCCCACGGCCGCTCCCTGGAAGGTGACCTGTTCGACGACGGAACGGTGGATCCCATGACTGAGCTGCCGGAGACGGACGAAGGGCGCGCGGCGCGCGAGCGGCAGCAGGATGCGGCGAGCCGGCGCTACCGCGACGCGAGCAGCACGCGCCGTACCGTGGAAGAGCGTCAGGCCGAGGGGACGCGATTCCCCGACTCGGCGGAGCACATGGCGGCCCGTGCCGGCCGGCTCGTCGACAGGGGCGGGGTCCCGCCCTCGGCTTTGATGGACGGCGTTCGCGCGACGGCGCTCACGGAGGCCGACGCCAACGAGCGCATCATCAACATCGCCAACGAGTCCCAGCCGTGGAACTTCCTGCCGCGGGGCGCCCGCGCCGCCGCCTCCGTCGCCCGGATCTCCGTCCGCACAGAGGGCCGCGAACAGCCGCACGGAACCGGTTTCATGGTCTCGCCCCGACTGCTGATGACCAACCAACACGTTCTGCTGGACGAGGCGTTCAGCCGGCGCTGTTTCATCGAGTTCAATGTCCAGAACACCGTCGACAACACCCCCGACGCGGCCGTCCGGTTCGAACTCGATCCTGCGACGTTCTTCGTCTCGGACAAGCACCTCGACTTCGCGCTGGTGGCGGTCGCCCCTGCGGCCGACGGGCGCCTCCCGGGTGAGATCTTCGGCTGGAACCGGCTGAGCATCCAGCCGGGCAAGGTGCTTCTGGGTGAACGGGTGAACGTCATCGGCCACCCGGGGGGCCGGTTCAAGGAGGTCGCCTTCAGGGACAACACCGTCCAGGACCGCCTGCCCGAGTTCCTCCACTACACGACCGACACCGAGCGGGGAAACTCCGGGTCGCCCGTCTACAACGACCAGTGGGAGGTCGTGGCCCTCCATCACAGCGGTGTGGCGAGGGAAGACGCCCAGGGCAACAAGCTGCTCAAGAACGGCGGCATCGCGCGCCAAGGCGATCCCGACGACGCCATCGACTACATCGCGAATGAGGGCGCGCGCGTCAGCTCGCTCCTCAAGCATCTCTGCGCGCTCCAGACCGAACCCGAGCAGCGTGCGCTGCTGGCCGAGATGGGCCCGGAATCCGGTCTCCAGCAAGGCCCCGCCGTCGCCGGTCCCGTCTCCGCCATGGTGGAGGCCCCGTCCCCGCTCGTAGCCGCGGCCTCCCCGCACGAGGCCGCCGGCCCGAGCGGAGCCGCAGTGATCCGCAGTGGTCTGCCCGCCCGGGGCACTGCCTCCGTCGGCGGACGGCACCTGGTCTTCCTCCACGGCCGAAGCCAGCAGAAGCACGAACCCGAGGAGCTCCGCCGTGGCTGGACGGCAGGGCTGAACCACGGACTCACCCGCGCGGGTCTTCCCACCGTCGACCCGGCGGACGTGTGGTTCCCCTTCTACGCGGACCGGATCATCGAGGCCATCACACGAAGGGAGACGGCCGGAGGGCGCGAGGCCGTCTCCGCCTCCGGCACGTTCGAGGATCTGAACGGCCACGCGGCAGCGGAGGCCTTCGCCGCCGAGTCGACGACGGGTCTGTACGAGCAGCTCCTCCTGCAGGCGGCGGCGAAGGCGGGCATGCCGCAGGACGGCGGTACGGCCCGTGAAAGCATCGGGAGCCTGCTGACCGGGCGTCTGCGACGCGCGGTGAGCTGGCTGGCCGCCACGACCGACATGGATGCGCTGGCCATCGCCGGCCACTTCCGGGACGTCGACGCGTACCTGGATGACAGCGCTGTGCGGGAGGCGGTCCTGACCAGTGTGCTCGAGACCCTGCCGTCCTCCGGCGAACTCGTCCTGGTCACCCACAGCCTCGGCACGGTCGTGGGCATGGACCTCGTCCACCGGCTCCCGGAGCGGCTGGACGTTTCCCTGCTCGTCACCGCAGGCAGCCCCCTGGGTCTGGACACGGTGTACAGCCGGCTGCTGCCTCCGGGCCCCAACCTGTCGGCCAGGGTGCGTCGTTGGATCAACGCCTGGTGTCCCACCGACACGGTCGCCCTGGGCTGTCCGCTGGCGGAGACCTGGGGCAAGCTGACGGACATGGCCGTGGAGAACGCGAGCGGCCGGGCTCACAGCATCGAGGAGTACCTCGCCCATTCCGAGGTCGCCACGGAGATCGGGCACGGGATCGGGCGTGCTTGACCGCAGGCGGGTGCGATGACGGCCACCGGACGCCATCGCACCCGCCGCTGCGGGGCGGCCTCAGCCGGTCCTCCTCCTCCGTGCGGCGCGTGCGAGCCGCTCACCGCAGGTCAGCGCGGGGACTCGCCGCAGTCCCGGGTCGTCCCGGCCATTGCCGCGGAGCCGGGGAAGGTTCATCGTCCGACGAGCCGCCGGAGCCAGCGGGAACGGGCGTCGCGGGCATCCTGGCTGAGGACTGCCCGCGGTGCGAGTGTGTCGAAGCCGTGGAAGGCGCCGGGCCATACGTGCAGTTCGGCCTCACCGCCGGCCCGCCAGATCGCATCGGCATAGGCCACGGCCTCGTCCCTGAAGGTCTCGGCCGACCCGACCTCGATGTAGGCCGAGGGCAGCTCGGACAGATCCGTGGCGCGAGCGGGGGCCGCGTAGGGCGGCAGGTCGGCGGCGCCGTACCGGTCGCCCAGCAGCGCCTGCCACGCGGTCGCGTTGGAGGTTCGGTCCCAGGTGTCGCGGCCGGCCATCTGGTGGCTGGAGAACGTGTCGTTGCGGTCGTCGAGCATCGGGCTCAGGAGCAGTTGGCCGATCGGAACCGGCCCGCCGCGGTCGCGGGTCAGCAGGGCCAGTGCTGCCGCGAGTCCGCCGCCCGCGCTCTTCCCGCCGACGATGATGCGGTCCGCGTCGAGGCCGAGCCCGGCCGCCTGATCAGCCGCCCA
Source organism: Streptomyces sp. NPDC050448 (assembly GCF_040655295.1). Classification (NCBI taxonomy): domain Bacteria; kingdom Bacillati; phylum Actinomycetota; class Actinomycetes; order Kitasatosporales; family Streptomycetaceae; genus Streptomyces; species Streptomyces sp. NPDC050448. Next base: position 56,008 of record NZ_JBFAJR010000019.1, on the reverse strand, counting down.
TACGAGTCCGGTACAACAGTCCTCCACGGGGCCGGGGTACTGCGCCCGCGGCGCCAGTCGGTACTCGACGGATATGACGGCGAGCTGTAGCGGGAGAGCCCATTCGCGCAGCAGCCGCGGAAGTACGGACCACGCGTTGCCCATGATCATTCCGCCGCCGTGCATGTAGTACAGGAGCGGTAGTGGCCCGGCGACCCCGGCGGGCCGTGCGCTGACGAGCGTGACCTCCCTCCCGTCCCGAGCCCGCGGCGCACGCAGCTCCTCCACCTCGAACCGGCCGCCGGCCCGGAGCTCCCGAACCGTCGGCCTGGGCCGGGCCGCAGCATCCCGCTCCTGCCTGGCCGCAAGCCCCTCCAGGGTGACAGGCTGCTTCGCCTCCTCACCCATGGCGGCCAGCGCGGCACGCAGCTCCGGGTCGAAGGGAGGCGCGTGCCGAGCCATCGAGGCAGGGTCGTGCTCCCACGGCATTCCACCGGCACCCACGAGAGGACCTCTCCCTCGGTCGAGGGATGCCCGGCGGCATCCCGACCAGGACAGCCTGCCACCCTGACCGTGTCGGTGGAACGCGTCCCTTGGCCGGGGGCGAGGCGAGTGGAACACCGGGACGTCGGCAGGGGGAACGGTGCCGCGCCTGCCGTCCTCGCTGCCCCCGACGGGCACCGCGTGTCGCATGTCATGCATGGCCCAGAGGCAGACGCTGACGGTCAGCCGCTCCGTGGCTCATCGCGGTGCCCTGCTGTGGCTCCTGCTCAGGTGGCGCGCGTATAGCGGACGTTTCCGCTCCAGATGCGCTCGAGCCGTACCCGCGTGCCCGGCCGTGGGGCGTGCCAAATCCTGTCGTGACCGGCGTAGATGCCCACATGTCCTATGGTCGCGCCTGCGGGGAAGAAGACGAGGTCGCCCGGCACGCGCTGGACGCGTGGGATGTGGCGCGTGCGTTCGTATTGTTCGTCGGCGGTGCGGGGAAGGATCCGGCCGGCCTTTTGAAAGGCGTAGAGCGTGAGGCCCGAGCAATCGAATTCACTCGGCCCCGTCGCTCCGTAGACGTAGGGCGCGCCCCGTTTGGAAGCGGCAATTTCGACGGCTCTGGCGCCGTACGGTGAGGCCCCCGCGGCCTGGGCGGCCGGGCCGGTGAAGCTGGCCAGTGAGATTATCAGGAAGAATGTGAACGCTGTGGCGATGCGATGCTTCGGCAGGTGGTCGGTTGAAGGTTTTCGGTTGTCCGTCCTGGTGTGGCTCAATCGTGATACCTCCGCATTGAGTTGCTGAAACAGTACCGGTTGAGGTTCTGCGTCGGTGACATGCGCAGTGGCTCTCGATGGCCGCCCAGTTTTCTCCGATGGGCCCGAATCTGCGGCCATCGGACACGACTTCAAGCATCTCGGTTGAGTAAAATCATCCGAGTTTGTATGCATGGATTATGTTCGGATCATCGGTCCACGGCTGTGCCCTCGCCGGTTCCGCGACGGCATCCGGACGCCGGGAAGTACCACGGCGTGACTCATGCGCACGGTCTCGTCGCCCGAACCCGGGCGCCCGGCGCGCCCTCACCCTCGCGGTGAGCGGATCGTCCGGTTGGCGGCCGCGTACGACAAACCGACTGCCTCTCCGCGTACCCCGCCCCGGCCGGGGAGGTGCCGATCCCATGGAGCGGGATCGGCACCGGTCGACCGCCGGGCTCAGCCGTTACCGCTGCCCTCGCCGCACACCCGCTCCCAGGCCGCCGTGAACATCTCGTGCAGCGGTGCCGTCGGCAGGACCCGCCCGAACGGGCTGCGGATCTCGCCCCGCCACAGCGGGCGTACCGCGTGCGTCGCCAGCTTCGCGGTCTCCAGGGGCAGGTGTGGGGCCTTCAGCTCGGTCCACTCCCCGGGCAGGAACAGGGTCCGGCCCGCCCGCGCCCGCTTGGCCTCCACCACCGCGCCCGTGCCGAGCAGTTCCGTCCGGGCCTGCCCGTGCTGCCTGGCCGACCAGCCGTTCCACCGCCGGACGTTCCGGTCGGTGGGTGCGGCCAGCGTCGCCAGCTGGAGGTACAGCGCCGCCGCGTCCGGGCCGACCCCCAGCCCCTGCGCCGCTCGCGCGACCAGCTCCGGGCAGGACTGCCGCGGATCCGCCTCGTACGCCCCGGCCGGCACCGCTCCGGAGCCGGCCCGGTGCATCATCCGGTCCAGGCCGCCCCCGGTCAGCAGCGGTGCCACCCGGTCCAGCTCCTCGGCCAGGTCGGTGACCTCCCGCACCCGCCGCCACACCTGCGGGTCGGCCACAGCCGCGGGCCGCAGGAAAGAGGCACCACCGGGCGCGCACACCACCAGCGGCCCGGAGTCGTACGCGGTCACCGGAGCGGGCCCCTCCTCCTTGCGGCGGTCCACCGCCACCGGCAGCTGCCCGGGCCCGAACCGCTCCGCGATCCGCGCCGAAGTGTCCTGGACCCGCCCCCCGGGCAGCGCCACCAGCAGTTCCGGCCGGTCCAGTTCGGTGCGCAGCCGCTCGTACAGGGCCATCGCGCCGGCCACCGCCGGATCGCCGGCGGGCCGGTCCGTCCAGGCCCACACCAGCGCGCTCGCGATCACCCACCACGAGAGGCCCACCGGGGTGCGGTACGGCAGTTCGGGTCCGGCCGGCGGCACGGCCCGCACCTCCACCCCGATGCCGTACGGGGTGGCCGCCAGCTCCCAGCCGGCCGCCTCCACGGTCGCGTCCGCGGCGGCCCCGTACCCGCCCGCCAGCCGCCGGGCCCACACCTCGCAGAGCCCGAGCTCCGCCTCCAGGGCATCGGCCGCCTCGTCGTGCACGGCGGGCAGTGCCCCGACGCGCTCCCGCCACACCTCGGCCATCCGCTCCACGGCCCCCTCGACCCCGCCGGGCCGCCACAGCTCGGCCGGATCCTCGGGCAGGGCCGCCGCCAGGACGGCCCGCCGGCCCGCGCCACCGAGCCGCGCCCGCAGCCGGTCGTACGACTCGGCCGTCATCGCCGTGGCCTTGTACGGGGCCTTGCGCGCCAGGGCTCGGTCCTCCTCGCGGTCGGTCCGGCCGACCAGGCCGGCCACCACCAGCCGGGCCACTGCCCGCCGTACGCCCGTCAGTTCGGCGAAACGCGCCGCCGCCGACTCCGGCACCGGGACCGGCCCGTGCGCCTCGACCGCCGCCAGCAGGGACCGCAGCCGGGCGGCGTCGTCCCGCTCCACGCGGACGGACCGCGCCCGTGGAACCGCCGCCGGCACCGGGTCGCCGTCCGGCTCCTCGGCGGCAGCCGCCACGAACCAGCACTCCGACCCGCCGGCCCGCAGCGCGCAGGACGCCACCGCGACCCCGCCGTCGCGCAGCCCGTCCACGATCTCGGCGGGCGCGCGGCCCACCCACCACCGGGTGCCCGCGCGGGCGAACGGCTGATCGGCCCAGGTGTCCAGCAGCGCCACCAGCGCGGACCGCGCCGCGTCCGGGGTCGGTGCCACGGCCGCCCGCCAGGCGGCGGCGTCGATCGCGCCCATCAGCTGCGACCAGTCGTGCGGCGGCGCCGGCGGTGAGAGCCGACGCACCTCCTCCGGGATGGTCCCCGCCAGGCAGGCGCCGTCGGAGGCCAGCGCGCTCAGCGTCGCCGGCAAGGGCACGTCCGGGCTCCGCCGCCACGGATCCCGCTCGCCGTCCGAGACCAGCCCGAACAGCGCGGGCATCAGCTCGGTGTCCGGCGCGGACCGGCGCGGCAGGGCCGGCGGCGCCGCGGCGAGCAGGGTGACCCGCCGGTGCAGGGCGAGCCTGCGCTCCTCCACCCGGGCGGCCCGGGCGGCCACCGCAACCACCGCCTCGACCAGCACCGGGTCGGTGACGTCCGGCACCTCCCGGGCCACGGCGGCGCGCAGCGCCTGGGTATCGATGCGGGCGGCCGCCAGCAATGCGTCCGCCGCCTCCCGTTCCACGGCCCGCAGCGCCCGGGAGCCGGCGGCGTCCCGGGTCCGCAGCAGGTACCAGAAGGCGGGAGGCAGGGCCACACCGCCCGAGGCGGTGACCGGGCGAGCCGGCTTCACCCGCGGATTCCGGGGCGAGTGGTGCCCGTCCAGCTCCCAGAGCAGAGTGCCGTCGGCGGCGTACGCGCGCACGCCCGTGCGCGTCTGCGCCTCGGCGAGGACCACGTCCTCCACCGCGCCCTCCGGCGGTACCCACAGGGCCCACGGCTCCTGCCCCGGCCGGTCGATGTCGAACCGGGCCGTGCGCCCGTCCACACGCTCCACCAGGAAGTGGTCGGGCGCGTGATCGCGGTGCCGGGTGCGGAACAGCACCCGGGTCCCGACCAGCCCGTCCCGGCTGCCCAGCGGGGAGTCGGCGAGACCGGCGGGCAGCGGTGCCAGCTGCAGGGCCTCCGAGGCCAGGGCCATGCCGGCTTCGGACGGGTCCGCGGCCGGATCGGTACGCGCGGGGCGGCCCGGGAAGTCCGGCAGCGCGACCGCGCCCTGCGGCTTCCCGGTGACCGGGTCCACCACTTCCCACGGGCGGTGCCCGAACACGGCGTTGGTCCAGATCCGAGATCCATCGCCGAGCTGCAGCTCGTCCCGGTCGATGCCCTCGGTGCCGCCCGGACGCAGCACGCGCCGACCGCCGTGCCGCCCGCCCCCGTCGGCGGTCTCGAACTGGAAGCCGTAGGCCCCGTCCAGGCTGCCGCCGAAGGGCACCAGGCCGCCCACCTCGTCCGGAGTGAACGGCTCCGCGGGGCGGTCGGCCCAGACGGCGGTGTCGCAGTAGTAGGGGTTCGGGGCGAGGGTCCAGCTCACCAGGAAGGAGCCGCCCACGTAGTGGACCGCGTACATGGTCGCGTCCGCGGGCACCGTGAACCGGCAGGATCCCCGCACCCCGTCCGGGGCGACGGCGACCGCCCGGTCCCGCCCGAACACCGTCAGCACCGGCCAGGTCGTGGTCACCCCCGCCACCCCCGGCAACGCCCCGTCCGCTTCCTCGTGCCCGGCGCCCGCCGCGAACTCGGCGTACACCGACTCCAGGGCCGGCCAGGCCAGTTCCTCCGGCAGACCGGCCGCCAGCGAGCGCCGCAGCGTGCCCGCCGCTCCCGCCCCCGCGAGGGCGTCGCAGATCCCGCCGAGCGCCGTCACCGTCGGCCGGTCCAGCAGGGTCTCCAGCTCGGCCACGGCCTCCTCGGCTCCCGCCATGCCGCCGCCCGCGACGGCGTCGACGAGCTTGCCCACGCGCCCGGCGACCTCGTGGGCGATGCCCTCGTTGCCCGGCAGCAGCGTCACCGCCGACCCGGCCAGGCGCCGTCGTGCCGGCGCCCACCGCGGCAGCAGATCCGCGTGTACGGTCCCCTCCAAGCGGGGGCCGAAGACCGGGTGGGCGGCCAGCGCGGACAGGTCCCGCCGGGACCGCTCGGCCCAGAAGCGCATCCGCGTCTCCGGGCCCGGGTCGACGACGGCCACCCCGGCCGACAGACAGGCGTCCAACACGTCCGCGTCGAAGCCCTGGTAGTGGTGCCGGGTGGTGTGCACCGTCACCGGAGTGCCTGCTGCCCGCAGCCGCGGCCCCAGCCGGTCCACCAGGTCGAGGAATTCCACCGGCAGCTGCTGCCGTGCGACTCCGCCGCCGGACTGCGCCGCGTACTGGTACATGTGCACGAACTGCCCCACCCAGTGGTGGAGTCCGCCCTCCGGTACCACCCGCCCGGCCGCCATGGCCTCGGCCGCGCCACAGCCGATCAGCGTCCGCAGCCAGGCCCCGCCGTCGGTGACCCCGTCCGGGAACACCTCGACCAGCCCGGCCGCGATCGCGTCCGTCGGCGGATGGGCCGCCAGGACCGGGCGCGCGGCGTCCAGCAGCGCGTCCGGCACGGACTTCTTCCGCGTGACCGCCAGGATCGCGCCCACCATCCGCGCGATCTCCTCGTCCCCGTACCCGGCAGCCTTGGCGGAGGCCCGCACCCGGCGCACCAGATCCGCCGGCAGGTCGGCGGGCGATCCCGCCCACGCGGTCAGGAACGCCTCGAGCGCAGTGTGCGCGGCGGCCGGCTCCAGCGTCTCGGCGAGGAACCGCTGATGGGCCCCGAACTCCTTGGCCGGCATGGCCCCGCCCGCCGCGAACAGGAGCGCGTTGGCCCTGCGGTATCCGGGATCCACCGGAAGCCCGTGCTCGGCCTCTGCTGCCCGCGCCGCCGCGTAGGCCCGGCCGCCCGGCCGGCTCCCGCAGCCGATCAACCGGTGGCCCACGGTGTCCCAGAACCACGGCAGATGCCCCGGAGGCAGCCGCCGCGCCCGCACCGCCATCGTGTCCACGAACCGACCGGGCTTGGTCCAGGACCGGTTGAGTTCGGCGCGCATGTCCTCGATCAGGTCGCGCGCGATCCCGACCGCGTCAGGATCGTGGGCGGCGACCCAGTCGGCGTACGTGGTCGAAGCGTGCGGACCGGTGGCGGGGAGCAGGGGTTCCAACGAGACGATCATGCCTCGGAGCGTCGCACACCCCACCGACAGCGGCGACGGCCGACGGGACGGACTCCGCGTCAGTGCCCGAAGGCGCTCGCGTCTCCCGGCTCGGTCTCCAGCGCCTCGCGGCCGAGTGTGAGCATGACGAGGAAGAACAGCCCGCCCGTGACGAGCAGACCGGCCGCGATCACGACGGAGGTCAGCGCTTCGCGGGGCGTCCGGCGGTGATCCTGATCTTCGTCCTCGGGGTCGGCGCACGCGATCGAGTCCGAACGGATGCCGAACAGAGGGGTCACCGATGACATCGGTTGCGCCGCGAGCCGCGACCGGGCAGCCGGGCCCCGTGGCGGTGGTCGCGCCGTCAAGTGGTGTCGCTCACAGGGGGCGTTGACGGATTCAAGGCGTATCGGGGCTGTGCCTTCGATCCCCAGAGAGGTCCCGGCTCTCGCCATGGATCCCGCAGACCTCGCCTGTTCGGCTGTGTACGGGGCCGCGGTATTGCCGTGCGGATGTCGGAGGCGGGTGGCACGATCTGGCCCGGTGATTTGACCGGCTACAGGGGGTAGGCATGGCGAGCACGTACGAGTGGCCGCGCGGAGCGGAGAGGGCGGACAGCGAGGCGCTGGAGCGCTGGCTGGACGTGCGGGGATGGGAGGTCGACCCGACCGTCTTCATGGCCGGCGCGCTGGGCCCGGCGGTCCAGGTCCGCCGCATCGGCCGCGCTTGCCAGGAGGGCGAATCCGGTCTGCTGATCCTGCCGGGCGAGACGGTGGCGTTCGACGGGGGACGGATGCGGATCGTGCCCCGTACGGCGGTCACGGCCCAGGCCACCGCGTAGCCGCACGCCGGGGGGCGCGACCCGCGCCCCCGGTGGACGGCGCAGGCCCCGCTGCCGGTGCGTCCCACGGGGGACACCGGCAGCAGGGCCTGCGGTCCGCCCGGAGGCGGGGGCCGGTCACTTCACCGAGCCCGCCATCACGCCCTGGACGAAGTGCCGCTGGAAGGCGAAGAAGACGACGAGCGGGACCACCAGGGACAGGAACGCACCCGGCGCGAGGACGCCGATGTTGCTTCCGAACTGCCGCATCTGGGACTGCAGCGCGACCGTGAGCGGCTGGGAATCGCTGTCCGCGAAGAGCAGCGCCACGAGCATGTCGTTCCAGACCCAGAGGAACTGGAAGATGGCCAGGCTCGCGATGGCCGGCCGGCCGAGCGGCAGCACGAGCCGGGAGAAGATCCGCCACTCGGTGCCGCCGTCCATCCGGGCGGCTTCCAGCATCTCGCGCGGTATCTCGGCGAAGTAGTTGCGCAGCAGGAACACCGCGAAAGGCAGCCCGTACGCGACGTGGAAGAGGACGACTCCGGCGATCGTGCCGAACAGTCCCACCGCGCCGAAGAGTTTGGCCACCGGCAGCAGCCCGATCTGCACGGGTACGACCAGCAGCCCGACGACCACCAGGAAGATGCCGTCCCGGCCGGGGAACTCCAGCCACGCGAAGGCGTATCCGGCGAGTGCCGCGATGCCGACCACCAGGACGGTGGTGGGAACCGAGATCAGGATCGTGTTCCCGAAGGCCGTCGCGATGCCGGAGTCCTTCAGCAGGGCGCTGTAGTTGTCCAGGGACAGCTGGGACGGGTCGGCCAGCGCGGTCCACCAGCCGTCGGAGGCGTTGTCCCGCTCGGAGCGCATCGAGGACAGGAACAGGCCCGCCAGCGGGGTGATCCATACGAGGGCGACCAGGATCAGCAGGCCCTGGACGACCGAGCTGCTCAGCAGGCGCGACAGCCGGCTCCTGCGACGCGGTCCCGGCGCGGACGGGGCCGGGACGGGCCGGACCGCCGCCGTCCGCCGGGACGTCCGGGACGGGCGGCGTCGCTCGATGGTGCTGTGGCCGTTCATGCTGCGCTCCTTCGGAAACGCCGGATGTTGAAGACCATCGCCGGGACGACCAGCAGGAGGAGCACCACGCTCAGCGCGCTGCCGAGCCCCTGGTCGTTGCCGCCGCCGAAGGAGACCAGCCACATCCGGGTGGCCAGGACGTTCGCTTCCTCCTGGACCGGTCCCGGCGCGATGATGTAGACGAGGTCGAAGACCTTCATCACGTTGATCACCAGGGTCACGAAGACCACCGTGAGCACCGGCGCGAGCAGTGGGACGGTGATCCTGCGGAAGATCTGGCCCTCGCTCGCACCGTCCATCCGTGCGGCCTCCAGCGCGTCGCGCGGGATCGCCGCGAGTCCGGCGCCGATCAGGACCATCGCGAAGCCGGTCCACACCCACAGGTAGGCGCCGATGATGGCCGGCGTCACCAGCGCCGGGCCGAGCCAGTTCACGCCCTGGTAGGGAGCCGCGAAGTTGGCCGCGGGCAGCCGTACGGTGTACGCGCCGTCGGCCAGCCCGGTGAAGCGGAACGACCCGTCGGCGGAGGCGGTTGCGGTCGCGGCCACCCGGCCGTCCCGCACGGCCTCGACCGTCATGCCGGGCAGGCCCTTCTCACCCGGGTCGACCTTGCCCGGCGTGCCGGCGCCGCCGGGGGAGAAGTCGAGGTAGACGACGCCCCCGATCCCGTCCGCGCCGGGCGTCGGGGCGGCAGCGGCCTGCGCGCCGGCGGGCATCGCGGCGGGTGCCACCCCGACGAAGCCGAGGCTGACCGAACCGCCGGGGCGTACGGTCCCCGCGGTGCTGTACGGTCCGCCCGCCGGGCCGGTCAGGCCTTGGCCCTCGCGGGCCCGGGCCGTCGGATAGGCGGCGGTGTCGTCGAAGGTGTCGTGGACGCCGACGACGACCGCGTTGAGCACGCCCCGGTTCGGGTCCTGCTCGTAGGCGAGCCGGAAGACGATGCCCGCGGCGAGGAACGACACGGCCATCGGCAGGAAGAGCACCAGCTTGAACGCGGTCGCCCAGCGCACCTTCTCGGTGAGCACGGCGAGCATCAGCCCGAGTCCGGTCAGCAGGAGAGGGGCGACGACGACCCAGATGGTGCTGTTGCGGATCGCCTTGAGGGTGGCCGGGTCGTGGATGATCGCCGCGTAGTTCCCGGCTCCGACGAAGCGGTCGCCGCCGGCGTCGAAGAGACTGCGGCCGATGGAGAAGACGACCGGGTAGACGACCAGTGCGCCGAGCAGCAGCAGGGCCGGCAGTACGAAGACGATCGCGAGGCGGCGCCTTTTTCGCTGGGCCCGGCGCCGCGGGTCCGCCGCGGCGCGGGCGGTCAGGGTGTCAGCCATGGTGGGCCGCCTCAGTTCCCGTACGCCTTGGCGGCGGCGGCCTCGAGCTCCGCGGCCGTGCCCTGCGGGTTCGACGGGTCGCGCAGGAAGTCCTGGAGGAGCTTCCATTCGCCCGCGCCCTTGGTGCCGCCGAACGCGGCCGGGGCCTGGTCCGACATGTCGAAGCGGACCGAGTTGCCCGCCGCGACCAGCGACTTGGCGGTGCTGCGGGTGGTGTCGTCGCCGTACGCGGCGAGGTCGACCTTGGTGTTCGGGGACAGGAAGCCGCCCGCACCGGCCCAGACCTCGGCGGCTTCGGGGCCGGCCAGGAACTCGAGCAGCTTCATGCCGGCCTTGCTGTTCTTGGCGCCCTTGAGGACGACGGCCGCGTCACCGCCGCTGACCACCGGCGTCGTGCCGCCGTCGACCGCGGGGAACGGGAAGAACTTGGCGTCCTCCCCGAGCTTCTTGCCGAACTGGTCCTTGGCGACCCCGCCGACGAAGTCGCCCTCGTAGACCATGCCCGCCTTGGGTTCGGGGCCGAAGACCTGCTCGACCGACGAGGGGAAGTCGGTGCGCAGCGCGGTCTGGGCGCCGCCGGCGACGAGCTGCTTGTCCTTGAACAGTTCGCCGAGGGTGGTCAGTGCCTTGACGACGCTGTCGTCGGTCCACTTGAGCTGGTGCCGGGCGAGCTGGTCGTACTTCTCGGGCCCGGCCTGCGAGAGGTAGATGTTCTCGAACCAGTCGGTGAGGGTCCAGCCGTCCTCGCCGGCTACGGCGAAGGCCGGGCGGCCGGAGTCGGCGAGGGTACGGCCGGCCTTCAGCAGGTCGGCGTAGCTCTTGGGCTCGCTGACACCGGCCTGGGAGAAGGCCTCGGGGGAGTACCAGACGGTCGACTTGTGGGCGGCCTTGAAGTACAGGCCGTAGTACGTGCCGTCGACGGTGCCGTAGTCCTTCCACACCGGAGCGAGGGAGGAGCCGGCCGTCTTGGCGGCCTGGTCGGACAGGGGGAGGAGCCAGCCCGCCTTGGCGAACTGCTGGAGCACGCCCACCTGGGGAACCATCACCACGTCGGGTGCGTTGCCGCCCTCGATCTTGCTTCCGACGAAGGTGGACACGTTGTCGCCCGAGGGGACGAAGACCGTCTTGGCGCCGGTCTTCTCGGTGAAGGCGTCCAGGACCTTCTTGAAGTTCTTCTGCTCGCTGCCGGTCCAGACACCGGCCACGGTCACGGTCTGGCCGCTCAGTTCGCCGCCGCCGCTCGCGGGTCCGGTGGTGCCGCCGCAGGCGGCGGCGCCGAGGGCGAGGACGAGGGCCGCCGATGCGGTGGCCGCGGTGCGCCGGGTGGTCTTGCTGGGTCGTCGCATGATGAGGTCCTTTTCGAGGAGGTCCGGGACTGTGCGGTGGGCCTGGCTCCGCTTGAAGGGGTTTCGCGCGGGGGACGGAGGAGCCAGGGGAGGGAGGCCGGATTCGCGTCGGTCTCCCGCGGGTTCACGGGGTCGGGCACTCAGCCGTCCACCAGGCGGCGGTCGCCGCGGGGAGCACACCGTCGGGACAGGGCCCGCTGGCGAGCAGCGGGGTCCCGGCGACCGGGGCGGGCACCGGCTCCGTGCCGAAGTTGACCGCGCAGATCAGGCCGTCGCCGCGGGCGATCGCCAGCACCTGCGGGGGTGCGTCCAGCCAGCGCAGGGTGCCCTCGCCGAGCTGCGGCAGGCTGCGCCGCAGCTGGAGGCCTTCGCGGTAGAGGTGCCAGAACGAACGGGTGTCGGCCAGGGCACGGTCGGTGGCGTGCTCGGCGAACCACTCGGGCTGCGGCAGCCACGGTCTGGCGTCGGCCACGCCCTGGCTGAAGCCGAACGGGGAGGCGTGTCCCGACCAGGGCAGCGGCACGCGGCAGCCGTCCCGGACGTGCTTGCGGCTGCCGGTGCGGTGGAAGATCGGGTCGGTGAGGACCTCGTCGGGCAGGTCGATGACCTCGGGAAGGCCGAGCTCCTCGCCCTGATAGACGTAGGCCGCACCGGGCAGTGCGAGCATCAGCAGGGCGGCCGCGCGGGCCCGGGCGGCTCCCAGTCCGCTGCCCCCCACCCCCGGTTCGCCCGCGTACCGGGTGACCGTGCGGACCTGATCGTGGTTGTTGAGCACCCAGGTGACGGTGGAGCCGGTGCCGGCGATGTCGCGTATCGCCTCGGTGATCGTCGAACGGAAGGCGTCGGCGTCCCAGGGCGCGCTCAGCAGGTCGAAGAAGAAAGCCTGGTGCAGTTCGTCGGGGCGGACGTACGCGGCGTGTTCGCGCGCCGTCGGCACGGACACCTCGCCGACCAGCAGCCGCTCGTGGCCGTCCCGGGCGGCGTACTCCTCGCACACCGAGCGCCAGCGGCGCCACACGGCGTGAACCTCGGGCTGGTTCCAGGCCAGCTGGTTGACGGCGTCGCGGGCGCGCTCGTCGGCTCCGGGGTCGTCCGAGTCGGGCAGCTCGGGGTGCTTGAACAGCCCGGCGGCGACGTCGATGCGGAAGCCGTCGACACCGCGGTCCAGCCAGAAGCGCAGCACCCGCTCGAAGTCGTCGCCCACGGCCGGGTCGCGCCAGTTCAGGTCGGGCTGCTCGGGCGTGAAGAGGTGGAGGTACCACTCTCCGGGGGTGCCGTCGGGCTCGGTGATCCGGCTCCAGGCGGGACCGCCGAACATGGCGCGCCAGTTGTTGGGCGGCTCGGCCCCGTCCGGGCCGCGGCCCGGCGCGAAGTGGAAACGGGAGCGCGGCGCGCTGCCCGGCGCCGCGGCGAGCGCGTCGCGGAACCACGGGTGCTCGCTCGAGCAGTGGTTGGGGACGATGTCGAGCAGCAGCCTGAGCCCGAGGCGGCGGGCGTCGGCCACCAGCCGGTCGAACTCGGCGAGGTCGCCGTAGACGGGGTCGACACCGCAGTAGTCGGCGACGTCGTATCCGTGGTCGTGCTGCGGCGACGGATAGAAGGGGCTGAGCCAGATGCCGTCGACACCGAGTTTCCTCAGGTAGGGCAGCCCGGCCCGTACGCCGGCCAGGTCGCCGATGCCGTCCCCGGTGCTGTCGAGGAAGCTGCGGACGTAGACCTGGTAGATCACCGCGTCGCGCCACCACGGGGCAGATGCGGCGGTGGTGCGGGAGGGGTGGCCGGTGTCGGCCGGAAGGGTGCTGAGCATCTCGCGTCGACCTGTTTCTGCTGAATGCGAGAGCGCCCCGGATCGGTGCGCTGTTATGCATGCATGTTAAGTAGCAGCGACAGGAAGGTGTCAACGATGTGTCCAGAAACAGCGAAAAGCTGGGGTGGTTTGTACCGAAGTGCCCACATGCACGACGAAGGGTCTCTACTTAACATGTAAGTAGAGACCCTGGGGGTGAGGTGAGGAGGTGAGGGGAGGCGAGGAGCAGAGGGGTGTGATCAGCCCGTGCGGGAGATGGCCCCGAGTTCGCGCGCAAGCCGCGCCGCCGCCTGCTCCGGCGTCTGGCGCAGCGCCATCACGTCCTGCGCCACGGCCTGCACGGCGAGGCTCACCTGGTCGTAGCGCGGACTCTTCGGCCGTGGCACCGCCGACAGCACGCTCTGGCGAAGCGTGGGCAGGTACGGATACGCGCGGATCAGCTCGGGGTCCTCGTACAGCGCGGCGCGCACCGGTGGCAGCGAGCCCTCGGTGAGCACCTTCCGCTGGACCCGTTCACTGGTGAGGTAGGAGATCAGATCGGCCGCCGACGCCGGATGCCGCGCACGGCTGCTCACGGCGAGGTTGGAGCCGCCCAGCACGCTGGTGCCGGGCCCGTCGGGTCCGGGCAGCGGCACGGCGCCGAACCGGCCCGCGACCTTCGACCCGTTCGCGCCGGCGTCCGCGTACACGTAAGGCCAGTTCCGCAGGAAGAGCAGCCGGCCGTCCTGGAACGCCTGCCGCGACTCCTCCTCCTTGTAGCCGAGCGCGTCGCGCGAGATCCAGCCGTCCCGCACCCCGTCCGCGAGGAACCGCAGGCCGGCGCGCGCCGCGTCGGAGTCCACGGTCACCCGGGCGCCGTCGTCGCGCAGGATCGAACCGCCCGCCGAGTGCACGGCCTCGGTGACGTTGACGGTCAGCCCCTCGTACGGCAGGAACTGGCCGGCATAGCCGTCCAGTCCGTACTTCGGGGCGATCGTGCGGGCCTGCCGGACCAGCTCGGCCCAGGTCTGCGGCGGTTTCTCGCCCTCCCGGTCCAGGATGTCCTTGCGGTAGTAGAGCAGTCCCGCGTTGGTGACGTACGGGACCGCGTACAGCCGGCCGTCGAAGGTCGCGGTGTCGACGACCGGCCGCAGGAAGGCGTCCAGGGGGAAGCGGTCGCGTTCGAGCGGGGAGATCCATCCGGCCGCTGCGAACTCGGACGTCCAGGCGACGTCGATGTTCAGTACGTCGAACCGGTCGCGGCCCGATCGCAGTTCGCTGATCATCTGGGCCCGGGTCTCGTCTGCCGAGTCGGGCAGTTCGACGAGCGTGACGCGCTCGTCGGGATGGCTGCCGTTCCAGTCGTCGAGAAGCGGGGACAGGTAGTGGGTGAGATCGCCCGCCGTCACGAGCGTCAGGGGGCCGCGTCCCTCGGCAGCCACGCCCGCATCGGCGCGGACGCCGAAACCGGCGTACCCCGCCAGCACGACCGCCCCGACCAGGAGAGCTCTACCCGCGGCACGCATCCACCGCATAGATTCCTCCCAGTGCACGATCCGGCTGCGCCGCCGACCATCGTGGCCTATATATACCCGTTAGGCATGGGCGATACTAGATGCCCAGGCAGACAAGACGGACGGCGGCTCCACCCGGTCCGCTGCCGAGTGAACAGTTGACTACGGAGCGGGAAGGAGGGGGAGCGAGTGCGGCTGGCGCTCCTTGCGCTCCTCACCCGTAGCCCTGCGCACGGTTACGAGCTGAAGCAGGACCTTGAGAAGCTCCTGGGCGCCGCGTACCCTCAGCCCAACGTCGGCCAGATCTACGTCACCCTCGGCCGGCTGGAGAAGAGCGGCCTGATCGAAGGCGAGGACGTCGAGCAGTCGGGACGGCCCAACAAGCGCACGTACAGGCTGACGGATGCCGGGCGCGAGGCCGTGCTGGCCTGGTTCGAGGACACCGCCGAGGAGCCCCGGGTACGGGACGAGTTCTTCATGAAGCTCGCACTCGCGCCGAGGTCGGGTCTGGCCGATCCGATCGTGCTGATCAACAAGCAGCGGCGGCAGTACCTCAACACCATGCGGGACCTGTCCAAGCTGGCCGCGGCGGAGGACCGCGACAACAAGATCTCCCAACTGCTGATCGAGGGCGCCATGCTGCACCTGCAGGCCGACCTCGACTGGCTCGAACGCTGTCAGGAGGAGCTGGAATGAGCGACGACGCCACCACCGCTCCTGCCGTGCCCATCGTCCGAGCCGAGGGCCTGACCAAGACGCACCACGGCGAGGGCGTGCCGGTGCATGCCGTGCGCGGGGTGGACCTGTCCGTCCAGCCGGGCGAGTTCGTCGCGGTCACCGGACCGTCGGGAGCCGGCAAGTCCACGCTGCTGCATCTGATCGGCGGCCTCCAGCGCCCCGACAGCGGGCAGCTGTGGCTCGGCGGAGAGCGGGTCGACGCGTACCGCGAGGCCCGCTGGGCGGTCCTCAGGCGCCGCAGCATCGGCGTCGTCTTCCAGTTCTTCAACCTGGTCTCCAACCTCACCGTCGCGGACAACGTCGAACTGCCCGCCCTGCTCGCCGGCGCCTCCCCGAAGGCCGCCCGCGCCTCCCGCGCCGAACTGCTCGCCGAACTCGGCCTCGAAGGCCGCGAGCGGTCGATGCCCGGCGAGCTGTCCGGCGGCGAACAGCAGCGGGTCGCGCTCGCCCGCGCCCTGGTCAACCACCCCACACTGCTGCTCGCCGACGAACCGGCCGGCAGCCTCGACAGCAAGGGCACCCGAGAGGTGCTGAGGCTGCTCTCCCGGTTCCACCAGCGCGGCCAGACGATCATGATGGTCACCCATGACGCCCGGATGGCCAGCGCCGCCGACCGCGTCATCAGCTTCTTCGACGGGCGCATAGCCGACGACGCGCAGCTCGGCGGCGGACGCCGCGGGCCGGCCCGCGGCGTCTCCGGCGTACTGGACCTGGAACTGAAGGAGTGACCGTGCGGGCCACTCTGCGCTGGGCGCACGCCGACTTCCGCGCACACCGCGGCGAAGCCCTCTTCGTCGTACTGGCCAGCGCCGGGATCATCGCCTCGCTCCTGCTGGCCGGAGCGCTGTTCAGCTACGCCGCGAACCCCTGGCAGCGGGTCTTCAACCAGTCCCACGGCGCGCACATCTGGCTGCACACCGGCGCCGGGGCGGACATGGCCGCCCTGTCCGGCGTGGACGGGATCGCAGCCCTCTCCGGGCCCTACCGCACGACGGCCACGACGGTCGAGTCGCGTGGCGCGCGGGTCGGGGTGACGCTGCGCGCGGCAGCGGCGGCGCCCCCGGAAACGGGGCGGCCGCTCGTCACCGCGGGCGGCTGGCTCGCCCGGCCGGAGGACGGGGCTCGCCCCGGCACCGGCACCGCCGCCGTCGTGCTCGAGGCCTCGGTCGCGCGGGCGCTCTGGGCGGAGCCGGGCGACACGGTACGGGTCACCGGGCCTGACGGCGCCCCGCACGTACTGCAGGTGAGCGGGATCGCCGAGGTGGCCGAGCCCCGCTACCACCCGGGCGGCGGTCCCGGTATCGGCTGGGTGCTCGCCGGCACCCTCGACGAGATCGCTCACGGCGACACCGGGCAGAGCGTGGGCCTGCGCCTGGAGGATCCGGACGACACCGACTTCATCGTCCAGCGCGCCGTCACCGTCCTCGGTGCCGACCGGGTGGCCCAAGTCACCAAGTGGCAGCAGGCACGGGCCGAGGCGGGCGGCGACGACCGGCTCCTCGGGCAGATGTTCGCCGTCTTCGGGCTCGGTGCGCTGCTCGCGGCGGCGCTCGCCGCGGCCGGAGCGATCGGTGCCCGGGTCCGCGGCCAGCTGAGGGACATCGCCGTCCTCAAGGCCGTCGGCTTCACCCCCGGCCAGGTGGCCCGCGGCTTCCTCGTACAGCATCTGGCCTTCGCGCTCCTCGGCGTGGCCCTCGGCACGGCGGCGATCGCCCTGCTGGGCGCCCGGATACCCGGGCGGATCGGGGAGGCGGCCGCGGTGTGGCAGGACCTGCCCGGCCACACCGCGCTCATGATCGGCGTCCCGTGCGGCGCGGTGCTGCTGATCGCGGCTGCGACCGGCCTCTCGGCGTGGCGGGCCGGACGGGTGCCACCGGTGCCGGTGGCCCGCGCCGCGCTGCCGTCCGCCGCGCCGATGACCGCACTGGGCAGGCGGGCTCTCGGGGTACGGGTGCCTCCCGCCCTGGTCCTGGGGTGGCGGGCGGCATTCCCGCGGCGCGGCCGGACGCTCGTATCCGTGGCCCGGCTCGCCCTGCCGCTGGTGCTCATCACGGTCGCGCTCGTCGCCTGGTCGACCCTGGACCAGTTCCGCAGCCGGCCCGCACAGATGGGACTGCCCGCGGCGCTGACCGTACGGGCCGAACAGCCCGCCGGGTCGTCCGACGCGGAACTGGAGAAGACCCTCGCGGCGATCCCGGACATCGCCGCAGTCCATCCGGGCGCCGAGATGGCGGCGCTCGTGCCGGGGCAGACCGGCACCATCACGCTCCGCGGGCTGGGTACGACCCGGGACCCGTACCCCTCCAAGGTGGTGGAAGGGCGCGCGGTCGGCGGTCCGGACGAGGCCGTGGCCGGGCAGGGGCTGCTCGATCTCCTCGGTGTGCGGGTCGGCGCGTGGGTGCGGATGACCGTCGAGGGACGGCCGCAGATCCTGCACCTCGTCGGACGCACCATCGAACCCGACTCCGGGGGCCGGGTGATCACCACGACGATCGACGCGCTGCGGGAGCGCGATCCGGGGCTGCGGCCCGACTTCCACGCCCTGGTGCTGCGCAAGGGCGCGGACCCCCGGGAAGTGAGCGCCGCGCTCGCCGTGGCGGCGGGTGGAACGCTGGAGGTCCGGGAGACGCCCAATCCGGTGGACCGGCTGGAACCGGCCCGGGGAGTGATCGCCGCCCTGATCGCGGTCCTGGCACTGATCGGGCTGACCGAACTGCTGACGCTGATCAGCACGGGCGTACGCGACCGGGGCCGGGACCTGCTCGCGCTGAAGGCGATCGGGCTGACGCCCCGGCAGATCGGCTCGATGATCGTGACGGCCGCAGGACTGACCGCGCTGGCATCCGCCGTGGTGGGGACGACGGTGGGGGTGCTGTCCGGCAGCTGGCTGGTGGACAGCCAGGGCGCGTCGAGCGGAATCGGCGCGGGCATCGCACAACTGCCACCGCTGCCGGTGCTGTTGGCGGTCGTCGTCGGAGCGGTGCTGGGCGCGGTGGCGGCGGCGACGGTGCCGGCGACCCGGACGGCGCGGCGCAGGCTGGCGGACTCGCTGAGCGAGACGCTCTGACCCTCCGCCGCGAACGCCGACCAGCGCGCTGTCGCCGTCACCGCCGGCCTCGACCGGACCGTACGGGTGTGGGACATGACGACCCGGCGGCAGGAGGGCGCACCGCTCAGGGGCCACACGGGGCCAGGTCCGGGACGCGGCCACCCCCGGCCCGCGCCCGGCCCGGCAGCCGGCATCGGGCGGTGCACGCCGAACCCCGCCCCCGGCCCCCGCACCCGGAGATCCCCACCGGCCGACGGCTGCTGCGCCCTGCCACGGCCCGCCCAGCCCGGTACGAACCGCTCACTCCCCGAACGCGCCGTGCCGCCCCGCGCCCGAGGCGAACCGGCCCGCCCCCGCCTGGGTCTCGCCCGCGGCCAGCGGCACCAGACCGTGCCGGTACTCCCCGGCCAGCGCCTCCGCCTCGCCCAGACCGTGCTGTTCCAGGACGGACAGCCGGTCGTGGCGCAGGCACAGTTGGGGAAACGAGGCGATCTCCCGGGCCAGCGACTCCGCAGCCCGGCGGGACTGCCCCGCGGGCACCACACGGTTGGCGAGCCCGATTCCGTGCGCCTCGGCGGCGGTGACCGGACGACCCGTCAGGATCAGGTCCATGGCGCGGCTCTCACCGATCAGGCGGGGCAGCCGCACCGTACCGCCGTCGATCAGCGGCACGCCCCAGCGGCGGCAGAACACGCCGAAGACCGCGTCCTCCTCCACGACCCGCAGATCGCACCAGAGCGCCAGCTCCAGGCCCCCGGCCACCGCATGCCCCGCGATGGCCGCGATCACGGGCTTGCCCAGCCGCATCCGGGTCGGCCCCATGGGCCCGTCCCCCGAGGCGAGCACCCGGTTGCCGCGCTCGGTGCCGATGGC
The DNA here is from genome assembly GCF_040655295.1 of Streptomyces sp. NPDC050448. NCBI lineage: Bacteria > Bacillati > Actinomycetota > Actinomycetes > Kitasatosporales > Streptomycetaceae > Streptomyces > Streptomyces sp. NPDC050448. Next base: position 37,058 of record NZ_JBFAJR010000019.1, on the reverse strand, counting down.
CTTGAGGTCGGCGCCCGCGCAGAAGGTCCCGCCCTCGCCCCAGAGCACGGCGACGGCCGCGTCCTCGTCGGCCTCGAACCGGCGGAAGGCATCGGCGAGCCGTGCCGCCGTCGGACCGTCCACCGCGTTGCGGACCCCCGGTCTGCTCAGGATCACCGTGAACACCGGGCCGTCCCGCTCCACCCGTACCGAGGCGCCCTCGTCCACCATGCCGCACCCTCCCGTTCGCCGGCCTCCATTGTGCGGGAGGGTAGCTCTTCGACCCCGTCGGCTGACGGGGCACGGGGCGCTCCGTTGAAGGGGTTTCAGCGCTGACCGGTGAACTCCCAGGCCCGGATGTCGCGGTAGTGGATCGGTCCGGGGCCGCGGCCTATGTTGCTGCCGACCAGGTGGAGGCGCTCGGCCGGCCACCGGCGGCCGGTGAACGCGGTGAGCGTGGCGGCGGCTTCCACCGTGCTGGAGGAGTCGCTGCGGCGGGAGCGGGCCAGCGTCAGGTGCGGGCGCAGCGGCCGGTCTTCGAAGGCGATACCGCATTCCTTGACGACGGTACGCACCTGGGTGGTGAGCAGATGCAGTCCTTCGAGTTCCCCGTCGATCCCGCTCCAGAGCACCCGCTGGTCGAAGTGTCCGCTGCCGCGCAGTGCCAGCTGCAGGGGACGGTGTGCTGCGGCGAGGGCGGCGAGCGGCGGCTGCAGGAGCGGGACCGTGGCGACCGGGAGTTCACCGAGGAAGGCCAGGGTGATGTGCCAGTCCTCGATGCGGTTCCACCGCATGCCCGGGTAGGCGCGGTAGGCGGGCCGCAGTTCCCGTGCCAGTTCCTCCTTGGCGTCGTCGGGCGGGGCGAGGGCGATGAACACGCGGACGGTTGCGGACTGGATCTGTTCGTTCACGAGGGACTTCGTACCGCACCCCGGCCGATCCGGTCATCTTCTGTCCGCTGCCCTGCGTGCGGCGGGCCTTGTGGTGGGCGTTTCGGTCAGTCGTCTGCCGGGTGTACCACTTCGACGCCGTGGTCGCGTAGTTCTTTGACTGTGGGGGAGTTGTCGGGTGCGTCGGTGACGATGAGGGCGATCTGTTCCATGGGGCAGATGCGGCCGAGTGCGGTGCGGCCGAGTTTGTCGGCGGTTGCGACCAGGATGACGCGTTGTGCTGCGGTTACGGCGGCTCGTTTCACTTGGACGTCTTCGAGGTTGTAGGCGGTGGCTCCCTGGGTGGGGTCGACGCCGCAGCAGCCGAGGATGAAGGTGTCGAAGCAGAGGTCTTTGAAGGTCTGGACGGGTGTGTGGCCGTAGAAGGAGAGTTCTTCGGGGCGTACCTGGCCGCCGGGCATGAGCAGGTGGATGCCGGGGTGTGGGGAGAGGGCGAAGGCGGCGTGGAGGGAGAGCGGGGTGACGGTGAGCTGGCGGTCGGCCATGGCTTTGGCGATGGCCACGGCGGTGGTCCCGGTGTCGAGGGCCACGGTTTCGCCGTCGGTGAGCAGGTCGACCACGGTGTGTGCGAGTCGTTCCTTGGCCTGTGCTGCGGACATGGCGCGGATGGCGTAGGGCGGTTCGACGCCGCCGGGCAGGTTGCTCACGGCGCCGCCGCGTACCCGGCGTAGTGCTCCCCGGGATTCCAGTACTTCCAGGTCCCGGCGGATGGTCATCTCGGACGTGCCGGTGGCCTGGGCCAGCTCGGACACGGTCGCGCGGTTCTGCTGCATGAGCAGACCCACGACGAACTTGTGCCTTTCCATCACGTTCATGTGTCTGCTTTTAGCACAGGAAGGGTGTCTTGGACGCGTTCTGCACACATCATCTGTTGAAAGTCACATTGCCCATGCGCCTGATGAGGCATGCACATGACTAAGCCCAGTGCTCGTGGGCGAAGCCGATCGCGTGTGTGTCCGGCCTCGTGCAGCGCAGTGGCCGTGCCCGCTCCGGCCCGTCGTGGCGGGACACGAAGACCTCCGTGCGTGGTGCGGAGCCCAGACGCCTCCACCACGCCGGAGGTCTTCGCCGTGACCAAGACCCGACGACTGCCGGCAAGTCCTGCTGCCCGTGCTAAGCGGTGCCCGTCATGCTGGCGAACACGACCACGTTGCTGTCGTAGTAGTGCTTCTTCGGGTCGAAGTCGCCCCCGCAGGTGACCAGGCGAAGGCCTGCGTAGTCGAGGTTCTTGTAGACCTCGAGCGTGGGGAACTGGGCCTTCGGGTACTCGGCCACCCGGTCCACCGTGAACGTGGCCGTCTTGTTGTCCTGCCGGGTCACCTTGATCGTGTCACCGGCCTTCATCGTCTTCAGCTTCTCGAACACGGCCGCCGCGCCGTTCCATGTGACATGGCCGGCGATCACGGCCGGCCCCTGGGAGCCGGGCGTCGGCCCCGGCTCGTACCAGCCCGCGAGAGCAGGGTCCTTCGGGGTCTGCATCGATCCGTCCGCGTTCTGCCGCAGCGTCTCCAAGGAACTGGACAGGCCGAGGGACGGGATGGAGATCTTCTGCGGCTCCGACCGGGCGAGGGCGGGCTTGGCCTGGCCCGCACCCGAACCACTCTGCGCCCCGCCCTCCGGCGACGCGTGGTGGCCGCCGGTGGACGCCTCGCCGGTGGGAGTGCCTCCGGCGCCGCCGCTCGCCGGCGCCCCGCTCTGCGGGGCCTGCCCCTGGGGCGCGGAGGGCGCCGCCGGGCCCTGGCCCCCGCACCCCGCGAGAAGCAGCGTGGTGAGGGCGGCGGCGGCCAGGGGGACCGCAGCCCTGCGGCGGCGGGGCCGCACGGTGGACACGGCGGATGCGGTCAGCATGGCCGGTGCGGAGCTTCGGCCGGGATTCACGCAGCGGCCCCCGTGGTCTCCGTACGGACGGGGACCACGGCGGCCCGCCTCCGCGCGACCAGGAGCGCACCGGCCGCAGCACCCGCCACCGCCGCGGATACGGCGAGCACCGCTCCGGTGGTCGCCGTTGCCGGCGCCGCCACGCTCTGCGGATCACCGCCACCGGTCTCGATGCCGCCGACCGGAATGGATCCCACGGACGCGCCCATGACCATTCCGCAGTTGGTCGGAGCCGTGGCCTCCTGGGGCAGCTTCGGGTCGAGCTCGCTCTTGCCGGCCCCCTCGAAGTCGTACTTGTTGTTCTTGTTGCGGTCGATGCCGTGCTGCACGATGTGCAGGTCCTTGATGTGGTCGACCACATCCTGCGCCACGGTGATCGTCCGCTTGTAGGAGAGCTTGCCCTGCTTGTCGGCGACGGGCATGCGCTCCACGGCGAGACCGCTGGTCGCCTTGGTGTCCCCGGACGTGGTGAGCGAGATGTTGATGTTGCCGTAGTCGACCGTGGCCTCCGTGTTGCTGAGGATCCCGTCGTGGTTGGTGTCGTCGCTGGCGTCCGGGCAGTGGAAGTCGTGCCCGTTGGTCGAGCCGTGCAGGTGCTGGGCCGAGGGCTGTCCGGGCACCATGCCCTGGGACTCGATTTGCACGGTCAGCTGGTTGCCGTTGAGGCTGAGCATGGCCGTACCCCGGGAACCGGAGTCATTGAGCTGCGCCAGGTCGATCTGGTAGGCCTTCCCGCCCTGCGCGAGAGCTGGGCCGGACAGCCCCAGGGTCAGGAACACAGCGGCGGGCGCGGCGGCGAGCACCACGAGGCGACCAGTGCGCTTGACTATCACATTCGCTCCTGTTCCGCGGGTTCCCGTGAGGGGGAATCGCAGATCGTACGGGGTTGACGTGAGCTCCCGGAGAGGGTCTCGCTGCTACTTCGGGGCGCCAACGCCCTTGGATTGGTGGTTCTTTGAGGAATTTCCCGGATGGTCGACAGTCGGCACCCTGACCAGCGACAACGTTCCGGGATTGGGGCCGCCCTTTCCGGGCAGGCCCGGTGCCTCTGCTGCTCTGGACCTGAGGATCGAAGCGACGAGCCGGTATTCGTCCGCAGACGCGTACACCACAGAGAAGGAAACGGGCTTCAGTACGACGGCGCATTCACGCACACCACATCCACCACCTTCGACGTAATCCCGACCGCTTGGTTCGGTCCGGCCCTTTTTAGTCGATCACGCGGCGGCCGAACGGATACTTACCCTCTGATGCTAAGAACTCGTCACGCGGGAGACCCGGGTCGGCCGGGCACGTCCACGGGACGTCGCCCTGGCCCACGTGGGCGGGCGTCGCGCCGAGAGCCTGGAGACGCGCTACGGGTCCAACGAAGGTGGTCGCGCCGGCTCAAGGCGCGCCTCAACCCGCTCTGACGGCCCTGTGTCGCCGTGAGGACTGGCGGCGTCGCTGCCCACGCCAGGCGTACCGCTCGCCGAGCTCGGTGCGCATCGCGGTCTGATCGTGCATCCGGCCGGGTCGGCTGGCTCCGGACCACAGGGTGCGGCGACTCCCGTCGCGTCTGCCACGCCGGGGCCAACTCCTTGATCAAACCGCCGAGATGTGCACGGGAGATGCCGGTGAAGGCAGCATGGGACAAGGCCGCACGGGCCCACTTCGTCTGCACAGCCGAAGAACTGGTGCGGCCCGCATCACGTCACGCCCGGTGTACTCGGCGCCGACCGGTCAGATCAGCTCCTCGGCAAGCAGATCCATAAGCAGTCCGTCCTGCCAGGTGCCCGTCCGGTGGTCGCGCCAGTAGGCCCGCATGATCCCCACGGGCTTGAACCCGACCTTGCCGTAGCTGCGTATCGCCGCGGTGTTGGCCGCGGCCGGGTCAATGGTCAGCCGATGATGGCCGCGTTCGTGCACCAGCCACCGGGCCAGGGTGCGTACGGCGTCGGTGCCGAGTCCCTTCCCGTGATGCCCCGCCGTCAGGAAGATGTCGATGCCGGCATGCCGGAACTCGGCGTCGGCTTCTTCCTCGAACTGGATCGCTCCGATGACCTCGCCCTCGAAGACAACGGCGAGCATGCCCTCGAAGTCGTCCGGAGGCGACCACCACGCCGCGACTTCCGGCTCCCGCACGATCCTGTCAAGGACCTCCCCGTCACCGACGGCCACCGACCGCAGCACGACCTTGTCCCCACTCAGCTCCATGCCCCTCAGTATCCCCCGGAGACGGAAGCACGCTCAGAAGCATGACTCGTTCAGTAGCCGACCACGTCGTGAGCGCCGGTCGTCACATGGCGACCTTGAGTGGTGGATCACGGTCGGGTGATACGCCGCGATGAACTGTCCGATGCCCGAGTGGGAGTTCGTCCGGCCGCTGCTGCCCGAGTTGGCGGGAAGCGCCCGAGCGGGCAGCGAGTCCGCCGTCCGGCTCACCCGGCACGAGCCGCGGGCCCCGCCTCCCTCCCGGCCCACACCGCGCGATACCGACCCTGGCCGGCTGGGCCGTTAAGCCTCCCGCCATCCGCTCCGGCGATGCGGCTTCGCGCCAACTCTCCGGCGTTTCGGGCGAGTTGGGGCATGCCTGACCTATGTTCCATGGGGTACGCCAGTTCGCCCCAGGAGGTCAGATTGCAGTACAGGCGACGCTTCCTCGCCTTTCCCCGCGTGTTACGCCGTTCCCACGTGCTCATCGCGTTCGGCCTCGGCTCGCTGCTGGTCGGTTTGATGCCGTGGCTCGGGGTCGCGGGCCCGGCAGCGGCCGGCCGCGCCCCGGAGCCCCGACCCGCACCCGTTCCCTTCGACCAGCAGACGGCGAAGCAGTCGCCGCACCACGGCATCGCACCGGCGAATGCCATGGAACCAACTGCTCCGGTTCTCGACCGGACCGGCTGGACGGCCACGGCCGGCGACGAGGAGACCAGCGGCGAGAACGGCCGCGCCGCCAACGTGCTCGACGGCAACACCAGCACCATCTGGCACAGCGCATGGTCCGGCACCCCCGCCCCGTTGCCGCACAGCATCACCATCGACATGCATCGCACGGCCGTCGTCTCGGCACTGCTCTACCGCCCCCGCGCCGACGGGGCCAACGGGCGCGTCGGCGAGTACAGCATCAGTGTCAGCGCGGACGGACAGAACTGGGCGAGCCCCGTCGCCTCGGGCACGCTGGCGGACGACGGCAGCGCCAAGACGCTCGGGTTCGCCCCGCAGGGGGCTCGGTTCGTACGGCTGACGGCGCTCACCGAGGCCGGCGGCCGCGGGCCCTGGACCTCCGCCGCCGAGATCAACCTGCTGGGCGACCCCGGCACCCCCGCGGCCACCGTCGACCTGTCCCGGACCGGCTGGACGGCCACGGCCGGCGACGAGGAGACCAGCGGCGAGAACGGCCGCGCCGCCAACGTGCTCGACGGCAACGACAGCACCATCTGGCACAGCGCATGGTCCGGTACCCCTGCCCCCTTGCCGCACAGCATCACCATCGACATGCATCGCACGACGGCCGTCTCCGCCCTCGTCTACCACCCGCGTACGGACGGGCCCAACGGCCGGGCCGGCGCGTACACCATCACCACCAGCACCGACGGCACTGCCTTCGGCGCGCCGATCGCCGCGGGCACCTGGAAGGACGACGACACCGTCAAGACCGCCACCTTCACCCGCACCGAGAACGCCCGATTCATTCGTCTGACCGTGACCACCGAGGCCGGCGGCCGCGGCCCGTGGACCTCGGCCGGCGAGATACGCCTGAGCGGACCGGCCAGCCCGGCCGTCCACGGGAGCTGGGACCGGATCACCGGCTTCCCCCTGGTGCCCGTGGCCACCGCGGCCCTGCCCGGTGACAAGCTGCTCGCCTGGTCCGCGTACGCCGTCGACCGTTTCGGCGGCAGCAACGGCTACACCCAGACGGCGATTCTGGACCTGAAGACCGGCAAGGTCACGCAGCGCCGCATCGACAACACCGGCCACGACATGTTCTGTCCCGGCATTGCCATGCTGGCCGACGGCCGCGTGCTCGTCACGGGGGGAAGCAACGCGGAAAAGGCGAGCATCTACGATCCGGCCACCGACGCCTGGTCCGCCACCACCAGCATGAACATCGCCCGCGGCTACCAGGCCATGACGCTGCTCTCCACCGGTGAGGCCTTCGTCCTGGGCGGGTCCTGGAGCGGACCCGCGGGCGACAAAGCCGGTGAGGTCTGGTCGCCGGACACCCGTACGTGGCGCACGCTCCCGGGGGTCTCGGCCGTCCCGGCGCTGACGGCGGACCCGGCCGGACCCTACCGGGCCGACAACCACATGTGGCTGCACGCCACTTCGGGCGGCAAGGTGCTGCAACTGGGCCCGAGCAAGCAGATGAACTGGATCTCGACCAGCGGCCAGGGCAGCATCACCTCCGCCGGCACCCGGGCCGACAGCCAGGACGCCATGACCGGCAACGCCGTCTCCTACGACATCGGCAAACTGCTCACCCTGGGCGGATCGCCCGCCTACGAGAAGACCCCTGCCACCCGGCGGGCCTACACCGTGAGCATCTCGGGCAGCCAGGTCCAGGCAGACCGCACGGGCGACATGGAACACGCCCGCGCCTTCAGCAACAGCGTCGTCCTGCCCGACGGCAAGGTGGCCGTCTTCGGCGGGCAGGCCTATCCGGTGCCCTTCAGCGACGCGACCTCGGTTCTCGCCCCCGAGCTCTGGGACCCGTCGACCGGCAGCTTCACCCCGCTCGCCACCATGGCCATCCCGCGCAACTACCACAGCGTGGCCAACCTGCTGCCGGACGGGCGGATCTTCTCCGGCGGCGGGGGCCTGTGCGGTGACTGCGCGACCAACCACGCCGACGGGGCGGTCTTCACACCGCCGTACCTGCTCAACGCGGACGGATCGCCGAAGCCGCGTCCCGTCATCACCGCGGGCGTGCCCTCCAGGACAGCCCCCGGCACGTCGCTCACGGTGAGCACCCGGGCCCCGGTGGCGTCCTTCGTCCTGATGCGGGCAGCGGCCGCGACCCACTCCGTCGACAACGACCAGCGGCGGGTCCCCCTCGCCTCCACGGCCACGGGAACCGGCACCTACACGGTGTCCGTACCCGCCGACACCGGTGTGGTCCTGCCGGGCACCTACATGCTCTTCGCCCTCGACGCGCAGGGGGTACCGAGCATCGCGAAGTTCGTCACCATCTCCTGACCCGCGAGCGGTGTCCGGCCGTCGAGCCGGCCGGACACCGCCGCGACACCAGGATGCGCCGGCGCCGGCGGCACAGGACCTGGTGGCCCTCCGGCCCCGGAGCTCGTCATATACGTTGGCCCACCGGAGGGTTCGTGCTGTGCGGCCCGGCGCATGGTCATGGGGACGGGGGAGTCGGTGGAGTCTTTGCGGCCCGGTGACCTGCCGGAGATCGGGGGGTACCGTCTGCTGGCGCGGCTCGGCGAGGGCGGAATGGGCGAGGTGTTCCTGGCCCGGACGCCGTCCGGCCGGCCGCTGGCCCTGAAGACCGTGCACCGGGAGCTGAGTCAGGAGCCGGACTTCGCCGAACGGTTCGCCCGGGAGATACGCACCAACGACCGTGTGCGCAGTGCGTGGACGGTCTCGGTGGTGGATTTCAGCCCGCCGGGGGTGTTGCCGCAGTGGCTGGCGACGGAGTACATCGCCGCGCCGTCGCTGGGCGACTGGGTACACCGGTACGGGCCGCTGGCGGCACCGGCCGTGTGGTGCCTGGCCCGGGAGCTGTCAGCCGCACTGGTCACCGTACGAGCGGCGGGGGTCGTCCACCGCGACATCAAGCCGGCGAACGTGCTGCTCGGTCCCGAGCGGCCCTTCCTCATCGATTTCGGCATCGCCCGCACCGTGCGCGACCCGCGCCACACTCAGACGGGCGCGGTCATCGGCACGCCCGGCTACCTCGCGCCGGAGCAGGCGACCGGCGCCGTGGCCGCGGCGCCGGCAGACGTGTTCTCTCTCGCCGCGGTCCTCGTGTACGCGGCAACGGGCCGCAGTCCCTTCCTGGCGCACGGCGAAGAGCTGCAACTTCCGGCCCTCCTGTACCGGATCGTTCACGACGAGCCCCTGCTCGACGGCGTGCCCGAACCGCTCCTTCCGCTGGTGCGGGAATGCCTGGCCAAGGACCCCGACCGGCGCCCGACCGCCGAGGAGGTACGGTCGCGGCTCGGCGCCGCGCAGGACGAGGACTGGAGCAGGGCGGTGCCGCCGGCCCTGGCCGCGGACGTCGGGCGCCGGGAGGCTGAACTCCGGCGACTCCTGACCGCACCGCAGCAGCCTGCGTACGCTCCGGCGGGGACCGGCGCGTCCCCGGTTTCCCCGCCGCCGCCAGCCCTGCCCGCTCCCATCGCGCCGGTGCCGCCGTCCACGGCTCCCGGTACGCCGCTCTCTTCTCCCCTTTCTGCAGGGAGCCGGAGCGGGTGGACGGCCCGGCGGCCCCCGGTGATCGCCGCCGCCGGTGCCGCCGTTCTCGCGGCGGTCGTCACGCTCGCGATCCGGCTTCCCGGGGGAGACGACGGTGGCAGGGAGTCTCCCGCCGCCTCGCTCGCTCCGTCCGCACCGTCATCCTCCGCGGCGGCGATGCCGGCGTCGTGGGTCGGCACGTGGTCCGGCACCGGGCCCGGAACGCCGGACGCGGACGGCATCTCCCGGGCGAAGACGGGTGGGTTCGCCGTCACGGTCACTCTGAACGCCGGGGCTGCGGGCGACATCGTGGGCCGGCAGGTCAGCGACGTCAAGGAGGTCTCCAGCGGGCGCAATCTGGGGTGCACGGAGGCCCTTGAGCTGCGGCAGGTCAAGGGGAACACGGCGGTCTTGGTGGCGGCTACCAGCCATCCGACCGACCGCGCGGCCACCTTCGACTGCCCCCGGGGCAACCTCTACGTGCTGACCCTCGAGGAACCGGACCGGCTGACGCTCGCATCGGAAGGGGCACAGTCGGCCGGAGCTCCTGCGGCCCTGACCCGCATCCGCTGACCCGCATCCGCTGACCCGCATCCGCTGACCCGCATCCGCTGACCCGCATCCGCTGATTCGCGGGCCGGCGGACTGTCAGGTGCTTGCCAGGGTCATTGCGACCGATTGGAACCATGCGCCGTACGAGAACGGCTCCGGCGGGGAGACTTCCATGCCGAGTTCGGCAGCGGCCAGGGCGTAGTCGGTTTCGTCCAGGGGGAGGGCGAGGAGCTCGTGGAGTTCGCCCACGAGGCGGGCGATGAGCTGGGGGTCGGTGCCGGCGGCGTAGTCGGCAACCGCGGCCTCGTGGTCGGGGAACTGGTCGACGATGTCCTGGGAGAACCAGCCGCCCAGCAGCTGTGCGGTTTCCGGGAAGCGGGCGTGCCACTCCCAGTGGGTCTGCGGGGTGGCCGGCGGCGGGACCTCGCCGTTCTCGATGCTCGCCTTGAGGTGGTCGGCGAGCAGCCGGAGCCAGTCGCCGATCGCGGACTCGGGCATGCCGGTGTCGGGGATGGCGTAGTACTCGCCGAGGCCGATCCGCAGGCGGCCCGGGGGGTTGCGGCTGTACTCGCGCAGCTGGCGCTCCGCCTCCGCGATCGCCCAGGGCCGGTTGTGCCACGTGTGGCGCAGGTACGCGTCCAGTGCGCGGCTGCGCTGCTCGGCGGTGTCGTCGGCGGCCCGGCCGAGGTAGGCGCGCATGACCTGGTCGAGCTCGCCGTAGCGCCGGTCGTGCTCGAGGGGTTTCATTGGCACAGTCGGGCTGCCTCTACAGGTAGAACGGGAGAGTGGTCTGGACGGCGAAGCCGTGTGGGCTGGCGGGCTCGCGGCGCAGTACGACGCGGGCCGCCCGGACGTCGACGGGCTCCTGCCCGGCGAGGAGCATCGCCTCGAGCAGCACCCGGCCGACGGGCTCCTCGCGGGACGGCCAGGCGGCCTCGATGGTGAGGCGGGCCCGCGTCCCCTGGGCGAGCCAGCGGTGGATGACCTGCTCGTTGGCGGTCACCACCTGCTGGGTGGCCCACTGGGCGGTCTCCCGGTCGGGGTAGGAAGCGGAACGGGTCAACATGGGTTCATCCTCTCAAAGCACCCCTCCCGCGGATGCGGTGCGTCCATTTCGGGGCTTGCCGCAGGGTCGCTCAGTAGTCTGCGAAGTTCCAGAACAGCCCGACTTCGGTGGCGGACACGACGACCAGACCGGTGTCCTCGGAGTAGACGGTCACCGGCCTCCAGGCCTCGCGAGGCGCGCCGAAGTCCAGGGTTCCGCTGTGTGCGGTGATGTTGGTGTGACAGGTGATCGTGTCGCCGTAGCGCGCGAGGACGGTGCGGGCCACCTCGCGCATCTCGTCGGGGCTCTCATCGAACCGATCGAGGTTCCGCAGGGTGCAGCCGTCGTCGGTGAGGGCGAGCAGGAGGTCCTCCGCGCTCGCCCGGTCGATCTCGAAGAGCCGTTCCGCGAGGGTCTCCGCGGTGAGCTCACGGAAGGGATGGGCGGGCCGCACCGTCCGTTCGGGGTCACCTGCGTGATCGTCGAGCCCGGCCCAGCCGCGCGGGTCGGGGACGGCGTGCTCCATGACGGCGAGCACATCGGCACGCCAGTCCCGGTGCATGCGGGGGCCGCTGGCGACGTACGCGAACGCATCCTCGTAAAGATGCCGTACGGCAGATTCCCAGGACGCCTGGTCGACGGACATGTACGGGCCTTCCTCAGGGGTTGTAGGGCATCGAGGTCATGATCGTGAACGGCGGATTGCGGTTACCGTCGTACCTGATCCTGGTGTCTATGCCCTTCACGTCGATCGCCTTGGCGTTGATCCCGCCCTGCTTGTAGCCGGACATCGGGTCATTGGGGTCCGTCGGCTGCTTGCTCACGCTGCGGCCGCTGTTCTCGCCGTTGGGCGCCGTCCCGTAGAAGGACTTCACGTCGCCGTCGGCCGGGGGCGGCGGACCCTTGATCCATGCCTCGATGTCCGCGGAGTTGTGGTTGAGGTTGTACTCGGTGAGTTCCTGGGCCCTCGCATAGTCCGGGAAGGAGGAGGAACTTCCGATCTTGGGCTTTCCGTAGGGCCAGGAAGTCGTCGGGCTGCCCTGCTGCTGGTCGCGCAACCGCTGCGCCAGCTGCGCGTCCGTCTTGCCGACGTGCTTGTCGAGCGTGTGCCCGTCCCCCATCCACTCGTTGGCTCCCAGGTCCAGCGTGTACTTGCCGGTGGCCGAGTCGATCTTCAGCCAGGTCTGCGAGTCCTTGAACTGTTCCAGGGAACGCGCACCGAATCCGTGGGCACGCGCGACGCCGGCCTCGAACTTCGGGGCGCTCAGGTCGGCTTCTTCCAGGGCGGACTTGAGGGCGTCCATGCGTGTGGTGAGGCCTCTGAGGGTACCGGTGTACTTGTCCACGATCTGGTTCAGCTTGGCCTTGTCGAGGTTCAGGATCGTGTTGACGTCGAACTTCAGCACGAGCCCTACGCCCTTTTCGACCACATTGGTGACCGTGCTGATGACGCCCTTGATGCTGTGGTCGTCCTTGGCCTTCTCCATGTCGTCGAGGATGTCCTTGGCCGCCTTCTTGAGGGCCCTCTTGTACTCCTCGAAGACATCGTGGTTCAGCTCGACGGCGGCTTCCGCGTACTCGCGCAGAATCCCACTGATCTTGTCGGCCGTGTCCTTCAGCACGGTCATCACCGGCTCGCTGCCCGTGGGAAGGCGGGGCGTGCCGGGGCCGGAGTTGGCGGTCTGGGCCCACTGGTAACCCTGCCGGGACTGGCCCCAGGCCGTCGCGCCCCACAGCGCGCTGCAGAAGGTCCGCATGGCGGCTTCCCAGTCGGCCTGCTGGTGGTTGGTGATCGAGCCGAGGGTCATGGTCAGGTTGTCCGCGACCATGGTCAGGCAGATCGATGCGCCCTCCCAGCTGTGGCAGAGCGAGTTGAGGTAGTGCTGCTGCGGGAAGGGGTAGACGTCCGCCACCTTGCCGAGGCGGAAGATGTGCTTGGCGACCGGCTGGAGGATGTCCCGGACGATCTCCGGTATGCCCTCCATCGCGCCGCGCAGGAAGTCGTCGCCGCCGTCGTCGTCGCCCCACTTGATGTCGGGAACGCCGGCGAAGACGGGCGCCTTGTCGATGACCGTGGGCAGCGGCCGCTGCTCCGGGGGCTGGCCGGGCTTGGGGTGGGCGGCCGCGTCGGCCTTGGTGTAGGCGTTGGCGGTCTCCGTGAAGCCGACCGCGACGCCGCCGACGCTGAGCACGCTCTTGCCCCAGACCTTCAGCCAGAGGTTGCCGATCTTCATATACGACTGGGCGAATGTGCGGGCGTCGTTCCCGGCGCCTCCCGCGTCGGGGTACTTGTGCAGTTCGTCCAGGAGCTTGTTCGCACGGCGCATCAGGGCGTCCTGCTGGGTGGCGACCCGGCCGGAGACGCTCCACAGGTCCTTCGGCTTGACGTCGATCGCGCCGCTGCCGCCGGGCTGCTGCGCCGGGGCGGGGCCCGGGGTGGGTCCGGCCATCAGGCGCCGCCTCCCCAGCCCTGCAGCACGGATTTGTTCGCCGCGTCGTAGTTGAGGTGCCCCTTGACCACGACTTCGTGGAGCCAGGCCTGGGCGGCCTTGAGGTCCCGGGCCGAGCGGTCCCACTTGTCCAGCTCGTCGATGAAGGCCTCGCGGGCCTCGCCCTCCCAGCCCAGAACGGCCTTCTTGGAACGCCCGTAGAGCAGGTCCAGCTTTTCGTTGAGAACGCGGAGGATTTCCTCCAGGTCTCCCGACAGGCGCTGCAGGGTGGCGAAATTGACGGTGATCCGGTCGTCGTCCGGCATGGTGGTGCTGATCCCCCGTGTTCGTTCTCAGATGTCCATGAGGCGGCTCTGCGGGCCGGCCGGCCCCGGCTGAGGGTCCGGCACGGTCAGTGCGCGAGCGGCCGCGGACACGTCCTCGGTGTTCTGCACCCGCTTGAACCGGGCCAGGATCTCCAGTTCCTGCTCCGTGAAGCCGTCGCGGGATGCCCGAGTGGCCTCCTCCAGGAGGGAGAGCACCTGCCGGATCCGCACGGCATCCTCCGCGACCCCTCGGTGCAACGAGCGGTACGCCGTGGCCGTGGGGCCCTGCCAACCCGCCGCGATGCCGTCGACCACCGCGTCCATGCGGCGGACCTGCTTCTCCAGGTAGCGCTGCATTTCGTCGAGGTCGTCGGCAAGCGTGGTGAGGTTGCTCTCCGATACCTGCAGATCGCCGTCTGCCATGTGTGCTCCCCCGTCATGAGCCTTGCGCACGTGTTCCGTTGTCTGCATTGATCACTTTAATGGATGGCCGAAAAGTGCATTCCGGAGCGTGCCCGAGCCCTGGCGCGGCGAACTCGGCAGCTGCGCGAGCCTCGGCCGGCGAACCCGCATCGTGACGTGAATCACAGCGGTGGGCTGTCACGGTTTGTCGGCGCGGGGTGTCTCGATGGGCATCCGATGAGAGGAGCAGGGTGTGATGCCGAGGTTCCGACGCAAGCGGATGGCGGGGGTGGCCCATGGCTGAGGACGCCTTCACCGAGCACCGTCCGCTGCTGTTCACCATCGCCTACGAGATGCTGGGCAGCGCCACCGACGCCGAGGACGTGCTCCAGGAGAGCTACCTGCGGTGGAGCACGGTCGACCCGGCCACGGTCGAGCATCCGCGCGCCTACCTGGTCCGCACGGTGACCCGTCAGGCCCTCAACCACCTGCGCGCGGTCAGGGTGCGGCGCGAGGAGTACGTGGGCACGTGGTTGCCCGAGCCGATTCGCACGGCACCCGAGGTGAGCGACGACGTGATCCTGGCCGAGTCGGTCTCGATGGCCATGCTGCTCGTCCTGGAGACCCTGAACCCGACGGAGCGCGCGGTGTTCGTGCTGCACGACGTGTTCGGCTACACCCACGCCGAGATCGCCGCCTCGATCGGCAAGACCGAGGTCACCACCCGGCAGACCGCCCACCGCGCACGGCGGCACGTCCACGCGCGGCGGCGCCGCTTCGAACCCGACTCCGATGCCACCCGAGAGATCGTCCAGCGATTCCTGCTCGCGGCGACGACCGGCGAAGTCCAGGCGCTGATGGACCTGTTGGCGCCCGACGTCGTGCAGATCTCCGACGGCGGCGGGAAGGTCGTCGCTGCCCGCCGCCCGATCACCGGCCGCGCCGACGTCGCCCGGTTCGTCCTCGGCGTGATCCGTACCACCACGGCGGCGACCAAGGTCGAGCACGCCACGTACAACGGCATGCCCGCGGCGCGGTTCGTGACCGACGGTGAACTCGACTGGCTGGTGGCATTCGAGATCCACGACGGCCGGATCGCCGGCCTCTACGGCATGCGCAACCCGGACAAGCTGCACTGCGCCGAGACCGTGCTCCCACTCGACCGAGGAGGTCACCACCGTGGAAACCATGACCGTTGAACGCGTCATCGCCGCCCCGATCGGGGATGTTTTCGCCTGGCTCACCACGACCACCAACTACACGAACTCGCCCTTGATCGTGCGCTGCCGCCTGACCCGGCACGGCGAGGCCGCGCCCTACGGGGTCGGTGCGATACGCAGCCACCTCTGGCTCATCGGCTGGTTCCGGGAACGCATCACCCTCTACGACCCGCCGTACGCCACCGAGTACGTCGTAGAGCGCAGCCTGCCGCCGTCCCGGCACGAACTCGGCCGTATGACGTTCACCGAGGTCGACGGCGGCACCCGGGTGCGCTGGACCACCCGAGCCGAGATCCCCGTCCCGTTGCTCGGTGCCGCCCTCACCCGGCGCCTCGCGCGGCCGATCATCACCCGCACGTTCCGCAACATCCTCGACACCGCCAACACCGCGCTGGCCCAACACCCGTGACCGGCACCGGGCATGACGACCCGAGGGCTCCAAGAAGGGAGACGCCCCCGCCGGCACTGCGCCCGCAGGCGTTCATGGTGTCGGGGGGCAGGTCTCCGGGCCGGCGCCGCAGCGTCGGTCGAAGGAGCGCTGTGCCGGCCCGGTCGGCGGCAGCCCCACCGGGCGACGACCACAGGCCGGGCTCACGGCGGCGGGCTCAGCCGTTGACGAAGGTGAGGTTGGTCGCGTCGTAGCGCGTGCCCGCGACCTCCTCGGTCGGGGCGGCGGCCTCGATGGCGTCGAGCTCCTCGGGGGAGAGCTCGACGGCCAGGGCCGCGAGGTTCTCCTCCAGGTAGCGCTGCCGCCGCGTGCCGGGGATCGGCACCACGCCGTCGCCCCGGTGCTGCACCCAGGCCAGGGCGAGCTGGCCGGCGGTGATTCCCTTCGCCGCAGCCAGCTCGTTCAGCTTCGCGACGATCGCCATGTTCCGTTCGAGGTTGCCGTCGGCGAACCGCGGCTGGCTGCGCCGCACGTCGTTCTCGGCCAGCCCTTCGACCGAGCTGTAGCGGCCGGTCAGAAAGCCACGCCCGAGCGGGGAGAACGGGACCACGCCGATGCCGAGTTCGCGGCAGACCGGTGCGATCTCCGCCTCCAGGTCTCGGGTCCACAGCGACCACTCGCTCTGCAGCGCGGCGATCGGGTGCACCGCGTGCGCCCGCCGGATGGTGGGCGCGCCGGCCTCGGACAGCCCGAGGTGACGGACCTTGCCGGCCCGCACCAGCTCGGCCATGGCGCCGACGGTCTCCTCGATCGGCACCTGAGGATCGACCCGGTGCTGGTAGTAGAGGTCGATGTGGTCGACCCCGAGCCGGCGCAGCGACGCCTCGCACGCCTGCCGCACGTAGGCGGCGTCGCCGCGGACCCGGGTGGGCTCACCAAGGCGGTTGGCGAGGCCGAACTTCGTGGCCAGCACCACCTCGTCGCGGCGCCCGGCGACGGCCCGTCCGATCAGTTCCTCGTTGTGCCCGGCGCCGTAGAAGTCGGCGGTGTCCAGCAAGGTCACCCCGAGGTCGAGAGCATGGTGCAGTGTCGCGATCGACTGCGTGTCGTCCGTCGCACCGTAGCCGTGGCTCATGCCCATGCACCCCAGGCCTTGCGCGGAGACCGCCAGGTTGCCCAGGTGCCGGGTGGGGACATCGGTCATGGTGCTGCCTCCTGGTTTCGGAATCATCTGCCCAGGACGCTAGGTGTTGGAGTGCACTCCATGGCAACTGACATTCGTGTCCCACGCCTTGAGAGAGGCAACGGCGAGGCAATCTGGTCGCACCGGGATCACGGATCCTGCCTGCGGTTTCCCGCACATCCGGCGGGCGTCGGGAAGTGCGTGCTGCTGCGCCTGCAGGTCCGTCGGCTCATCTGCGCTGCCACCTGCCGCTGACGGCGGATGCTCGTTGAGCAATCCCCCGGCGCAAAAAAAGAGTCACGGAGAAGGTCGCGGAAATACCCCGGAGCGCTTTCGCGTCCGGGGTATTTCGTAAAACGGGAACCCGGTTGCACTGTTTGCTTTACGGCAGCGGAACGCTCACCGAGGGACCGGTCAGCCGTCGTACCACCCGTACTGGGTAATCGTTCCGTGACCGCTACAGCTACCGCCGAAGTCCCAGAATCCCGGCCCCTGCAGCGGGCCGTGGATGTCCGTGCCATCGCTGCAGTGGGTCCACGCTCCGGTACGGCCGTAGTCGACGGTGACGGTCGCGCGCCACGAAACGCCGTTGAAGTAGTACGTGTTGAAACCGTAGTTCGGGACGTGCATCGGGGTGATCTTCCCAGGTACGGGAGCCTCCCAGACGACGTGCTCCGTCACTTTCGTACCGGTCGGTGCCAGCGTCGCGGCCTGAGCCGTGCCGCCGAACGCGACGGTGCCGGCCAAGGCCGCGGCGCCGCCGAGCGCGAGGGCGATCGTCTTCTTGCTGCGCATGGACTGGTTCTCCCCTGGTTGGATTTATTGTCTGCACGCTATTTCAGGTTCTCCAATAGGGTCAATGGCGCCTGACGGACCCGAATTGGCCAAAAAGAACAGCCGGGTAAATGGAACCGGTTCCGTCAATGCCCGCCGTCGGCATTTACCTGATGGGTGATGCGCCATGGCCATCGGGCCCCCGGGATCGGAACCCGGCGCCCGGGTCGCCGTGATGACGGACGTTTCCCCCGCATGAGGCGGACCTGCTGGAACCACCGGGCGTGGGCCGGACACCAGACCTCCGTACTCACAGCCCTACGTCCGGTTCGGGGCGGTGAGGGCAGGGGCGGACTCCAGGCGGCGGGAGAGCGGGTCGCGGCGCTCTACCTCCGGCGGGCCCTGGCCTGGTGGAGCGGACGCACCGGCAGAGCCGAGCAGTTCGGAGTGCTGCTCGCCGCGTGCGAGCAGCACCTCGGCCGGGACCATCCGCTGACCGAGCAGTGCAGGACGCAGCTTGCCCGGCCGGGCCAGGCGCTCTGGTGGGCTCGCCGTGATCCCCGGGCGCCGCGCCGCCGGAGGCCGGTTTTGTATCCGGCGTGTATCAGGGAGCGCTTGGTTGTCCGTCGAACCGGTCCGCGTGCCCACGGCACCGGAAGGCCCACGGAGCGCCGACGGCCCTGGATCTGGCAGCGGTCCGAGCCGCGCAACCTCTCTGACCTGCATGTTCTCGGATGGGCGAGGCTCTTGGGAGTGCGATGCGTGTCCATCGAGCGACGCGGTCACCGCGCCCGTGCCTGCCGTATCGTTCCCTTCAGGTCGCCGGCTGGGCGTGAGCGCACACGGGACCGATGCCTCACCCGGCCCGTCCGAACAGGAGTCGTCCCCGTGTCCTCGTCCGCCCCGGCTCCGGCCTCTCCGCGCCCCGTCCGCGTGTTGCTGGTGGAGGACGACGAACTGATGCGCCGGTCCTTCACCGTCGCCCTCGAGCGCTACGGCTATCAGATGAAGGCCGCGGCCGACGGCCTCACGGGGCTGGAGCTCTTCCGCGACGACAGCTTCGACCTGCTGATCCTGGACGTGATGCTGCCCGGCCTGGACGGGATCGGCCTGTGCCGCAGAGTCCGGGAAACCAGCTTGGTGCCGATCCTGATGATGTCCGCTCGCGGCGACGGGCTCGATGTCGTCGCCGGTCTGGAGGCCGGGGCGGACGACTACGTGGTGAAGCCCGTCGACACCTACGTACTCGTGGCACGCATCCGCTCGCTGCTGCGGCGGGCGACCTACGCGCCCGCCTCGGGAACCCAGCGCGCCACAGGCGAGGGGCCCCCACCGTCCGAGGAAGACCTGCTGGTCTTCGGAGACCTGACCATCGACACCGGCGGCCTGGAGGTGTCCGTCTCCGGAAACCCCGTGGCGCTGACCCCGACCGAATTGAAGCTGCTGCTGGAGTTCGCCGCCCACCCGGGCGTCGTACTGGAGCGGCACACCCTGCTGCGCAACGTCTGGGAGTACGGCTGGGACGGCGACAGCCGGGTCGTGGACCTGTGTGTGCAGCGGCTGCGCAGGAAACTGGGCCGGGACCGGATCGAGACGGTCCGCGGCTTCGGCTACAAGTTCAGGCGCTGAGGCCGGTGTGCCCGTTCCACCGGCCGCGGGCGGCCCGCGTTCCGCTGCGTTGGAAGATCGCCGCGCTGGCCGCGGCCACCGCGTGCCTGGTCGCGGCGGCGGTGGGCGTGCTGGTCCATGTGTGGACCGCCCGAGACATCCGCCAGCGGGCCGAAGCACGCGCCTTCAACACCGTGTACTCGGCCATGGACACGTACCGGCGCACCGGAACGCTGGCAGACGGTGCCGAGCTCGATCCCGCCGCGCTGCCCGCCGTACTGCACCACCCGGCCGACGGCGACCGGCACACGGCCTACGACGGGCACGTCGACGGGAACGCCGGGCCGAGCGTCTGGGCCGCCCAGCGGGTCGGCGGCCCGGGCAGCCGGGTGCTGGCCGTCGAGGTCAACATGAGCCCGGAGCTCTACGGGCTGCACCGACTGGACGTGAGCATGGCGGTGGCCTCGCTGGTCTCGCTCGGGGCGGCCGTGCCGCTGGCGGTGTACGGGGCCGGGGTGCTGGGCCGCAGGCTGCGGCGGGTCTCCGAGACCGCGGGCCGGATCTCCGCCGGGGACCTTGACGCCCGGACCGGTCCCCTCGAGGGCCGCGACGAGGTGGCCGACATCGCCGCCACCGTCGACCTCATGGCCGACAGTCTGGGCCGACGGCTGCGTACCGAGCGCCAGTTCACCGCGGACGTGGCCCACGAGCTGCGCACCCCCGTCGGCGGTCTGCTGGCCGCCGCCGACCTGCTGCCGCCCGGTGAGACGGAGGATCTGCTCCGAGCCCGCGTACGCGATCTGCGCGGCCTGATCGAGGACCTGCTGGAGATCTCCCGGCTGGACGCCGGCGCCGAACAGCCGGTCCGTGCCCATGTGCCGCTCGGCGCGGTCGTCCGCGAGGCCGTGGCGCGCACCGGACTCGACACGGAGGTCACCGTCGCCGACGCGCAGCGCGCCAACGCGGCCAACGCGGCCAACGCCGCGGAGACCGAGAAGACCGCGCAGACCGTGGAGACCGACCCGCGCCGCCTCGAACGGATCGTCAGCAACCTCGTCCTCAACGCCCACCGGCACGGGGGCACCCCGGTCGAGGTCACCGTCGAGGGCCGTACGGTCGTCGTGCGCGACCACGGCCCCGGCTTCCCTCCGGACCTGCTGCGCGACGGTCCGCGCCGCTTCCACACGGGCTCGGCGGAGCGCGGCTCGGGCCACGGCCTGGGCCTGACCATCGCCCTGGGCCAGGCCCGGCTTCTCGGCGCCGAGCTGCGCCTGGACAACGCCCCGGACGGCGGCGCCGTCGCCACCTTGCGCCTGCCGCCGTCCTGACCGCCCGGCCCTGCAGAACCGATACGAAGCGGCGCGGACGCCGATACGCGGCGGCCCCGACTCCGATACACGTCCCGGACACCCTTCGAAGTGCACCCATCGGCACCCGAAGAGGAGTCCCCCGTGACCGCCGCCCCCTTTGACGCTCTCGCGCCGCACCCGACGACCGGGTTCGCCGCGGCCACCAGCGATCTGTCGAAGGTCTACGGCAGCGGCGACACCCGTGTCGTCGCCCTGGACCGTGTCAGCATCGCCTTCCGGGAGGGCGAGTTCACCGCGATCATGGGCCCCTCCGGCTGCGGCAAGTCCACCCTGATGCACTGCGCCGCCGGGCTCGACTCGGTCAGCTCCGGCTCCGTACGCATCGGCACCACCGAACTGAGCACGCTGGGCGACCGGCAGCTCACCGAGTTGCGCCGCGACCGGATCGGCTTCATCTTCCAGGCGTTCAACCTGCTGCCGACGCTGACCGCGCTGGAGAACATCACGCTGCCGCTGACCATCGCCGGACGCCGCCCCGACCGGCAGTGGCTGGACCGTGTGGTCTCCATGGTCGGCCTCTCCCAGCGCCTCGGTCACCGGCCCGGACAGCTGTCCGGCGGGCAGCAGCAGCGCGTCGCCGTCGCCCGCGCGCTGGTCTCCCGCCCCGCGATCATCTTCGGCGACGAGCCCACCGGCAACCTCGACTCCCGCGCCGGGGCCGAGGTCCTGGGCTTCCTGCGCGACTCGGTGCGCGAGCTCGGCCAGACCGTGGTCATGGTCACCCACGACCCCGTCGCCGCCGGTTACGCCGACCGCGTGGTCTTCCTCTCCGACGGCCGCCTGGTCGACGAGATGGCCCATCCCACCCCGGACCGGGTCCTGGACCGCATGAAGGCATTCGACACCCGCTCCCGGACCAGCTGACCCGACCTCGGCGCAGTACCGACCCGCCCCTCGCTCGCATCCGCCGGGCCCGCCTCCCGGGCCCCCGGCACCTGCGGCGCACCTCCCTGTTCCCCCACGTCCCCGAAAGCCACCCATGCTGAGAACAGCCCTTCGCAACGTCCTGGCGCACAAAGCCCGTCTGGTCATGACCGTGCTCGCGGTCTGCCTGGGTGTCGCGTTCGTCTGCGGCACCCTCGTCTTCGCGGATTCCTCCGCCGCGGCCTACCGCGCCGCCGCGTCGAAGAACTACGCGGACATCGCGGTCACCGTGACCCCGAAGGACTCCCCGGCCGGGTCCGCCGCGGACCAGCCCGCCACCGTGCTCGACGACGCGCTCGTACGGAAACTGACCGATGTGCCCGGTGTCGCCGCCGTACGGCCATCGGTCGACGGCTCGGCAACCCTGAACGCCGCGGACGCCACTCCGCTGCGGGCCGGCAAGGCGTGGGCGAACCTGGCCGCAGCCTACGTGCCGGGCGCGGACGGCAAGGACAGTCGCTTTCCGCTGGTCAAGGGCCACGCCCCCCGGAACGGCGATGAACTCGCCGTGGACAGCGGCACTGCCGCCGCAGGCAAGTTCAGTGTCGGCGACGAGGTCACGCTGGCCACCGACGGCCCGGTCATGACGAAGCGCCTCGTCGGCATCGTCACCACCCAGGACACACGGGTGACCGCGGGCGGCACCCTCGCCCTGTTCGACAAGGCGACCGCCCAGCAGCTGTTCGCCTCCCCGGGCCTCTACACCTCGATCGATCTGTCAGCCACGCCCGGCACCGACCAGTTCAAGCTGTCCGAGCGGGTCACCGCCGTTCTCCCGGCCGAGCGGGCGGAGGCGACCAGCGGCGCCGCCCAAGCCACCCAGCAGGCCACCTACCTCGACACGCTGACCCGGGGCCACCGGAAGATGCCGATGATCTTCGCCGGGGTCTCGCTGTTCATCGGCTCGTTCCTCATCGTCAACACCTTCACCATGCTCGTATCCCGGCGTACCCGTGAGATCGCACTGCTGCGGGCCATCGGTTCCTCGCGCCGCCAGGTGGTCCGCTCCCTCCTGTGGGAGGCCGTCCTGCTCGGCCTCGCCGCGTCGGCGGCCGGCTTCCTGCTCGGCCTCGGGATCGCCTCCGTACTGCCCGACATCCTGAGCACCTCACAGGACCAACTGCCCCGCGGCCCGCTGGTGATCGGTCCGCGCCCCGTCGTGGCAGCGCTCGGCGTGGGCGTGGGCGTCACGGTGCTCGCCGCGTGGCTGCCGTCCCGCAAGGCGGCGAAGGTCGCGCCCATCGAGGCGCTGCGCGCGTCCGAGCAGCCGCCCACCGCCACCGCGTCCCGGGTCCGCGGCGTGGCGGGACTGGTCCTGCTCGCCCTCGGCGCCGGGCTGCTGGTGTCGCTCACGGGGGCGAAGGACGCCTCGGTGGAGAACCTGCAGAACGCGATGTTCGGCTGCGCCCTCCTCGTCGTCGCCATGATCGTCCTGGCGCCACTGCTCGCCGCCCCCGTGATCCGGCTGAGCGGACGGCTGACCGGCCGCTTCGGGATCACCGGTCATCTCGCACGCGAGAACGCGCTGCGTGACCCGCGGCGCACCGCGGCCACCGCCTCCGCCCTGATGATCAGCACGGCACTGGTCGCGGGGCTCGCCGTCATCGGCAACTCGACCGGGCAAGCGCTCGACCGTCAGGCCGCGGCCGGCCTCGGCGCCGACTACGTGATCAGCAGCCGCACCACCATGACCTCCATCGACCCGGCCGCCGAAAAGCGGGTGGCCGGCACCCCCGGGGTGAAGACGGCGGCGGCCGTCGCGGACTCCGTGGTGTTCACCGTCGGCGGCGGTGTCCGGGACATCTCCGGCGTCGATCCTCGCACGGTGAACGACGTCATGGAGTTCGACTTCGTCAGCGGCTCCCTCGACGACCTCGGACCGGGCCGGATCGCCGTCTCCAGCACCCTCGCCCGCGCACAGCACCTGAGTACGGGCAGTCGGCTCGACGCCCGCATCGGCCGCAACCAGGAGCCCAGGCAGTACACCGTCGTCGGCGTCTACCAGGACAACCCCACCGCCCGGGACGTGCTGGGCGACCGCACCGAGGTACAGCAGAACAGTTTCAAGCCCGGCTCCGTCCAGCGGATCCTCGTCCGCACCGACGGCGGCGCGGTCTCCCAGACCACCGAGAACCGGCTGCGCACCGCCGTGGGCAACAGCCCGCTGGTACAGGTGAACAACCGGAAGGAACTCGTCCGGGAGGCGGCCGGCTCCCTGGGCGACCTGCTGACCCTGATGTACGGGCTGCTCGCCATCGGCACCGTGATTTCCCTGCTCGGCATCGTCAACACCCTGGCCATGTCGGTCTCGGAACGTACCCGCGAGATCGGCGTCCTGCGCGCCATCGGCATGGACCGCGCCGGCATCCGGCGGATGATCCGCCTGGAGTCGGTGACCGTCGCCGCCTTCGGCACACTCCTGGGCCTGGCAGGCGGGCTGTTCGGAGCCTGGACGGTCGGCGCGCTGGCCAACGGCGCAATGGCGCAGTACTCCCTGGCGCTGCCCTGGGGGACGCTTCTCCTCGTGTGCCTGGTGTCCCTCACGATCGGCGCGATCGCAGCAGCCGTCCCGGCCCGCCGGGCAGCTGCCCTGAGCCCGCTGGAAGCCGTCGCGGAGGCGTGACGCACGGCCTCGGACCCGCCGCGCCATCCTTCGCCGCGGCCGAGCGTCACCGCCGGCCGGCAGAGAACGGCCGCTGCGGGGTCGAGGTCCGTCCGCCGCGACACTCGACGCACGCGCTGAGGGCCAGGCCGTACAAGCCGGCCCTCAGCGCCGTACCTCACGCGCCGCCGCGCGCGCCGGGGTTGACCACCGAGCGGATCGTCTGGATCTGCCCGTCGAGCACCTCGAGCACCTCGAGCGCCATGGCGCGGAGCACCTTGCCGTCCCGGTCGCGGAAGACCGCGCCCGGCTGGCCGTTGACCTCGTGCGGCGACGCCACTTCCACGCCGCCCCCGCGGCGACCTCGTCGAACCCGAAGCCGGACACCTGACCCGGCGGCCATGCCGCTGCAGACACAGAGGGCCGGTTTCGCGCGCGCCCCGTGACCCCTGAGCCCCGAACGAGCGAGACCGGTCAGGGGATCATCACGCAGTGGTTCTCGATCACCCTGCCACTGCGATCCAGGCCACCGCAGACGGCCAACCGCGGGTACGCCCTGATCTCGCGGTTGACGATGAACCGGGCCCGCGACACGCCGGCCTTGCTCTGCCGGTAGTCGCCGACGAAGGCCCGCAGCGTCCCCGGCAGTCCGTCCCTGGTCGTGACGGTGATGTCCTGGACGTAGTCGCGCCCCTGATAGGCGGTGGCCACGCAGATGTAGGTCCCGCACGTGGCCTTGACCTCGGCGCTCGCCGGTGCTGCGGTCGCCAACGCCGAAGCACAGGCTGCGGCGAGGGCCGCTGCGACCGTCGCCAATCGGCGCCGCGTGGGTGTCACCGGCCAAACCCGCTTCTGGTGCGCGTACATCACGAGATCCCCTCCAAGCTGCATCGGCCGACGGCAAGGCGTCTCCAGAGTGGCACGTTCCGTTACGCCACGACAGGCGGTTGCGGCGAAAGACCGTACCTGGGAGCGGGAGGAGAGCGGGGTTTGACGCTGCTGCTCGCCCAGGCCGATGCCAAGGCCGAAGCTTGACCGTGTTGTCGCAGTCGCCCCCCCGATCGTCCGGGTCCACCAAGGCGCCGCCGACTTCGGCTCCTTTTCTCTTCATAAGTTGAACTGCTCTCGCCAGCCTAATCATGCTGGAAAGGCATGCTAATGACTGGATTGTGCGGATGCGGAGCGTGATGGCAACGTTGCCATCTCGTTAATAATTCACTTCTTGACGACAGTGTCGGCGCCGAGTTGACTGCGTCTACCTCGGCCGGACGAAAACGGCCTCGTCAGGGAGGTTTACATCGTGAACACGCATCTGGGTCGAGCCGCCGCCGCCGTTGCCGCCGCTTCCGCGATCACCGTCTCGCTCAGCGCCTGCGGCAGTACGGAGGCCGGCGCGAGACCGGGGGGCTCCGCGAAGGGTGACGCGGTCAAGGTCGGTCTCCTGCTTCCGGAGAGCCAGACCGCGCGCTACGAGAAGTTCGACAAGCCGCTGATCGAGAAGGAGGTCGCCAAGTTCACGCGCGGCAAGGGCGAAGTGGTCTACGCCAACGCCAAGCAGGACGCGGCCACCCAGAGCTCCCAGGTCGACGCGATGATCGACAAGAAGGTGAACGTCCTCATCATCGACGCGGTGGATGCCAAGGCCATCGCCGGCGCAGTCAAGAAGGCCAAGGACAAGGGCATCCCGGTCATCGCCTACGACCGCCTCGCCGAGGGCCCGATCGACGCCTACACCTCCTTCGACAACGAAGACGTCGGAAAGGTCCAGGGCAAGGCGCTGCTGGAGGCGCTGGGCGAAAAGGCCAAGGACGGCCAAATCGTCATGATGAACGGCTCGGTCACCGACCCGAACGCCAAACTCTTCAAGTCCGGCGTGCACTCGGTCCTCGACGGCAAGGTGAATATCGGCAAGGAGTACGACACCGTCGACTGGAAGCCGGAGAACGCCAATACGAACATGGCGGCCGCTCTCTCGGCGCTCGGCAAGGGAAAGATCATCGGCGTCTACTCCGCCAACGACGGAATGGCGGGCGGCATCATCACCGCCCTCAAAGCGGCCGGAGTCTCGACCCTGCCCCCGGTCACGGGTCAGGACGCCGAACTGGCCGGTGTGCAGCGGATCGTCGCGGGCGAGCAGTTCATGACCGTCTACAAGCGGTACGCGCCCGAGGCCGCAGCGGCCGCGGAGATGGCCGTCGCCCTCGCCACGGGCGAGAAGATCGACGGAATCATCAACCAGATCGTCAGCAGCCCGACCACCAAGGACGTGCCATCGGTCCTCGTCCCGGGCGTCGCGCTGACCAGGAGCAATGTGAGGTCCACCGTGATCGATGACGGCGTCTACACGGTCGACGAGATCTGCACCGACAAGCTCAAGGCCGCGTGCGAAGAGATCGGGCTGAGGTAGCAGTAGCAGGACCCCGGGGTCGACAAACGCGGAAATCCCCCCGACCCCGCCGGGCGGTCCCTCCAGCAGAAACGTTTCGATTGTGCCCGGCTCCCCGGCGGCGGTGTCAGGGAGCCCGCAGGGCGAGCACTGCGCCCCGGCGCCCGACCCGGCCAGGGCCGCGATCGACAGCGGAGGCTCTGAGCGGACGCCTTGCGGTCCGCGCTCGCGACCGCGCGAGGCGGATCGGGCACCGAGGCCAGCCTGATCCGTTGGGTGCATGAGGTGACTTCCCCGCGCGAGAGGTGCTCTGGGCTCGAGAGTGCGAGAGCGGCAGCAGGCGTGCCACCGGCCTCGGATTGGCCCGTGACCCGGCTTCGTCGCACCTCCGAGACTGGATCCCCGGACGCCGTACTCAGTACTCAGGGAGTTGCGATGCAGGTAGCCGTGGTCACTTTCGACGGGTTCAACGAGCTCGACAGCTTCATCGCCTCGGCGCTGATCAACCGGTGCCGCAAAGACGGCCTGGAAGCCTTCATCACGACACCAGCGCCGGTGGTCACGTCGATGAACGGAGTCGAGATGACCGGGCAGCGTCCGATGGAGTTCGTCACCGAGGCCGACGTCGTGCTGATCGGCAGCGGGGTGAAGACGCGCGATGTGGTCGCCGATGACCGGCTGCTTGCCATGCTGCCGCTCGACCCGTCGCGGCAGCTGATCGGTTCGCAGTGCTCCGGTGCGCTGGTGCTCGCGCGGCTCGGGTTGCTGGGCGGGATGCCGGCTTGCGCGGACATGACGAGTCGACCGTACGTCGAGGCCTGCGGCGTCACGGTGCTGGATTCGCCGTTCCACGCCGAGGGGAACATCGCCTCTGCGGGAGGCTGCCTGGCGTCGCAGTATCTCGCCGCGTGGGTCATCTCCCGGACGCTGGGGGAGGACGCCGCACGCGGCGCGATCGGCTACGCGGCTCCGGTCGGCGAGCAGGAGGAGACGGTCGAGCGCGTGATGCGTGTCGTGCGCGCAGGCGAGGTCGCACTGCGCTGACACCTACGACGGGCAACCGGCGGCCGCAGCCGCTCCGGGTCTGATACCCCTTGCACCGTGCTCCTGGAAGCCGGTGCTGTCGCCTGCCGGTTCCTGGCCCGACGCTTCCGGGTGGTTCACGCGGACCCGGGCCGCCTTTCCCGGCCGGCCGCGTCGAGTAGCGATTTCGCGGCCACCGTCGCCCCCACGGTGCGGATTGTGCCGGCCACGGCCCTCGCCCGTGCTCGGGTCTCGGGGGTCAGGGCCGTTTTGAGCGCGGCTGACAGGGAGTCGTAGGTCGGGCTCGGACCGTCGTGTGCCGCGCCGATGCCCAGGTCGGCCACCCGGGCGGCCCAGTACGGCTGATCCACGATCTGGGGTACCACCACCTGAGGCGCTCCGGCCCGGGCGGCCGTCGTCGTGGTGCCGGCGCCGCCGTGGTGAACGACGGCGGCCACCCGGCCGAACAGCGCCTGCTGGTTCACTTCGCCGAGACGAAGCAGTCGTCCCGGTCGTCGATCAGGGCCAGGTCGGCCCAGCCGCGGGCGAGGAGGACGCGGCGGCCCTGCGCGCGGATCGCCTCGATGGCCACCCGGGCGAGGTCCGTCGAGGCGCGCATGGCCATGCTGGCGAAGCCCTCGTACACGGGCGGCGCGCCGGCGTCCAGGAACGCCTCCAGCTCGTCCGGGAGCGGGCGTTCGTCCGGCAGGATCCGTGCCCCGGTCTGCACCAGGTCGAGATCCGTCATGTCCTGCCAAGGGCCCAGGACCGGGTCCGCCGCCAGCCACGGGGTGTCGGTGAAGACGTGGTCACGGACGTTGTCCACCGGCGGCAGGCCGATCGCCGCCGGTGACGGCCCAGCGCCTCCCCGTACAGCGCGTTCACGCGCTGGGCGTCCTGCTGACGCAGTGACGCGAGCCGCCTCGAGCAGATGAGCGCGCTCCGAAAGGAGCGAAGGCACGCTCGACGGCCCATCGCTGAGTGCCCAGACCAGAGCCGTGTCCGGTGCTGCGGCGTGCGGTCGTGTCCGCGATCCCGCGAGGACCCGTCGGGGCGCCGTCGGGGTCGGCCGCGCCCGCCCCGCACCAGCGCCCCGGGCAGATGCTCCCAGGGGATCCCCGTGAGGACGGCGCGAGGACTGGCCCGCGAGCCGCACCGCCGGGCCCGGGGTGTGACGCCGCGGGCGTGGCGACCGTACGGCCAAAGGGCGGCCCCGTGTCGCACGGCCCGCACCGGCTGCTGGCGGCACCCCCCTATCAAGATCGATTCTTGGCGTCAAGCCACGTGTTCGAGTGGCGTGACGCTTGTCCCCGCACAGGGTTTATTTGAAGTACGCCCTCACCGGGAACTCCCGGAGAACATGAGGCCGGAATATCGTCCCCGGCCTTTCCGCGGGGCGGAAACAGACCCCCCTTTTGATACCGAATGGAGATTCCCATGTCTGAGCGTTTTTGGACCCGTCGCATCGTCCTGGCCGGAGCTTCCGTGGCGCTGCTCGGTGGTGGCATCGCACTGCCGGCGACCGCCATGGCCGCACCCGCCGCCGCCCCGCAGCAGGCCGTCAACCTCCACCAGGACGACAGCGCCGACGGCATCGGCACCGGCGGCGACGCCAACGCCGAGAACACCACGGTCGGCGGTACCGCCACCGGTGGCGCCGCGACCACCGGCGTCGGCAACTGCAAGGGCAAGTGTGTGATCACCACCGGCAACGCCACCGGCGGCAGCGCAAGCGCCGACGCCATCAACACGGGCGACGCCACCGCCGTGGGCGGTAACGGCACGGGCAAGGGCGGCACCGTGAACAAGAAGGACATCAAGGTGCAGCTCAAGGAAGAGCTGAAGGCGAAGCTCGCCAAGTGAGGTCTGACAGCCCCGCAGTACCACGGCCCCCGGGAGTCCGTCCTGGGGAGCTGCTCGACACACCAGTCGCCGGAGAGGCCCACAGCCTCCCCGGCGACTGCTCTGTGCCCGGCCACGACCGGGCCCCACGAGCGGTACCTGGTCGAAGGACTCGCTCGGCAAGCAGAAGCTCGCCCCTGTGGTGCTCGGGGTGGGTGCGACGGTCGCCGCGCCCGGCTCTCCGTCCGCTGCACGACCACACCTGCGCTGGCGCTGGTCAACGATGCACCTTGACGGCTGCTACTGCCCCCTGACCAGTCACCGAGCCGCTCTCGCCGTGCACCGTGACGCCGTGCCGTGCCTGGACCGGCACCGGGAGGGACGTGGCCACCGGGCCCGCGGCTGCGGCGGCCCCCAGCCCCGCTCGATCAGTCAAGGCGGGCGGCTCCGGGGCCTGCTCCGCCCGGCCCTCCGGCGTGCCCGGGCGGCGCCGGCGACGGCTTCCTGCCCCACTCCGCTGCCAGCGCCGACAGCCCGCTGCAGTGCCCGCAGTACATGGCGCGGCTGCAGGACCCCTACAGCTGACCTTGCACGTGCCAGGCCATCCGCACTTCCGTACTCGCCCGGTGGAACGCTGCTCGCGTCGTCAAGCCCCGAAAAGTCGGAACATGACGCGACCCGAAGTCAGGGGCTTACTCAAAGCATGGGCTCACAAACAGCAGGTGGCCCCACCCGCGTCAACTCGTGAAGAGACGAGCCCGTCCCTTCGTCTCGTCACCTTTTTTCGCGGGAGTGAAATTTTCATTATTCACGCCTCCGGGACTCGGAGGTCATACTGGCGATGAGGAGCGAGCACATGCGAATGACCATTGCTTTCCCGATGTCCTACGGCGGGGGGAGAGTGTCGTGAGTTCCCTGCCTCCTCCGTCCGAGCGCCCCACCGGCCCCCCGTCCGGTCCGCTGTCCGGTCCGCCGGCGAATGAGCAGCCTCCGCCGCCCGGGCCTCCGCCGCCGCCCGAGCCTCCTGGTCCGCCGACAGTCAGTGGCGAGCCGGGTGGGCCGGGCCGTCGCCGCGGAGGGTCAGCTCACGGGTGGTGGTCGCGCAGAACCGTGCTGAGTGCCAGCACCGCGGTGGTCATCGCGACGGCGGTGGTCCTCGCCTTCACCGCGATGGGCGGGAACAAGGCGGCCGGCGGAGAGGTCTTCCTCCAGGCAGCTTCAGCGGCCGGCCCCGATCCGTTCACCCCCTCGACGGCCACGGAATCCGAGGACACCGCGGTCACGCCTGCAGTCGCTGCCAAGTCGGAAGACGGCACGAGCGGTGCGCGCACCCTTGAGGTCAATGGTGCGTACCCGGGGCTGTACGGGGGCACGCGGAACCTCGCGAGCTGTGATGTCGAGAAGCAGATCAAGTTCCTCACGCTGCATCCGGACAAGGGGAAGGCCTTCGCTGCCCCGCTGAGCATCCGGCAGCCCGACATCCCCTCCTACCTACGGTCGCTGACGCCCGTCCGGCTGGGCTGGGACACCCGGGTCACCAATCACGGGTACAAGAACGCCGCGCCCACCAGCTATCAGGCCGTCCTGCAGGCCGGTACGCCCGTCTTGGTCGACGACCGCGGCGTACCTCGCGTCCGTTGCGCTTGCGGTAACCCCCTGGCGCCGCCCGTCGCCGTCAAGGGCAAGCAGACGTACCACGGGAAGGAGTGGTCGTCGTTCACGTCTTCCCACCTCGTTGCGGTCAAACCCGCCGAGGAGCCGGTGAAGACCGTCACGATGTTCGATCACGCCCACAAGGGATGGTACGAGCGCCCGCGCGGCGACGAGCAGGGCAAGCATGACCACGAAATCCCTCCCCCGAAGGGCCAAACACCCGACGCGCCGTATCCGGTCCTGCCCCCGCCCAATCCTGGGTCAGTGGAGAGGCTCCCTGACAAGGACCGGGACAAGGGGAAGGTGCCGGGGCAGATTCCTGAGAAGGACCGCGGCCAGATCCCTGGGAAGGTGCCGGGGCAGAATCCTGGGAGGGAGCCCGGTCAGGACCATGAGAAGGTGCCAGGCCAGGACTCTGGGAAGGTGCCAGGCCAGGATTCCGGGAAGGTGCCGGGTCAGGATTCCGGGAAGGTGCCGGGTCAGGACCATGGGAAGGTGCCGGGTCAGGATTCTGGGAAGGTGCCGGGTCAGGACCATGAGAAGGTGCCGGGTCAGGATTCTGGGAAGGTGCCGGGTCAGGATTCTGGGAAGGTGCCGGGTCAGGATTCCGGGAAGGTGCCGGGTCAGGACCATGAGAAGGTGCCAGGCCAGGATTCCGGGAAGGTGCCAGGCCAGGACTCTGGGAAGGTGCCGGGTCAGGACCATGAGAAGGTGCCGGGCCAGGATTCCGGGAAGGTGCCGGGCCAGGACTCCCAGAAGGTGCCGGGCCAGGATTCCGGGAAGGTGCCGGGCCAGGACTCCCAGAAGGTGCCGGGCCAGGATTCCGGGAAGGTGCCGGGTCAGGACCATGAGAAGGTGCCGGGTCAGGATTCCGGGAAGGTGCCGGGTCAGGACCATGAGAAGGTGCCGGGTCAGGATTCCGGGAAGGTGCCGGGTCAGGATTCTGGGAAGGTGCCGGGCCAGGACTCCCAGAAGGTGCCGGGCCAGGACTCCCAGAAGGTGCCGGGTCAGGACCATGAGAAGGTTCCAGGCCAGGATTCTGGGAAGGTGCCGGGCCAGGACTCCGGGAAGGTGCCGGGCCAGGACTCCCAGAAGGTGCCGGGTCAGGACTCCGGGAAGGTGCCGGGCCAGGACTCCCAGAAGGTGCCGGGCCAGGATTCCGGGAAGGTGCCGGGCCAGGACCATGAGAAGGTGCCGGGCCAGGATTCCGGGAAGGTGCCGGGCCAGGACTCCGGGAAGGTGCCGGGTCAGGACTCCCAGAAGGTGCCGGGTGGGCAGCCCCCTGGGCAGGACTCCGGACAGAACCCTGGCACTGGGCAGGACTCGGGTCAGAACACTGGCAACGCGCCCGGCAACGAGGGGCAGTCCGGATGATGATGCCGCCACCTCGGAACGGATGGTTCCGGCCCCTCCGCATCACGCGCACCGTTTTGCACGCCTGCCGCAGGCACCGTCTCGGACCATCTCTACGGGGCGCGGTGGCTGCGGGTGGGCGATCATCGAGGAATGGATACGGATGACGGGGGCACGGCTTTTCCGAGCCGTCCGAGATCCGCGGCTCGAACACCCGGCACGGGCGGCGGCGCATCAAATTCCGCAAGCGCTCCGCACGTTGGGGGTGAACGTCTCGCCCGAGCCTCTTCGTGGTGAGCTCGGCGAACCACCCCTATGTGCTGTCCAAGGAGAAGACCCGTAGTCAGCGGCCCATTCGGCCCTGCTCGTCGAACCGAAGCAGCACCCGCACGAGACGCCACACCCCGACCATCACACCGAGCAGCGCGCCCCACCAGCACGCCCTTCTCCGCTGAACCAGAGATGCCAAGAGCCAGGACGAGAGTCAAAACGACGGCGAAGATCACCGCTGCCAGTTGGGTGTGGCTCTCCTTGAGTGAGGGCCACACCCAACTGACTTACGCCTGCTCCTTGTACACGGCTTCGATGTTGTTGCCGTCCGGGTCGTCAACGAACGCGCAATAGGCGCGGTACTCAGGCCAAAGTCGGGGTTCGTACCGGGACGTGCCACCAGCGGCCAGGGCGGCCTCGTAGAAGGTGTCAACCGAGGCTCGGTCGCGTGCGGTGAACGCGATGTGTGCGCCCCGGGTCACCGTGGCGTCGCCAGCGGGGTACAGACCGAAGGAAGGAGTGTCCAACTCCTCTTCCCAGAACTCCGCTCCGCCGTCAGCCGCTTCCCCGACAACACCGAGAGGCTTGAGCGCGGCAGTGTAGAAGCGGGTGCTCGCCTCGAGGTCCGAGGCGATGAACGTGACGTGGTGGATGAAGGGCCATCGTTGTGTCATGACCGCGCAGTCTACGAGTGCCGACGTCAAAGCCTGGCACCGGGCTTGATGTAGCACCGCGTACGTCGACACTGGCGGCGGCAAGGGCCCATACGCTGCATCCCGTCCGTACTACCTGGGAGAGCCACACCCACATGAGATGATTTCTTGGACCGCGTCCTATGTGCAGTATGTCGCCGCCGTTGCGAAGCGCCGCCGGTGTGGTGGCCGGAGCCCTCCTGGCGCTGCTCCCGGCGGCCGGTCCGGCGTCGGCAGGCGGCCCGGGAGCCGGCGACGACGGCGTCGTGCTGCGCTGGCGGCCGTGCACGCAGAAGGCACAGGCAGGTTTCGAGTGCGCGGTGGCGCAGGTGCCCCTGGACCAAGCCGATCCCTCGGGCCGAATGATCGACCTTGCGGCGATCCGCCACCGGGCGGCCGGCCCCGGGCAGCGCACTGCCGGGTCGCTGTTCTTCAACCCCGGCGGGCCCGGTGGCCGGGGACCCTCGGACTGCCCGAGCTGTACCGCAAGTTCCCGGAAGAGCTGAAGGACCGCTTCGACATCAGCTGGGACGGAGCGGCGTGCCGCGGCGGGATCGCCGCGACACGCCGTTCGTCGTAGGCCGGCAGTTCACAGTGCCCTGGGCGTGGCTGCCGGCCGGGTCAGCCGCCCGTCAGGGTCAGCCGCCCGTCAGGGGCAGCCGGTCCGAGTCAGCCGTTGCGGTGGTGTCCGCGGTGTCCGCGACCGTCCCAGGATTGGGTGTCGATGATTTTGCCGCGGGGGTCGCGGAGGGTGGCGGTGTCGCGCTCGTCCCACACCCGGTCGCGGCGGTCCTGGTAGACGTCGTGGCGGGTGTCGCGGCCCTGGCCGGTGTGGACCTTGACGCTGGAGCGGCCCTCCAGACGGAAGTCGTTGAAGCGGTAGCGGTTGCCCTGCCGGTCGGTGAGGGTGAAGCCGCGCAGGTTGATGCTGTGGCGGCCGGTGTTCTTCACCTCGACCCATTCCCTGTTCAGGGCGCGGCCGGAGCGGTCGCTGCGGCCGGGGCTCTCGTACTGGACCTCGCCGATGGCGATCGAGGAGGTCGGGGCCCGGTGGTCACGCCTGTGGTCGTCGGCGGCGGCCGGGAAGGCGGCGGCGCCGACCAGGGCGCCGGTGGCCAGGAGCGCGGCGACGACGCGGCGGGTGGCGAGAGAAGCAGACATGAAGATGACTCCTTCAACAGACAGCGGCCCGGCCCGGCTCGTGAAAGGCGGGTGGGCTCCGAACAGTTCCCGGCGACCTGCCGAGGAGCCACACTCTGGTCCCGAAACACCATCAAAGGCTACTCATTCGGCGTGTGTTGCCTAATGCAGACATATCCGTGACTCTCTCTTGTATCGGACATGAGTCAAGCCGGTGCTGACGCTGCCCGCGGGAGCGTGCGAAGCGTGCCATGGGACGCCCGGGGACCGGGGTCTCCCCTTCTGAATGCCCTGCCCTGGTGGCGTCCTTGGTTCCTGCGCCGAATGGGTTCAGGGTCGTGTAACAGCCGCTTCCACCGTTTCTTCGTACCTGCTCACGCGCATGCTTCTGGTGTTCCAGGGCGGGCCCAGAACGGCCGCCGTCAGCGCAGCGGCAGCGCATCGCCGTACGGCGCAGGCGGAGTGCCCCCGCGGCCGCGGCCCTCGCAACGGACGTCGGCGCGGCCGTGCGCGACGGGCGCTCGCACCCGCCGGGACACCGGACATCAGGTTGAGGGCGAACCAGTCCATCTGGACCAGGAGCATCGACGGCGAGGCGGCCGCGATGACCGCGCCGATCCCGGCCGGAGAACAGCCGGCGGCCGGGCGACTCGGTTTCCGCCTTGCCCGCTCTCATCAACACGTCCCGTCCACACCACCTGCCATCCCCCCAACCGGCATGTGCCCGCCTGCCGCGGCGGGCACCCGGGCCGTGCGGACCCGCTGCGGGCGGTTCAGCCGGAGTCGTCGCGGACGGCTACGGGCCCGGAGCGAGCCCCCGCCCGGAGTCGGCCCCTTCGATGCGTACCGGGGAAGCCGCGGTTGAGCCCACGGACGGGCCGTGGGGGGAACGGCGCCCACGTACCTGTCACGGACCGCGCCAGACATTGGAGAACGCAGCCTTCTCGATGGACCGCCTCTGGCGTACGGCTTCCAATTCCATCACCGCGTCGTTGACGACGGCCAGCACGGTCGTCACCGCCTCGTCGTCGAGGCTCAGTTCCTCCTCGGACGCCCCGCTCTGCATCCCCACGACCGCCGCGAGGGCGGCAAGCACGGGCTCGTCCGCCTCCCGCCGGCTCAGGGCATCGCGGCGGGCAGGCGAATCGACCAGTTCCACGCGTTCGGCCCCGAAGAGCATCCGGCCGCTCCGTCCCCGAGCCAGTTGGCCGTCCGCCTCAAGGGCAGCCTGATACGCCGCGGAGAGGTCGCGGCCTCGGCGCCACAGCCAGTCCTCGATCCGCTCGTACGGCACCTGCCGAGCGAGCGCCGACGACGCTTCGCCCAAGAGCGGGTCATCCAGCGTCGGCTGCCCGCCCGGCACGATGCTGTCACCGTCCAAGGCGACGGCCTCCAGGCCGATGAGATCGATCAGCTCCGCTCCCGCGAGTGCGAGCGACAGGTCACCCTGCCCCACCGACTGGTTCGGCTGCTGGTCCATGGCGATGATGAACAGGTCTTTCGCCGTGGTCATGAACGGCTCCCCTCGGAGTCATCGGCACTGGTGCGTCCCCAACCGGCCGCCCCGGCATCCGGAGCCCGTCCGCACGGCGAGACCGGCTCCCGACGGGCGCGGAATCCGGCCGAAGCAGCTTCGCGTACGTGGAATTTCCAGTATCCCTGACCGCTTCGTGTACCACGCCTCATCGCGGAGGGAAGTGCTCGCCCGACCTGGCCCGGCCCCCGCACGTGCGAGACCGGGCCCAGGGTGTCCTTCCGCGGCGTGCCGCCGTCACCGCTGGCGGGCCTTGAAGCGCGGGTTCTTCTTGTTGACGACGAAGACCACGCCCCGTCGGCGTACCACCTGCGCTCCGGGCTTGGACTTCAGCCGTGCGACCGCGGTCAACGGCCGTAGCGACGGTTGAAGCGCTCCACCCGGCCCTCGGTGTCCACGATCCGCGAGGCCCCCGTGTACAGCGGGTGGCTCGCCGACGAGATCTCGACATCGACCAGCGGGTAGGTCTTGCCGTCCTCCCACGCGATCGTCTTCGACGCGTGCGCGGTCGACCGCGTCAGAAACGCGACGTCGGCTGCACGGTCGCGGAAGACGACGGAGCGGGATTCGGGGTGGATACGGGGCTTCATGCGATTTCCTTCCCCATGAGCGTGTACCGAGTGCACGTGTACCGTGCGTGCGTGCGCGGCGAGGTCCGGCACGCGTCAGCGTTCCTCCCGGAAGGCGACGTGCCTCCCGGCCAGCGGGTCGTACTTCCGCAGGACGAGCCGGTCGGGGTTGTTCCGGGTGTTCTTCCGCGTCGTATACGTGGTGCCGGTCCCAGCCGTCGACTTCAGCCGGACGACGGGGCGCGTGGTGTTGCGTGCCACGTGGTGCTCCTCTCAGCGACACTCGCGCGATGTTTGACTCGCGCATGCCAGCTGACGGCTCTAACAGAAGCCGCGGCCGACGCATTCCCGCCCCGCCGCGGTGCGGCGGGTAGCCACGTGATCGACGTGACTCTCTGCGACCAGGCATGCGACTTCGGCACGGCATGCGGATGCCGGAGGGGCTGTGGGCCTCTCCGGCGTCCGCTGTGTGTGTTGCTCTCCGGGAGGTGTTCCCGGGGGGTGTGGGGTCGTCGGTTGTCACTTGCCGAGCTTTGCCTTGAGTTCTTCCTTGAGCTGCTTCTTGATCTCGTTCTT
>NZ_JBFAJR010000018.1:0-159736 GCF_040655295.1 Streptomyces sp. NPDC050448 | reverse complement strand
TGCCGTTGCGAGGGTGTCCAGGTCTTTCGTCACACATTGACCCTGGACGCCCTCGCGCCATGTCCGCAGGCGAACCCTTGGACTCATTCATCTAGCTGTCCTTGAAGGTGAAGTGGACCGACGCGAGTTCCTTACCGACGTGGCCGGGGCCGCCATAGCCCCTGTCGTCGCCTCCGATCTGATCAGCGCAGGATTCGCCGCCCGGTTGCGTGGCGGGCCGTCAGCGGACGAGTGGGAGGCCAAGCTCGCGACGTACGGCACCCAGTACATGTCCATGGGTGCAGCGGACATCCAACGTCGGGTCTCCGGTGAACTCGTCACGGTGCAGCAGCAACTCGATGACCCTCGCCTGTGGTCCGTCGCCTCCCGCCTGATGACCCTCTACGCCAAGACGTTCCCCGGGTCGGACGGCTCCAAGGCGGTGCACTGGTACCGGATGGCAGCGACGGCTGCTGACGAGTCCGGCAACGACGATGCGCGCGTATGGGTCAGGGGCCGTGCGGCTATCGCCCTGGGCTACGAGGGCGCGTCTCTCGGGGTTGCTGACGTGCTGGCCGACCAAGCCATGGCGATTTCGGATCGGCCCTCCCTCGGCCTCCTCAACGCCGTCGTGGGCAAGGCGCACGCAGCGGCGATCCGAGGGGACCGCGCAACGGCACTCCACCTGGCGGACCGGGGCCGGCGCATCTTCGACAAGGCGGGGTCGCACGAGCAGACCAGCGACTACGCCGTGCCCTGGTGGCGCATGAACGTCTTCCTGTCCCTCCTCCTGGCCCGTCTGGGAGACGAACGGGGAGCCGTAGAAGCCCAGGAAGCTGCGCGCCGGGAACTCCCCGCAGAGCTGCCCCGCTTCGCGACGCACCTTGAGATGCACCGGGGGCTCATGCTCGCCCGATCCGGAGACCGGTTGGGCGGAGCCGCCTACGCCCGGACAGCTCTGGATGCCCTGCCGCCGGAAAAGCACTCCCTGACGCTGCGCTTGCTCATGGCGGAGATCGAACAGACCTGACGGCCGACGACCGCGAAACCCGTACGCGGGCAGGGCTGCCACCACGTTCCTGTCCCTTGGCTGGGCGTTTCGGGGGTCCTCCCCACCTCCTCACAGGGTTGTTCTCGGGTGGTGGCGGAGTCGTTTGCGCTGGTCAGCGCCAAACACGGACCGAAAAACCACGTTGCACCCAGGGCGTGCACTCCGTGCTTGGGCCGGGATCGCCGACGGGTCTGGGCGCCCAGCTTCCGGACCGCCCTTCCCTCGCTTGACCGGATCGCCATGCTCACAAAGGGCAACCGCCCAGATCGCGGGCGCCCTGCTCGCCGGTCTGGTGCACGCGTACACCCTCGGCCTCGACCAGTGGTACGTCGAAGCGGTCCCGGACGAGCTGCGCGGCCGGGCGATGACCCTGCTGAGCACGGGCCTGATGACCCTCCAGGGCGTCGGCATGGCCCTGGCCGGGCTGGCCGCCGAGTTCCTGCCGGTGCACGTGGTCGTCACCGGGGCCGCCGTGCTCGGCACGGCGGTGGTCCTGCTCCTCCTCGCCGAACTGCGGTCCGCGAGCGGGCGGGACGGCGGACCGAAGAATGAGACGGGGCCCACGGCCAAATGACCGCCCCGGTAGGGTCGGGTGCGTGTCCAAGCCGCTCAGCCTCCCCTTCGATCCCATCGCCCGCGCCGACGAGCTCTGGCAGCGCCGCTGGGGGCCGGTGCCGTCGATGGCCGCCATCACCTCGATCATGCGCGCGCACCAGATCCTGCTCGGCGAGGTCGACGCGGTGGTCAAGCCGTACGGGCTGACGTTCGCGCGGTACGAGGCGCTGGTCCTGCTCACGTTCTCCAAGGCCGGCGAGCTGCCGATGTCGAAGATCGGCGAGCGGCTGATGGTCCACCCGACGTCGGTGACGAACACGGTGGACCGGCTGGTGCGGTCCGGGCTGG
This sequence comes from Streptomyces sp. NPDC050448, assembly GCF_040655295.1. NCBI lineage: Bacteria > Bacillati > Actinomycetota > Actinomycetes > Kitasatosporales > Streptomycetaceae > Streptomyces > Streptomyces sp. NPDC050448. Next base: position 157,803 of record NZ_JBFAJR010000018.1, on the reverse strand, counting down.
TGGCCAAGCGGCCGAACCCGAACGACGGCCGCGGCACGCTCGCGTCCATCACGGACAAGGGCCGCGAGGTCGTCGAGGCGGCGACGAAGGACCTGATGGCGGTCGACTTCGGGCTCCGCGTGTACGACGCCGAGGAGTGCCAGGAGATCTTCGCGCTCCTGCGCCCCCTGCGGATCGCGGCCGAGGACTTCGAGGAGCAGTAGCCGCCGACGCCGGGCCGCCGACGCCGGGCCCCCGTCAAGATCGCGCAAAACGGACGGTTACGCTCGTATTCATGAAACGAAGCGTGCTGACCCGCTACCGCGTCATGGCCTATCTGACCGCGGTCATGCTGTTGATCCTCTGCACCTGCATGGTTCTCAAGTACGGCTTCGACACCGGCGCCGACCTGACCCTGGCGGTCTCGCAGGTGCACGGTGTGCTGTTCATGATCTACCTGGTGTTCGCCTTCGACCTCGGCTCCAAGGCCAGGTGGCCGTTCCCGAAGCTGCTCTGGGTGCTCGTCTCCGGCACGATCCCGCTGGCCGCCTTCTTCGTCGAGCGCAAGGTCCGGGCCGAGATCGAGCCGCTCGTCGTCGACGGCATGGCCACCGCCGACGCCTAGAGCGACGCTGGCCCGCAGGGCACCCCGGGGAGACTCCCCGGGGTTTCCCATCGACATTTACTAGGACGTCCTAGTAAATTCATGGGTATGGACGCTGACGCCATCGAGGAGGGCCGCCGCCGCTGGCAGGCCCGTTATGACAAGGCCCGCAAGCGCGAGGCCGATTTCACCACGCTCTCCGGGGATGACGTCGATCCCGTCTACGGGCCCCGGCCCGGTGATGCGTACGAGGGATTCGAGCGCATCGGCTGGCCGGGTGAGTACCCCTACACCCGCGGCCTGCACGCCACCGGATACCGCGGCCGGACCTGGACCATCCGCCAGTTCGCCGGGTTCGGCAACGCCGAGCAGACCAACGAGCGCTACAAGATGATCCTGGCCGCCGGCGGCGGCGGGCTCTCCGTGGCCTTCGACATGCCGACCCTCATGGGCCGCGACTCCGACGACCCCCGCGCCCTCGGCGAGGTCGGCCACTGCGGGGTCGCCATCGACTCCGCCGCCGACATGGAGGTCCTGTTCAAGGACATCCCGCTCGGCGACGTGACCACCTCGATGACGATCTCGGGCCCGGCCGTGCCCGCCTTCTGCATGTACCTGGTCGCCGCCGAACGGCAGGGCGTGGACCCGGCCCTGCTCAACGGCACCCTCCAGACGGACATCTTCAAGGAGTACATCGCCCAGAAGGAGTGGCTCTTCGAACCGGAGCCGCACCTGCGCCTCATCGGCGACCTCATGGAGTACTGCGCGAAGGGCATCCCGGCGTACAAGCCGCTGTCCGTCTCCGGGTACCACATCCGCGAGGCCGGTGCGACCGCCGCGCAGGAGCTCGCGTACACCCTCGCCGACGGCTTCGGCTACGTGGAGCTCGGCCTCTCCCGGGGTCTGGACGTCGACCACTTCGCGTCCGGCCTCTCCTTCTTCTTCGACGCGCACCTCGACTTCTTCGAGGAGATCGCCAAGTTCCGCGCCGCGCGCCGGATCTGGGCGCGCTGGATGAAGGAGGTGTACGGGGCGCAGAGCGAGAAGTCGATGTGGCTGCGCTTCCACACCCAGACCGCCGGCGTCTCGCTGACCGCGCAGCAGCCGTACAACAACGTCGTGCGCACCGCCGTCGAGGCCCTCGCGGCCGTCCTCGGCGGCACCAACTCGCTGCACACCAACGCCCTCGACGAGACCCTCGCGCTCCCGAGCGAGCAGGCGGCCGAGATCGCCCTGCGCACCCAGCAGGTGCTGATGGAGGAGACCGGGGTGGCCAACGTGGCCGACCCGCTGGGCGGTTCCTGGTACGTGGAGCAGCTCACCGACCGCATCGAGGCCGACGCCGAGAAGATCTTCGACCAGATCAAGGAGCGCGGCCTGCGCGCCCATCCGGACGGGCAGCACCCGATCGGGCCGATCACCTCGGGCATCCTGCGCGGCATCGAGGACGGCTGGTTCACCGGGGAGATCGCCGAGTCGGCCTTCCAGTACCAGCGGGCGCTGGAGAAGGGCGACAAGCGGGTCGTCGGCGTCAACGTGCACCACGGGTCGGTGACCGGGGACCTGGAGATCCTCCGCGTCAGCCACGAGGTGGAGCGCGTACAGGTGCAGGAGCTGGCCGCGCGCAGGGAGCGGCGCGACGACGCCAGGGTGAAGTCCTCCCTGGACGCCATGCTGGCCGCCGCCCGCGACGGGTCGAACATGATCCCGGCGATGCTGGACGCGGTGCGCGCCGAGGCCACGCTCGGCGAGATCTGCAACGTGCTGCGCGACGAGTGGGGCACCTACACGGAACCGCCGGGCTTCTAGGTCCGTCGCCCGGGATCCGGACTGCGGAGCATGCGCGGAAGGCCGGTCGTGGCAGCCCCTGAGGGGGCGGCCGCGACCGGCCTTCCCCGTTCCTGTGGGGGCGGGCCCGCGTCAGGCGTGGGCCGGGCCCCGGAGGCCGTGCATCAGGAGGGCAGTGAAGGTGGACACCCAGAGCTCGTCCACCGGTTCGGAGCTCACCAGCGCCCGGTGCACCACCGTGCCCGCGATCACGTCGAAGATCAGGTCCGTGGTGCGGCCGGCGAGGGTCTCGTCCTCCTCGTACGGGAGTTCGCCGCGGGCCTGGGCCCGTTCGCGGCCCAGTACGACGAGACGTTTCTGCCGGTCCACGATCGCCGACCGGATCCGGTCGCGCAGGGCCTCGTCCCGGGTGGACTCGGCGACGACGGCCATCAGGGCCGTACGGGCCTCCGGCCGCCGCAGCAGCGCCGCGAACTGGAGGACCACGTTCTCTATGTCGGCTTCGAGGGAGCCCCGGTCGGGGAGTTCGAGGGAGTCGAAGAGCTCTGCGACGGCGTCCACGACCAGCTCGTTCTTGCCCGCCCAGCGGCGGTAGAGGGTGGTCTTGGCGACCCCGGCCCGGGCCGAGACGTCGCCCATCGTCAGCTTCGACCAGCCCAGCTCGACCAGCCCGTCCCGCGTCGCGGCGAGGATCGCGGCGTCCGCAGCGGCGCTGCGGGGGCGGCCGGTGCGTCCGGTCGGGGAGCTGGGGTTGCGCATGGCCGAGACCATACCCGCCGGTAGCGGAACCGTTGGTCCCCGAATTGCTGTGGTTCAGATCACGGGGCGCGAAGGGCCGCGGGGAGTTACGCTACGGCTCGTAGCGTAAGAGCGACAACCACGCGAAGAGCTACCGGCGCCAGGTGGGGACCCGGCGCCACCACCGCACAACCGATCGGGTCCGACGCGGCAAGAAGGCATTTCGGCCGATCTTTTTCGTCGGCGCGCGCACACGGGGGAGGATGTACGCATGCAGCCCAGAAACATGTCCATGAGCGGCGTCGTCGACCTCGCCGCGGTGAAGGCGGCCGGCGAGGCCAAGGCGAAGGCCGAGCAGGCCCGTGCCGAAGCCGCCCGGCAGTCCGCCCAGAGCGGCGCACCCGCGTCCGCGGGTGCCGTGCCGCCGTCCGCGCTCGTGATCGACGTCGACGAGGCCGGCTTCGAACGCGACGTCCTCCAGCTCTCCGCCGAGGTCCCGGTCGTCCTGGACTTCTGGGCCGAGTGGTGCGAGCCCTGCAAGCAGCTCAGCCCGCTGCTGGAGCGCCTGACGCTCGAGGCGAACGGCCGCCTCCTCCTGGCCAAGGTCGACGTCGACTCCAACCAGATGCTGATGCAGCAGTTCGGCATCCAGGGCATCCCGGCCGTGTTCGCCGTGGTCGCGGGCCAGGTGCTGCCGCTGTTCCAGGGCGTGGCGCCCGAGCAGGAGATCCGCGCGACCCTGGCGCAGCTGATCCAGGTCGCCGAGGAGCGCTTCGGGATCATCGGCATCGAGGTGGATCCGAACGCCGAGGGCGGCCCCGCGGGCGCCCCGGCCGCCGAGGCCGAGGCCCCGGAGGGCCCGTACGACGCGCTGCTCGAGGCGGCGGTCGTCGCGCTGGACGCCGGTGACCTGGGTGGCGCGGTGCAGGCGTACAAGAACGTACTGGCGGACGACCCGGCCAACACCGAGGCCAAGCTGGGCCTGGCCCAGGCCGAGCTGCTCGCCCGGGTCAAGGACATGAACCCGCAGGCGGTCCGCACCGCGGCGGCCGAGAACCCGAAGGACCCGGCGGCCCAGATCGCCGCGGCGGACCTGGATCTGGCCGGCGGCCACGTGGAGGACGCCTTCGGGCGCCTGGTGGACACGGTCAGGGTGACGGCCGGCGCCGACCGGGACGCGGTCCGGGTGCGGCTGCTGGAGCTGTTCGAGGTCATCGGGGCCGACGATCCCCGGGTGGCGGCGGCGCGTACGGCGCTCGCGCGGGTGCTGTTCTAGAGTCCCTTCCGGAGGCGTCCGGGAGGCCGGCGAACCACCGGCGATTTGTTGACACGTAGATAAACAGCGGCCGCACTTTGCCAAAACTTGGCAATGGTGGCCGCTGTTACTCGCAGTAAGTAGAACCCCGCGATCTGTCCGGTGTGTTCATAAATCCGACACTCTGTCGTGGCCTTTGGTGACACCCTGCGTTGTCGCCCGATGGCACCGGGTCGACCCCTGGTTATCTTGCCGTTACCCGCCAGTAACGAACCCCCTTGTGTCCCGGCCTGGAATGGACCACGATCGGCGACGCTCGGTCCTTCCCGCAGAGCCGCTCATCCGGAACCGCGGCGGAGGGTCCCCACCGGGCCGGCCGGTGGCAGTGTCGCCGGCTGTGGGACAGGGGGGTCTTCGCCACACCGGCGGAGCCTGTCCTCCTGGTTGCGCGAACGCGTGACCCAGTGGTTGTCGCTCGGGGGTGAACGCCGGTGAACCGGACGCGGCTCTGCCGCGGCTCGGCGGCCTGCGCTCCTTCCCGAGGACGTAGCACTTCTCCCATCCCAGGACGGGTACGGCCCGGACCGGAGATGTACGTCCGAGAAGGAGGAACGAATAATGAGTTCTCAGGTTCGTGGCGGGACCAGATGGAAGCGCTTCGCTCTCGTCATGGTGCCGAGCATCGCGGCCACCGCCGCGGTCGGTGTGGGTCTGGCGCAGGGTGCCCTCGCGGCGTCCTTCAGCGTCTCCGGCCAGGACTTCAAGGTCTCGGCCGACAAGCTCGACGGTGACAACCTCATTCAGTACGGCGGTATCGCCGAGGGTCACGACCTCAAGGGCAACGCTGCGCACCACCCGGTGACCATCTCCGGGTTCAGCCACGCCGAGATCACCAACATGTGCCAGTCGCTGGTGACCCCGACCCCGCTGGGCAACATCACGCTCCAGCTGCGGACGGGCCAGAAGGGCAGGCCGGCCGTCGCCGACAACATCTACCTGGATGTTGCCGAGCTCGACACCGACGCCGAGTTCAAGAACCTTGACATCGGTGTCGCCGTGGGCGACGCGAGCCACAAGACCAAGCCGCAGGCCGGTACGGTCGCGAGCCCGTACGCGTTCTCCCAGCGCGCCGACAAGGCGATTCTGACGAACGTGCGCCAGAAGGCGTGGGCGACGACGGCGGGTACGTTCAAGCTGCCCGACCTCAAGCTGCGCCTGCTCGGCGGCGACCAGCCGTGCTACCAGGACGAGAACTGATCCGTCCCGGAGTGTGACCGGAGGGCGGTCGGCGGCGGCAGCGGCCGTCTCCGCCCGCCCGTCCGGCTCCACCCAGTTTTCCGTACCACCGTTTCCAGGGAGCTGTAGTCCATGAACCACCAGGCCCCGGTCTACGTTCGCCGCTCTGATGATGCTTGGCTCACCGTGGGGTACTACCACTTCTACGCCTGGCGCGGCCGCCGTCCGTTCTGGGCAGGCCTGTTCACGCTCCTCGGTGGTTTCCCGATCGCCTACTTCCCGTACGCGGACGTGCGGCTGGGCAACATCACCCTCGCGATGGCGACCACGGCCGGCTCCGGCTCTCTGATCATCGGCATCCTGCTGATCACGCTGGGCCTGGCCCTCTGGTTCCAGCAGGGCATCCGCGTCTTCGCCGGGGTCGCCTCGATCCTGCTCGCCCTGGTGTCCCTGCCGGTGTCCAACCTCGGCGGTTTCTTCCTGGGCTTCATCTTCTCCATGGTCGGCGGCGCCCTCGCACTCGCGTGGGTCCCCGGCAGCCCGCAGGAAGAGATCACCGCCCCGGCCGGTGACACGGGCAAGGCAGCGGCGATGGCGGGCAGCCCCCAGGGCATCCCCGGCATCCCGGCGCCCCGCGAGACGGAAACGGTACACGCGAGCGAGACGACTGCCCACGCCGATGGCGGGAGGAACAGTGCGGGGTGACGATACGCAGCGGGACGTGGCCCCGAGTGCAGAGTCCCGTGTAGGAAGGGGCCCGCGGCACGCCGCACCCCGGAAGTCGCTGCTGAACAAGATCCAGATACCCGTCGGCAAGACGATGGCGCTGGCGGCCATGCCGACCGCGGTCTTCGTCGGGATGGGCATGGCGCCCAAGCTGGCCCTGGCCGACGACAAGGAGATCCCCTTCGCGCCCGGACCGTGTGTGACGCGGTCCGACGCACCCGCGGAATCGGCCTCTCCGAGCCCCTCCACGTCGCCCTCGCCGAGTTCGTCGCCCACCGCGACCCCCTCGCCCGGTGCGTCCACGGCACCGAAGCCCGGCGTCACCCCGCCGGCTCCGAAGCCGTCCGCCAGCAAGGCCGCCGACTCCACCACCGCGTCGAAGCAGACGGCCCCGTCGGCCCCGGCCGCCGCACCGTCCCCGTCCAAGACCCCGAACCCGCTGGACCCGCTGGGCGTCGGCGACAAGGTCAAGGGCATCTTCGACGCGCTCGGCCAGCCGCTCCAGACCGCGCAGCCGTCGGCGACCCCGACGCCCACGCCCACGCCGTCCAAGTCCGCCACGGCGACGCCGTCCCCGACGACGCCCGCCCCGGACCCGGCCACGGACGCGATCCGCGACGCGGCGAAGAAGGCCGGCGTCGACGTCAAGGAGCTGTCCCAGGACGTCAAGGACACCGCGACGACCCCGAAGGACGAGACGGCCAAGACGGACGAGGGCGCGGACAAGCCCAAGCCCGAGGAGACGAAGGACGCGGACGGGAAGCAACCCTTCCCCTGCCCGACCTACGACGCCAAGGCGCTGGCCGACGCCCAGCTGGAGCCGGGCATCCCGCTCCTGCCGGACGAGCCCTGGTACCTCGACAGCTCGCTGCTGACCCTCTACGGCCTGGACTACCACGGCATCGTCGAGGTGAAGACGGCGGGCGGCAAGACGAAGAAGGTCCTGAAGTTCACGGCGGACTCGCTGGACATCAAGGACCTCTACCAGACGGTCGGCAAGAGCGGGAACGTCGCCCACCTGAAGTCCCGTCCCGGCTCCACCTCCAAGATCCGCGGCGGCACGGTGACGATGTACACCGAGAGCCTCAAGGGGAACCTGTTCGGCCTGATCCCGATCGAGTTCACCCCGAACAGCCCGCCGCCGCTGAACGTCCCGTTCGCGTTCTTCTCGAACGTCAAGGTCGTCCAGGCCGGCCAGTTCGGCGGCACGCTCACCGTCCCGGGCCTCAAGAACTACATCGGCCCGCCGGAGTAGTCCCGTACGGCCCCGCGCGCGGCGCCCGCGCCCCGCGCACCGCGGCACAGCACCGAGGGCGGCACCCCGGTCCCGACAAGGGATCCGGAGTGCCGCCCTCGGTCTCTGTGCGGCAGAGTCACACCGTGCGGTGTCAGCCCTGGGTCTGACCGCCCAGGTGGTGGACGCGGACCATGTTGGTCGTGCCCGGGACACCGGGGGGCGAGCCGGCGGTGATGACCATGGTGTCGCCCTCGTTGTAGCGGCCCAGCTTGAGCAGCTCGCCGTCCACCAGGTCGACCATCGCGTCCGTGGTGTCCACGTGCGGGACCACGTACGAGTCGACGCCCCAGCTCAGCGTGAGCTGGTTGCGGGTGTTGACGTCGGTGGTGAAGGCCAGGATCTGCTGCGTGGCGCGGTAGCGCGACAGGCGGCGGGCGGTGTCACCGGACTGGGTGAAGGCGATGAGCGCCTTGCCGTCGAGGAAGTCCGCGATCTCGCAGGCCGCGCGGGCGACGGAGCCGCCCTGGGTGCGGGGCTTCTTGCCCGGGACCAGCGGCTGCAGGCCCTTGGAGAGGAGCTCCTCCTCGGCCGCCGTGACGATCTTCGACATCGTCTTGACGGTCTCGATCGGGTAGGCGCCGACCGAGGACTCGGCCGACAGCATGACCGCGTCCGCGCCGTCGAGGATCGCGTTGGCGACGTCGGAAGCCTCCGCGCGCGTCGGGCGGGAGTTGGTGATCATCGACTCCATCATCTGGGTCGCGACGATCACCGGCTTGGCGTTGCGGCGGCACATCTCGATGAGCCGCTTCTGGACCATCGGGACCTTCTCGAGCGGGTACTCGACGGCCAGGTCGCCGCGGGCCACCATGACCGCGTCGAAGGCGTCCACCACGGCCGCCATGTTCTCGACCGCCTGGGGCTTCTCGACCTTGGCGATCACGGGGACCCGGCGGCCGACCTCGTCCATGACCTTGTGGACGTCCTTGACGTCGTTGGCGTCGCGGACGAAGGACAGGGCGACCATGTCGCAGCCCATCCGCAGCGCGAAGCGCAGGTCGTCGACGTCCTTCTCCGACAGGGCGGGGACGTTCACGGCGGCACCCGGCAGGTTGATGCCCTTGTGGTCCGAGATCACACCGCCCTCGATGACGATGGTCTTGACCCGGGTGCCGTCGACCCCGGTGACCCGCAGCTCGACGTTGCCGTCGTTGATCAGGATCGGGTCGCCCTGGGCGACGTCGCCCGGCAGGCCCTTGTAGGTGGTGCCGCAGATGGACTTGTCGCCCGGGACGTCCTCGATGGTGATGGTGAACTCGTCACCGCGCACCAGCTCGACGGGACCCTCGGCGAAGGTCTCCAGGCGGATCTTCGGGCCCTGGAGGTCGGCGAGCACGCCGACCGCGCGCCCGGTGTCCTCGGAGACCTTCCGGACGCGGTCGTACCGCTCCTGGTGTTCTGCCTGGGACCCGTGGCTGAAGTTGAATCGGGCCACGTTCATACCTGCCTCGATGAGCGCTTTCAGCTGCTCATACGAGTCGACGGCGGGGCCCAGCGTGCAGACGATTTTGGAACGGCGCATGACTGGATCCTATCGGTTTGTTTCGTAGCGGAATATTCCGTCTGGTGGAAAGTCCAAGTGACTACTCGGTAACCAGCGCGTACGCCTGGGTGGCGATCTCCAGTTCCTCATCCGTCGGGACCACGGCCACGGCCACCCGCGCGTGGTCCGGCGACACCAGCCGCGGCTCCGGGGAGCGCACGGCGTTGGCCTGCGGGTCCAGCGCGAGCCCCAGTTCCGTGAGGCCGTCCACGGCAGCTTCCCGGACCTGGTGGGCGTTCTCGCCGACCCCGGCCGTGAACGCCACCGCGTCCACCCGGCCGAGCACCGCCGAGTAGGCGCCGATGTACTTCTTCAGGCGGTGGACGTACGCCGCGAAGGCGAGCCGCGCCGACTCGTCGCCCTCGCCCGCCCGCCGCAGCACCTCGCGCATGTCGTTGTCGCCGCACAGGCCCAGCAGACCGCTCTTCTTGTTCAGGAGCGAATCGATCTCATCCACCGAGAGGCCGCCCACCCGCGCCAGGTGGAAGACGACCGCCGGGTCGAGGTCTCCCGAACGGGTGCCCATGACCAGGCCCTCCAGCGGGGTCAGGCCCATGGACGTCTCCACGCACACCCCGCCCCGGACCGCAGAGGCCGAGGCGCCGTTGCCCAGGTGCAGCACGATCACGTTCACGTCCTCCACCGGCCTGCCGAGCAGCCCGGCCGTGGCCCGCGAGACGTACGCGTGGGAGGTCCCGTGGAATCCGTACCGCCGGATGGCGTACTTGTCCGCCGTCGCGGCATCGATCGCGTACCGCGCCACGTACTCCGGCATCGTCGAGTGGAAGGCCGTGTCGAAGACGGCCACCTGCGGGAGGTCCGGGCGCAGCGCGCGCGCCACCTCGATGCCCATCACGTTCGCCGGGTTGTGCAGCGGGGCCAGGGGGATCAGGCTCCGGATCTCCGCCAGGACCTCGTCGTCGATGACCGTCGGCTGCGTGAACCTCGTCCCGCCGTGCACCACCCGGTGCCCGACGGCGGCCAGTTCGGGGGAGTCCAGGCCCAGCCCGTCGGCGGCCAGCTCCGCCGCGACGGCCCGGAGCGCGGCCTTGTGGTCCGGGATCGCGCCGAGCCGCTCGCGCTTGCCGCCCTCGGCGCCCGGACCGGAGAGCGGCTCGTGCACGATCCGCGAGGTCTCCTCGCCGATCCGCTCCACCAGGCCGACGGCGAGACGGGCGGAGTCCGCCATGTCGAGCAGCTGGTACTTCACCGACGAGGAGCCGGAGTTGAGGACGAGTACGCGCGATGCGGTGGTCACGATGAGGGTCTTTCCTTCGGGGTGAGGGCTCGGTGGTGGGGGCTCGGCGGGTGCCCGGCGGTCGCTCTGCGAGCGATCTGCGGGGGTCAGGCGGTCGGGGCCGGCGTTCCCTGCGCCTGGATCGCGGTGATGGCCACGGTGGTGACGATGTCCTGCACCAGCGCCCCGCGCGAGAGGTCGTTGACCGGCTTGCGCAGACCTTGGAGCACCGGGCCGACCGCGACGGCGCCCGCCGAGCGCTGCACGGCCTTGTACGTGTTGTTGCCCGTGTTGAGGTCCGGGAAGATCAGCACGCTCGCGCGCCCTGCCACGTCGGAGCCGGGCAGCTTGGTCGCGGCGACCGAGGGCTCGACGGCGGCGTCGTACTGGATGGGGCCCTCGATGAGCAGGTCCGGGCGCTGCGCGCGGACGAGCTCGGTGGCCTTGCGGACCTTGTCCACGTCAGCGCCGCTGCCCGAGGTGCCGGTCGAGTACGAGAGCATCGCGATCCGCGGCTCGACGCCGAAGGCGGCCGCGGTCGCCGCCGACTGGATGGCGATGTCGGCGAGCTGCTCGGCGCCCGGGTCCGGGTTGACCGCGCAGTCGCCGTAGACGAGGACCTTGTCGGCCAGGCACATGAAGAAGACCGAGGAGACGATGGAAGCGTCGGGCTTCGTCTTGATGATCTCGAAGGCGGGGCGGATGGTGGCGGCGGTGGAGTGCACCGAGCCGGAGACCATGCCGTCGGCGAGGCCCTCCTGGACCATCAGGGTGCCGAAGTAGTTGACGTCGCTGACCACGTCGAGGGCCAGCTCCACGGTCATGCCCTTGTGGGCGCGGGCCTGGGTGTAGAACTCGGCGAAACGTTCCCGCAGCGGGGAGGTCGCCGGGTCGATGAGCTGGGCGCCGGAGATGTCGACGCCCAAGTCGCCGGCCTTCTTCAGGATCGCCTGCTCCTCGCCCAGCAGGGTCAGGTCGCAGACCCCGCGGCGCAGCACCACGTCCGCGGCGCGCAGCACGCGCTCCTCCGCGCCCTCGGGCAGCACCACGCGGCGGCGCTCGGAGCGGGCCCGCTCCAGCAGCTCGTGCTCGAACATCATCGGGGTGACGCGCTCGGAGCGGGCCACCGACAGCAGCCCGCGCAGCTCGGCGGTGTCCACGTGCCGCTCGAACAGGCCGAGCGCGGTCTCCAGCTTGCGCGGGGTCGCGGAGTTCAACCGGCTCTGCAGCGAGAACAGTTCGGCGGCCGTCGGGAAGCTGTTGCCGGCCACCGAGACCACCGGGGTGCCCGGCGCCAGCTTCGAGGCCAGCGTCAGGATGTCCCGGCCCGGACGCTCGTTCAGGGTCAGCAGCACGCCGGCGATCGGCGGAGTGCCGGAGGCGTGTGCGGCCAGCGCCCCGATGACCAGGTCGGCGCGGTCCCCGGGGGTGACGACCAGGCAGCCGGGGGTCAGGGCGTTCAGGAAGTTCGGCAGCATGGCGCCGCCGAAGACGAAGTCCAGGGCGTCGCGGGCCAGCCCGGCGTCGTCGCCGAGGAGCACCTCGCCGCCGAGCGCCCGGGTGATCTGGGCGACGGTCGGGGCGGAGAGCGACTTGTCGTCCGGCAGCACGTAGCAGGGGACGGGCAGGCGGGCGGCCAGCCCCTCGGCTATGGAGTCCCGGTCCTCGGCGGCCACCCGGTTGACCATCATCGCGACGACGTGGCAGCCCAGGCTCTCGTACGCGCGGAAGGCGCTCTGGGCCTCGGCGCGGACGGCCTCGGCGGGGCGCTTGGTGCCGCCGACGACGGGCACCACCACGGCCCCCAGCTCGTTGGCGAGGCGGGCGTTCAGGGCCAGCTCGTCGGGCAGGTTCGTGTCGGCGTAGTCGGTGCCGAGGACGAGCATGACCTCGTAGTCGCGGGCCACCCGGTGGTAGTGGTCCACCAGCCGGGAGACGAGCTCGTCGGTGCCCTTCTCGGCCAGGATGGCGGAGGCCTCGTGGTACTCCATGCCGTACGCCGCCCGGGCGCCCTGGTCGATCCGGTAGCGGGCCTTGAGGAGGTCGAGGAGCCGGTCCGGTCCGTCGTGGAGCAACGGACGGTAGACGCCGACCCGGGCCGTCTGGCGGGTCAGCAGCTCCATGATCCCCAGCTCGACGACCTGCCGGCCGTCCCCCCGCTCGATACCGGTCACGTACACGCTGCGCGTCACGCGTGCTCTCCGTCCCATGGTCTGGATGTGGGTGCCGCCTCGCCGTGCCGACGGGCGGATGCGAGTTGTTTTTCCCCGTTAGGGTGGGCTTGACCTCTTGACAATACCTCGACGGGCAGATAGGGCGCCTGCCGGGAAAAGGCCTGTTCGGAGGGGTCGGAAGGCCTGGTGGGCGGAGCATCACAAGACGCGCCGCACCCCTTGCCCGTGGAACAATTGGACAGGGTTCACCATGACGCCCTCAGATGTACGGCCGTCCGCCCGCACGCGTACGGCCCGGTACGACCAGGAGCAGGAGACACAGCACGATGCGTATCGGAGTTCTCACCGCAGGCGGCGACTGCCCGGGCCTGAACGCTGTCATCCGTTCGGTCGTACACCGCGCCCTGGTCGGCCACGGGGACGAAGTCATCGGCTTCGAGGACGGCTTCAAGGGCCTCCTGGACGGTCACCACCGGCCCCTCGACATCAATGCCGTCAGCGGCATTCTCGCCCGGGGCGGCACGATTCTCGGTTCGGCGCGCATGGAGCGCGCGCGGCTGCACGAAGCCGCCGAGAACGCACAGGAATTGGCGAAGCGCTACGGCATCGACGCCCTCATCCCGATCGGCGGCGAGGGCACCCTGACCGCCGCCCGGATGCTGTCCGACGCCGGGATGCCGGTCGTCGGCGTGCCGAAGACCATCGACAACGACATCTCCTCCACCGACCGCACCTTCGGTTTCGACACCGCCGTCATGGTCGCCACCGAGGCCATCGACCGCCTCAAGACCACCGCCGAATCGCACCAGCGCGTGATGGTCGTCGAGGTCATGGGCCGGCACGCGGGCTGGATCGCCCTGGAGTCCGGCATGGCCGGCGGCGCGCACGGGATCTGCCTGCCGGAACGCCCCTTCGAGGTGGACGCCCTGGTGAAGATGGTGGAGGAACGATTCTCCCGCGGTAAGAAGTTCGCCGTCATCTGCGTCGCCGAAGGCGCACACCCGGCCGAGGGCTCCATGCCCTACGAGAAGGGCGCCATCGACCAGTACGGCCACGAGCGCTTCGCCGGCATCGGCAACCGCCTCGCGGTCGAGCTCGAGCACCGCCTGGGCAAGGAGGCCCGCCCGGTCATCCTCGGCCACGTCCAGCGCGGCGGCACCCCCACCGCGTACGACCGCGTCCTCGCCACCCGCTTCGGCTGGCACGCCGTGGAGGCCGTCCACCGCGGCGACTTCGGCAACATGACCGCCCTGCGCGGCACCGACATCGTGATGGCCCCGCTGGCCCACGCGGTCACCGAACTGAAGACGGTCCCGGAGGACCGCATGTACGAGGCCGAGTCCGTCTTCTGACCCGCCCCGTCCCGGGACCGCCCCGCCCCGCCCCGTCCCGGGACCACCGCCCTGCCCCGTCCCGGGACCGCCCCGCCCCGGCGGGGACCCCGGCCCACGGGCCGCAGGACTTCCATCCCGTATCGCGGGGCAGCGGAAGGCCCCGGAGACGGTTCTCCGGGGCTTTCTCCTTCCCTCACACCCGGCGGTTATGATCCGGCCTTGGGGATTGGGGTGGGGGCCGAGTCGCGTGGACAGATCGGGCCGTGATGTCCGGGCCCCGTCATCCGTTCCAACCGCTCGATGGGAAGGTGCCCGTCTCCCGTGGCGACCCGCTCTGCCGTTCTGACCGGCGAACCCGCTGAAATCCGGCCGGTGCGACAGGCCGGGGGGCCGCCCCGGGGCGCGCGGCGCCCGCCCGTGCTCGTCGCGGCTCTGGCCTCCTCCTGGGCGCTGCCGCTCCTGCTCCACACGCTCGGCCTGGACCTGGTGCTGATCCCCGTCCTGGTGCTGGCGACGGCCTCGCTGATCCGGGTCGGCGGAGGTCTCCTCGACCGCCTCGTGGTCGCGTCCTTCCTCCTCTGCGGGGCGGTGATGACCTTCGGCCTGCTCTTCTCCGTCTGGCCGTGGGGGCTGGCCCCCGTCCCCGGAACGGGCCTCCTGCTGAGCGTCCTGTCCGTCTCCGGCTGGCTCGCCGGCCGCAGCCCCCGCATACCGATGCGCCTGCGCGGCTCGGACGCCCTCGTACTCGGTACAACGGCCGTGGTCTGGCGCTACTTCCACCACCCGTTGGCCGGCAAGTCGACGGCCGACCGGCTGGCCTACTTCGCCACCTCCGAGGACCGGTTCGGCCACTTCTCCTACTTCGACGGCATCCACCACGTGGGCGGCTACGCCTTCCTCCACCAGGAGGCGGCCAGGGCGTACATGATGACCCCGGCCGAGGCGGTCTACCCGCAGGGCTCCCACTTCCTGCTGGCCTGGATCGACGTACTGGTGAAGTCCTCGACCGACGGCGGATCCGGCCTCGACATGACGCACCGCTATCTCCTGTACGTCCTGGCGGCCTACGCCCTGTTCTGCGGGGCACTCGTCTGGGCCGCCCGCTGGATCGGCGGACCGCGCCTGCGCGGCTGGCGCACGGCTGCGGTCTGCGCGACCGTGGCGGCGGTGATGATGTCCGGCTCGATGGCGCAACTGGTCGCGTGGGGCTTCGACTCGGAGACCTTCGGACTGCTGTTCCTGGCCGTCGCGCTGGCGCTGCTCGTGCGGCCGGCGATGGGCCGCGCCGAGTTCGTCCTCGTCGGGGTGGCCGCCCTGGTCTCCGTGACCTACGTCTACAACCTCTACGGCGTCCTCGTCGGCATCACCCTGGCCGCGGTCCTGGTCGTCCACCAGCGGCGCTTCGCCCCGCGCCGCCGCCTCGTCGTCGGCGCACTGGCGGGCGGCGCCCTGATCGCGGGACTGCCCAGCGTCTTCTCGGTCCTGACCGAGCTGGACGTCGCGAAGACGTCCAACCTCGCCGGACCGATGGTCATCCCTGATCGCCCGGTGTTCATCGGCTGCGGGCTGCTCGCCCTGGTGGCCGCGTCCCTGCCGGTGAACCGCAGGACGGGCACGGGGCAGATGGTCCTGGCCCTCGTCCTGGGCGCCACCGCGGTGATCGGTGTCTTCGGCGCCTGGCAGAAGCACACCATCGGCTACTACTCGTACTACTTCGAGAAGCTGACCGCCGCCGGCCTCGTGATCGCCCTGATCTCGCTGGGCCTGGTCGGGCTGATGCTCCAGCCCGCCGCACGCACGACGGGCTCCCCGCTGCGCCGGCGGGCCGACCTGCTGCTGCGCTCCGGTGTCGCGACGGCCGCCGCGCTCGCGCTGTTCGGCAACGTCCAATGGGGAGTGCCGTCCGGGTGGGGGCACCCCTCCGCCTGGTACGACAGCCCGATGATCAAATGGGCCCGGGGCGAGTCCGAGAACGACATCGGCCCGGCGGCGAACACACTGGCCCGGCGCGACCTGAAGGGCGTCGACTCGCCCGTGATCGCCCTCTACGGCAACGACACGTACCTGAACCTGAGAGCGACGTTCCTCGCGCAGATCCTCACGCACCGGGCGGGCGCGATGGTCGGGCTCTACGACGTCTTCAACGTCAAGATCGGCGGACCTGCCGCGGCCGACGAGAAGGACTACCAGTCATCGCTGGACCGCCTCGAGCGCGCCATCGCCTCCTGCCCCGAGCCGCCGACCGTCCTGGTGGGTGACCGGAAGACGGCCGACCGGCTGAAGCAGGACCTCGCCGATGCGGGCAGCGCCGCGACCGTCGTGTACGCGCCGCTGAAGTAACGGCCGGACGTCCCGCCCCGCCACGGGCGGGGCCGCCCGTCCGCACCCCCTAGGCGCCGCCGGCGAAGGCCCAGAAGTGGGCCACGATGTCGGCCAGGAACTCGCGGCCCGCGTCGCCCGTGCCGGCCTCGCCCGAGGCGCCGCCCCAGCTCAGGGTGGCCACCATCTTCGACTGGTAGTCCGCGTGCAGCCGCTCCAGGACCGGCTCCAGGTGCTGCTTGGGCACCGGCAGCAGCTTCGCCAGCGGCTTCACGTACGCCTGCCAGCGCGTGGTCACCGCACTGCGCAGGATCTCGGCGAGCTCCTCCTGCTTGCCGGTCGCCGCCACGAACTGGGCCAGCGACAGCCCGAGCACTTGCGCCAGGGCCACGGACTGCCGTTCGTTGCCCTTCCAGCGCCCGGTGTCCTCCATCTTCTGGTACGCGTTCGTCTCCAGCCCGATCCGCCGGGCCAGCTCGTCCGCGGCCAAGCCCCGGGCCACCCGGTGCTCCCGCAGGGTCACGGCCTCGGCGAGCAGTTCACCGGGGGCGCACCAGAGCACGCCCGCGAGCGCCGTCAGCTCGGCGGAACTCGGCGATATCTCGCCACGCTCCCACGCCATCACGGTCTCGGGCTCGACGATCAGTCCGTACTGGGCGCGCAGGCCATAGGCGACATGACCGGGAGCCATGCCCAGGGCTGCGCGGAGGCGACGCGCGGCGGGGGCATTGAAGGGAGGGCTGGAGTGCACAGGGCACACCGTAGGAGTGCCCAAGGGGTGGCGACTACAGACTGTTCAAACAAGCCCAGAACTCGTAGGAACGTCCTATGGAGTTCCATGCTTTTGCCGGGTTTCCCTGCGACTGTCCGGTAATCGGATCGTTTCTAGATCCATTGGCAAGCGTACGGTTCCGGCCAGCCGTTGCGATACCCCTGCGCACGATGTTCACGGTTCTCCCCCACCTCGTCCTGAACCGGCCTCCGGCGGCCTGCGTGATCCATGTCGGGGGCCCTCGCATACGGGGGTGGCGAGGGCCCCGCCCCAAGCTCGCCGAGCCCGTGAAGCAGACGGTGGGGGCCCGCGCCGAACGCGAGCTGCTTCAGGAGCTCGAGGAGGCCGCCGGCGTCACGGCCTGAGCCAGACCGTCGCCAGGGGCGGGAGCGTCATGCGCAGGCTCGCCGGGCGGCCCTGCGCCGGCACGGGCTCGGGCCGCAGGGGCTGCAGGTGGCGCACGCCGCTGCCGCCGTACTGCTCCAGGTCCGTGTTCAGGACCTCCCGCCACCACGGCACCTCCTCCGGGACGCCGATCCGGTAGCCGTGCCGGACCACCGGCGAGTAGTTCGACACGCACAGCAGCGGCGAACCGTCCTGCGCGTACCGCAGGAACGCGAAGACGTTGTCCTCCGCCGCGTCCGCCTCCACCCACGCGAAGCCCTCCGGTACGGTGTCCCGCTCCCACAGCGCGGGCGCCGACGCGTACGTGCGGTTCAGGTCGCGCACGAGGTCGCGTACGCCCCGGTGGTCGGCGGCCGCCCCGTACGAGGAGTCCAGCAGCCACCAGTCCGGCCCGTACCGCTCCTGCCACTCCGAGCCCTGTGCGAACTCCTGTCCCATGAACAGCAGTTGCTTGCCGGGATGGGCCCACATGAAGCCCAGGTACGCGCGGTGTATGGCCCGCTGCTGCCACCAGTCCCCGGGCATCTTCGACACCAGCGAGCCCTTGCCGTGCACCACTTCGTCGTGCGAGATCGGCAGCACGTAGTTCTCGCTGTACGCGTAGATCATCCCGAACGTCATGTCGTGGTGGTGGTACTTGCGGTGCACCGGATCCTTCGACGCGTACCGCAGGGTGTCGTGCATCCAGCCCATGTTCCACTTCAGCCCGAAGCCGAGCCCGCCGCCGTCCGTCGGCCGGGTCACACCCTCCCAGGCCGTGGACTCCTCCGCGATCGTCACCACGCCCGGGCAGCGCCGGTACACCGTCGCGTTCATCTCCTGGAGCATCGCCACCGCGTCCCAGTTCTCCCGCCCGCCGTGCTCGTTCGGCGCCCACTCGCCCTCGCCCCGCGAGTAGTCCAGGTAGAGCATCGAGGCCACCGCGTCCACCCGCAGCCCGTCCACGTGGAACTCCTGGCACCAGTACACGGCGTTGGCGACGAGGAAGTTGCGGACCTCCTTGCGGCCGTAGTCGAACTCCAGCGTCCCCCAGTCCGGGTGCGCGGCCCGCCGCGGGTCGTGGTGCTCGTACAGCGGCCGCCCGTCGAACTCCGCGAGCGCCCAGTCGTCGCGCGGGAAGTGCGCGGGCACCCAGTCGACGATCACCCCGATCCCGGCCCGGTGCAGCGCGTCCACCAGCATCCGGAAATCGTCCGGGCTGCCCATTCTCGAGGTCGGCGCGTAGAACCCGGTGACCTGGTAGCCCCACGAGCCGCCGAAGGGGTGCTCGGCGACCGGCATGAACTCCACGTGCGTGAAGCCGAGCTCCTTCACGTACGGCGGGAGCTGCTCGGCCAGCTGCCGGTACGAGAGCCCGGGCCGCCAGGAGGCCAGGTGCAGCTCGTACACCGAGAACGGTGCCTGGTGGGTGGGGCGGGCGCCGCGCTGCGCCATCCACTCCGCGTCCTGCCACTCGTACCGGGATGCGGTGACCACCGAGGCGGTGGCCGGCGGGACCTCCGTGTGCCGGGCCATCGGGTCGGCGCGCAGGGTGTGGCTGCCGTCCGGGCGGGTGATGTCGTACTTGTAGAGCGTGCCCTCGCCCACCCCCGGCAGGAACAGCTCCCACACCCCGGAGGCGCCCAGCGAGCGCATCGGGTACGCGACCGAGTCCCAGTACGAGAAGTCCCCGGTGACCCGCACCCCTTGGGCGTTCGGCGCCCACACCGTGAACCGGGTGCCGGCCACGCCCTGGTGCTCCATCGGGCGGGCCCCGAGCGCCGTCCACAGCTCCTCGTGCCGGCCCTCGCCGATCAGGTGCAGGTCCAGCTCACCGAGCGCGGGCAGGAACCGGTACGGGTCGTGCAGCTCGATCTCGTCGCCGTCGTACGTGACCAGCAGCCGGTAGTCCGGCACGCCGGTCAGCGGCAGCAGCCCCGAGAACAGCCCGTCCCCGTCGTCGAAGAGCTCGGCCCGCAGCCCCTTGGCGACGATCGTGACCGCCTTGGCGTACGGGCGCAGCACGCGGAAGGCCACCCCGCCCCGCTGGGTCCGGGCGCCCAGCACCCCGTGGGGGTCGTGGTGGCGGCCCTCCAGCAGCCGGGCCCGTTCGTCGGCCCCGAGCGCGGGCGCGGGCCGCACCCCGTGCGCGGGCGACCTCCGGGCACGCGGTGCCCTGGTTTTGCCCGCCGCCGCGGCGGCAGGCGCTCCGCGGCCCGTTGCCGGGGCCGGGGCCGGGGCCGGGGACGGCGGGGTGGTGGAGGGTGACTGACGGGCGGGGCTCACGTGTGCGGCCTCCTAGGCGGCTGCGGGCGGGGGTGGGGGGAGAGGGAGGAGAAGCCTTCGCCGGGGCCCGGGCCGGGTCCCGCGGCGGGTCCCGTGGCCGGGCCGGAACCGGGCCGGCGGGACTGCCCCGGGCGGGCTGCGGACCCGGGGCCGCCCGGCAGGGTCCGGCCGAACCCCCTGTCCGCGCCGGAGGCGAGCCGCCGGATGGCCGCCATGGGCACGTGCAGCCAGTCGGGGCGGTGCCGGGACTCGTAGCGCGCCTCGTACACCGCCTTGTCGGTCTCGTACGCGCGCAGCAGGACGGGGTCCTCCCGCGGGTCGCGCCCGGTGGTGCGGGCGTAGCCCTCGCAGAAGGCGGCCCGGCAGGCGTCCGCCCAGGCGGGGGCGAACGGGCGGTGGGAGCGGGCCGCGTAGTCGAACGAGCGCAGTATCCCGGCGATGTCGCGGACGGCGGGTTCGGGACGGCGGCGGTCGGCCAGCGGCCGGGCCGGCTCGCCCTCGAAGTCGATCAGCGCCCAGCTGCCGTCGGCGGTCCGCAGCGTCTGGCCCAGGTGCAGGTCCCCGTGGATCCGCTGGGCGGGCACCCCGGCTCCGCGGGAGGCGGCCAGCGCGTCGAAGGCCCCGCGCAGCCCCGCCTCGTAGGGCCGCAGCGCGGGCACCTCGCGGGCGGTGGCCGCCAGCCGGGCCGTCATCCCGGAGGCGAGCCGGGCGGTCTGCTCCGGGCCCAGCGCGACGGTGGGCAGGGCGGCGGCGAGAGCGCTGTGCACCTCGGCGGTGGCCCGGCCCAGCGCGTGCGCCTCGGCGGTGAAGTCGGCTCCGGCGCCGAGCCGGCGCAGCGCGAGCTGCCAGCCGTCGTCGGAGCCGCGCAGATAGGGCTGGAGCACGCCGAGGGTCAGCGGCTCGGCCCCGGGCAGCTCCGCCTCGTACCAGGCGACCGGCGCGGGGACGCGGGCGCACCCGGCGGCGGCCAGCGCTCTGGGCAGCTCCAGGTCCGGGTTGACGCCGGGGCCGACCCGGCGGAACACCTTCAGGATGTGCGAATCCCCGTAGATCAGCGAGGAGTTGGTCTGTTCCCCGGACAGCGGCCGGGGCGCCGGCTCGGCGGGGATCAGCGCGGCCGGGTCCCGGTCGAAGCGGAGCGGGCCGTGGCTGCCGGGGGTGCGCAACCGTTCCAGCAGGAGCGCCGCGAGCCGTGGATCGCCCAGGCCCTCGTACACGGCCTGGCCGGTGTACGGGCCCTGCTCGGCGTGCCCGATCAGGGCGGGCGCCAGCGCGGGCGGCAGCGGTGCGGGGCGCACCCCGAGCAGCAGCTGGTAGCAGTCCGCGCTGCCGTCCGCGGCGTCCACGCCGACGAGGAGGTGCAGCAGCCCAGGCAGGACCCCGGGCGGCAGCAGCTCGACGGCCGAGACCAGCCGCAGCCGGGTGATCGCGCGCCCCTTGCCGGCGAACCAGCGCTGGCTCGGCAGCCAGGCCCGCAGCATGGGCTCGAGCGGTCCGAGCGGGACCGCGGCCAGGCTGCCCTGGCGGCTCCGGGCGGATGCAGCCTCCGACATGGCGTCGCGTCCTTTCCCCGGGCCGTCACAGAATGCGCAGAGTGTCCCGGATGGCGAGGGTTGCTGTCCGGTGATGGGTAAGTGTCGGGTCAGGATGATCCGTACAGGGGCGGGCGATTGACCCATTCGTGTGCCCGCCCCGTACCGCTGCACGGGCGGTTCGCCGCTGTGCGCCTACTCGTTGCGCAGGCGGAACCAGTAGAAGCCGTGCCCTGCGAGCGTGAGCAGGTACGGCCACTCGCCGATCGGCGGGAAGCGCACATCACCCGTGAGCTCCACCGGGACCCGCCCGTTGAACGACCGCAGATCCAGTTCCGTGGGCTGCGCGAAGCGGGAGAAGTTGTGCACGCACAGCACCAGGTCGTCGCCGTAGTCGCGAAGGAAGGCGAGCACCGCCGGGTTGGACGAGGGCAGTTCGGTGTACGAGCCGAGTCCGAAGGCCGGGTTCGCCTTGCGGATCTCGATCAGCTTGCGGGTCCAGTGCAGCAGTGAGGAGGGCGATGCCATCGCGGCCTCGACATTGGTCACCTGGTACCCGTGGACCGGGTCCATGATGACCGGCAGGTTCAGCCTGCCCGGATCGCAGGAGGAGAAACCGGCGTTGCGGTCCGGGGTCCACTGCATGGGCGTGCGGACGCCGTCGCGGTCGCCGAGCCAGATGTTGTCGCCCATGCCGATCTCGTCGCCGTAGTAGAGCACCGGCGATCCGGGCAGCGACAGCAGCAGGGCGGTGAACAGCTCCATCTGGTTGCGGTCGTTGTCGAGGAGCGGGGCGAGCCGGCGCCGGATACCGATGTTGGCCCGCATCCGCGGGTCCTTGGCGTACTCGGCGTACATGTAGTCGCGCTCTTCGTCCGTGACCATCTCGAGGGTGAGCTCGTCGTGGTTGCGCAGGAAGATGCCCCACTGGCAGCGGTCCGGGATCGCCGGGGTCTTGGCCAGGATTTCGGAGACGGGGTAGCGCGACTCTCTTCGTACGGCCATGAAGATGCGCGGCATGACGGGGAAGTGGAAGGCCATGTGGCATTCGTCCCCGCCCTTCGCGTAGTCGCCGAAGTAGTCGACGACGTCCTCGGGCCACTGGTTGGCCTCGGCGAGCAGCACGGTGTCGGGGTAGTGCGCGTCGATCTCGGCGCGGACCCGCTTGAGGAGCTGGTGGGTGCGGGGCAGGTTCTCGCAGTTGGTGCCCTCCTCGGCGTACAGGTAGGGCACCGCGTCGAGTCTGAACCCGTCGATTCCGAGGTCCAGCCAGAAGCGGAGGGCGGAGACGATCTCCTCGACGACGGCCGGGTTCTCGTAGTTGAGGTCGGGCTGGTGCGAGAAGAACCGGTGCCAGTAGTACTGCTTGCGGACCGGGTCGTACGTCCAGTTCGAGGTCTCGGTGTCGATGAAGATGATGCGGGCGTCCTGGTACTGCTTGTCGTTGTCGGCCCACATGTAGTAGTCGCCGTACGGACCGTCGGGGTCCTTGCGGGACTGCTGGAACCACTCGTGCTGGTCGCTCGTGTGGTTCATGACGAAGTCGATGATCACCCGCATGCCGCGCTGGTGCGCGGCGTCCACGAACTCCACGAAGTCGGCGAGGTCGCCGAACTCGGGGAGCACCGAGGTGTAGTCGGAGACGTCGTAGCCCCCGTCGCGGAGCGGAGAGGCGAAGAACGGCGGCAGCCAGAGGCAGTCGACGCCCAGCCACTGGAGGTAGTCGAGCTTGGCGGTGAGTCCCTTCAGGTCTCCTACGCCGTCGCCGTTGCTGTCGTGGAAGGACCGCACGAGCACCTCGTAGAAGACCGCCCGCTTGAACCAGTCGGGGTCGCGGTCCTTCGCGGGGGTGTCCTCGAACGTGTCGTGGACGGGATCGTTGATCATCATGTGGTGGGTGACCCTCCGGTGGGCGGGGACGGTCGCAGAGCCGCCAGTACGTGCGCGGGCGTGCGGCCCGGCTCTAGGCGCACGTAGTTGGCCCTGCCCCAGTGGTAGGTCTCGCCGGTGAGCTCGTCGCGCACCGCGAGGGACCCGTGCCAGTCGAGGCCGAGTACCGGCATGTCCAACGAGACCGTCGCCTCCTGGGTGTGGTGTGGATCGAGGTTGACGACCACCAGTACGGAATTGGTGCCGGCGTGCTTCGAATAGGCGATCACCTGGTCGTTGTCGGTCGTGTGGAAATGGATGTCGCGCAGCTGCTGCAGGGCCGGGTTGCGGCGGCGCAGCCGGTTCAGGGCGGTGATCAGCGGGGCGATGGTGCGGCCCTCGCGGTCCGCGGCCGCCCAGTCGCGCGGCCGGAACTCGTACTTCTCGGAGTTCAGGTACTCCTCGCTGCCCTCCCGGACCGGGGTGTTCTCGCAGAGCTCGTAGCCGGCGTAGACGCCCCAGGTGGGGGAGAGGGTGGCGGCGAGGACGGCGCGCACCTCGAAGGCCGGGCGGCCGCCCTGCTGGAGGTACTCGTGGAGGATGTCGGGCGTATTGACGAAGAAATTCGGCCGCATGACGGCGGCGGAGCGGGTGTCCGCGAGCTCGGTCAGGTACTCGGTCAGCTCGGCCTTGGTGTTGCGCCAGGTGAAGTACGTGTACGACTGCTGGAAGCCGATGGCGGCGAGCGTGCGCATCATGGCGGGCCGGGTGAAGGCCTCCGCCAGGAAGATCACGTCGGGATCGGACTTGTTGATGTCCGCGATCACCTTCTGCCAGAAGACGACCGGCTTCGTGTGCGGATTGTCCACCCGGAAGATGCGGACGCCGTGGTCCATCCAGTACCGCAGGATGCGGACCGTCTCCTGGACGAGCCCGGCCATGTCGGTGTCGAAGTGGATCGGGTAGATGTCCTGGTACTTCTTCGGCGGGTTCTCGGCGTACGCGATCGTCCCGTCGGCCCGGTGGCGGAACCACTCGGGGTGCTTCTCCACCCAGGGGTGGTCCGGGGAGCACTGGAGCGCGAAGTCGAGCGCGATCTCCATGCGCAGCTCGCGGGCGCGGGCGACGAAGGCGTCGAAGCCCTCGATCGTGCCGAGGTCGGGGTGGACCGCGTCGTGGCCGCCCTCGGTGGAGCCGATGGCCCACGGCACCCCGGGGTCCCAACTTCCAGCCGAAAGAGTGTTGTTCGGACCCTTGCGGTACGTACTCCCAATGGGGTGCACCGGCGGCAGGTACACCACGTCGAAGCCCATCGCGGCGACGGCCGGCAGCCGTTCGGCGGCGGTGCGGAACGTGCCGCTCACGGGCTGCTCGCCGGGCTCGACGACGGCGCCCTCGGAGCGCGGGAACATCTCGTACCAGGAGCCGAAGAGGGCCCGCTTGCGCTCCACGGTCAGCGGCAGGGCCTTGGAGGCGGTGACCAGCTCGCGGTACGGGCGCCGGGCGAGCGCGGCCTGCACCGGGGACGCGAGGGCGGCGGCGTACCGCAGCGACACCGCGCGGTCCTCGTCGCGCATCGCGGCGGCGGCGGCCATGATGTGCGCGCGCCCGTCCTTCTTGGGGATCCGGGAGCCGGCCCGCTCGTAGAGCTCGGCGCCTTCCAGCAGCGTGAGCCCGGGGTCGATGCCCGCGGGGATCTTGATGGCGGCGTGGGCCTGCCAGGTGCCGACCGGATCGCTCCACGCCTCGACGGTGTACGTCCACCTCCCCTCGACCTCGGCGGAGACCCGCGCCCCCCACCGGTCGGTGCCGGGCGCCAGCTCGCGCATCGGCACGGGGGGCCGCAGCCGTCCGCTCGGGTCGCGGAGCACGACATGGGCGGCGACGGCGTCGTGGCCCTCGCGGAACACGGTGGCGGAGATCTCGAAGACCTCGCCGACGACGGCCTTCGCGGGTCTGGCCCCGCAGTCGACGGCGGGGCGGACATCCAGCACGGGAATGCGACCGATCATGATGGGATCACCTGGGGGCAGTTCGCGGGGCTCGGTGACAACAGCCCAGCCGGAGCACCGGCTGGTCGTGCACGCTCTGTTCGCTCTGTTTCTAGCCGCTCAGAAGACGGCTGGGCTGCGGGCATGGCCGCTCCTGTCCGCGTTCACTCGGGTGGCGGGAGAGGTGGTGGGGCGGGGGTACCGTGCGTGTACGCGGGGAGCCCTTCCCACTCTCACCCCGCCCAATCCGTGCGCTTGGTTAACTACTCGTACGTAGTCGCACGGCCCAGACCAAGCCCCTGGTCGACATCTGCCGAGGCTCCGTCAAGTCGGTCAGGACTACTGGATGTACGTCCAGGCACCCCTGTCCCACCAGCACCGCAGGCACCTTGTGTGACCGTGGGTTTGATCCGGTGAGGGTGAAATATCCGGAGTGACAGGGGCTTTGCGAGAAGGGATCACGGAGCCCGTCTCCGCGGGTTCGCACGCGCCCGGCAACGAGGGTTTCCAGCCGCCGCGCAGTGCCGGAATGTCCTGAATCCGCGTCGCCTTTCCCGAAGGAACCTTCCTGTTGCGTCCCACTCGTACGGCGGTCCTGCTCACCGCGGGCCTCGTCACCCTTCTCGGTGTCCCGGCGCAAGCCGCCGCCGGCACACCGGCCACGCTGTACGTCAACAACGTTGACGCCAACTGCTCAGACGCCGGAGCCGGTGCGCAGACCGTGCCGTTCTGCACGGTTTCGGCAGCGGCCAGGGTCGTGCAGCCCGGCCAGACCGTGCGGATCAAGGCGGGCCGGACGTACGACGAGGCTGTCACCGTCGACCGCTCCGGCGAGCCGGGCAGGCCGATCACCTTCGTCGCCGACCCGAGCCCCCTCGTGCACCAGGCAGAGGTCTCCAAGGGCCTGGCCATCAGCGGCGCCGGCCACGTGGTGGTCCGCGAGCTGTCCACCCACGGGGGTGTCCGGGTCGGCCGCTCCGCGGACGTCGAGCTGGACCGGCTGACCAGTGCCCGCTACGGGCTCGACTCCGTCGTGGTCGGCGAGGGGAGCACGGACGTCCGCGTCACCCGGAGCCGGCTGTCCGGGGTCCGGATCGAGGGCGGCGCCCGCGGCACCGTCCTCAGCCGCAACCTCATCGGCGGCACCACGCAGGCGGCGGTCACGGTGGTCGACGCGCCCGGCACGGCCGTCACCAACAACACCGCCGGCGGCTACTGCGCGGCGACCGTCTCGGTCGGCGGCGGCTCAGGCGGCTCCGCGGTGTTCAACGTGATCTAGCCAGGAATCCCGGCTCTTCAGGGCTCGGGAGGAATGGCTTCTCTGGACTGCTCTGACGCCCGCGTCACAGTGGGTGTTTTTGCTGCTCGATGTACTCCTTGATGGCGGACTGCGGGGCTCCGCCAGCGGAGGCCGCGAAGTACGAGATGTCGATCGACCGGACACCAGCCGCCCGGAGGCGAGCAGCCTCAACACCCGCCCCGGCGACACCGTCCCCAACCACGTCACCACG
Source organism: Streptomyces sp. NPDC050448 (assembly GCF_040655295.1). Taxonomy (NCBI): domain Bacteria; kingdom Bacillati; phylum Actinomycetota; class Actinomycetes; order Kitasatosporales; family Streptomycetaceae; genus Streptomyces; species Streptomyces sp. NPDC050448. The sequence goes on along the minus strand of NZ_JBFAJR010000018.1, from coordinate 131,228 downwards.
CCCGTGGCCGACGGCGGCGTCGCCATCTCCAACAGCTGGGGCGGCAGCACCCACGTGATCACCGACCTGCTCGGCTGGTTCACCCAGCCCTGAGCGGGCCCGCACCACACCGCCGCCCCGGCCGCCCGTGCAGTGCACGCGGTGGCCGGGGCGGCTCTGTGGTGCGGCCGAGGCACCATGGCAGGGCGGGGCGCGGTGAGGCTAGCCTTCCCGGGGTGATGCGCGGGCGCACAGCGTGGTGCGGCCGCTTCGATCCGCAATTGCCTGCGAAGGTGGAACGCGTGAAGGCTATCCGTCGATTCACCGTACGCCCCGTCCTCCCGGAACCACTGCTGCCGCTCGCCGACCTCGCACGCAATCTGCGCTGGTCGTGGCATACCGAGACCCGCGAACTCTTCCAATCCGTCGACCCCGAGGGCTGGCAGGCCGCCGGCGGCGATCCCGTCCGGCTGCTCGGCGCAGTCTCCGCCCCCCGCCTCGAGGAACTGGCAGGCGACCGGCGGTTCCTGCGCCGGCTCGCCGTCGTCGCCGCCGACCTCGACGACTACGTCCACGGCGGGAGGTGGTACCAGAGTCACGAGGACCGCGGCGAGCTACCCGCCGGGATCGCCTACTTCTCCCCCGAGTTCGGGATCACCGCCGCCCTGCCCCAGTACTCCGGCGGGCTCGGGATCCTCGCCGGGGACCACCTCAAGGCCGCCAGCGACCTCGGCGTCCCCCTCATCGGCGTGGGACTGCTGTACCGGCACGGGTACTTCCGCCAGTCCCTCTCCCGTGACGGCTGGCAGCAGGAGCACTATCCCGTCCTCGATCCCAACGAGCTCCCCGTCGCCCTGCTGCGGGACGCCGACGGGGCGCCCGCCCGGGTGTCCCTGAGCCTGCCGGGCGGCCGGGCCCTGCACGCGCACATCTGGCAGGCCCGCGTCGGCCGGGTGCCGCTGCTGCTCCTGGACTCCGACGTCGAGGACAACGACGCCGGCGCCCGGGAGGTGACCGACCGGCTCTACGGCGGCGGCAGCGACCACCGCCTCCTCCAGGAGATGCTGCTCGGCATCGGAGGCGTGCGCGCGGTGCGCACGTACTGCGCGATCACCGGGCATCCCGACCCCGAGGTGTTCCACACGAACGAGGGGCACGCCGGCTTCCTCGGGCTCGAACGCATAAGGGAACTGGAAGGGGAGCAGGGGCTCGGCTTCGACGCCGCCGTCGAGGCGGTGCGCGCCGGGACCGTGTTCACCACGCACACGCCGGTGCCCGCCGGCATCGACCGGTTCGAGCGGGCCCTGGTGGCACGGCACTTCGGGCCCGGCGCGGAGCTGGCCGGCCTGCCGGTCGACCGGATCCTGGAACTGGGCGCCGAGTCCTATCCCGGCGGTGACCCCGGGGTGTTCAACATGGCGGTGATGGGGCTGCGCCTGGCCCAGCGGGCCAACGGGGTCTCGACCCTGCACGGGGCGGTCAGCCGCGGCATGTTCGCCGGGCTGTGGCCGGGCTTCGACCCGGCCGACGTACCCATCACCTCCGTGACCAACGGCGTGCACGCCCCGACCTGGGTGGCCCCCGAGGTCGTCCGCCTCGGAGCCCGCCAGATCGGCGCGGGGCGGACCGAGGACGCGCTGTCGGTCGGCGGCTCCGAGCGGTGGGACGCGGTCGCCGACATCGGCGACCAGGACATCTGGGACCTGCGGCGCGGGCTGCGCGAGCAGCTGGTGCAGGAAGTGCGCGACCGGCTGCGGGCCTCGTGGCTCCAGCGCGGGGCCGCCGACGCCGAACTCGGCTGGGTGGACTCCGTACTTGACCCGGACGTGCTCACCATCGGGTTCGCGCGGCGCGTGCCCTCGTACAAGCGGCTCACGCTGATGCTGCGCGACCCGGACCGGCTGCGCAGGATGCTGCTCGACCCGGACCGGCCCGTGCAGATCGTCGTCGCGGGCAAGGCGCACCCGGCCGACGACGGGGGCAAGCGGCTCGTGCAGGAGCTGGTGCGGTTCGCGGACGACCCGCGGTTGCGCCACCGGATCGTCTTCCTGCCCGACTACGGCATGGCCATGGCGCAGAAGCTCTACCCGGGCTGCGACGTCTGGCTGAACAACCCGCTGCGGCCGCTGGAGGCCTGCGGGACGAGCGGGATGAAGGCGGCGCTCAACGGCTGCCTCAACCTGTCCGTGCTGGACGGCTGGTGGGACGAGTGGTTCGAGCCGGACTTCGGCTGGGCCATCCCGACGGCCGACGGGCTCGGGACGGACGAGGACCGGCGCGACGACCTGGAGGCCCACGCCCTCTACGAGTTGATCGAGGGTCACGTCGCCCCGCGGTTCTACGACCGGGCGGGCCGCAGCGGACTGCCGGTGCGGTGGATCGAGATGGTCCGGCGCACGCTCGTCTCGCTGGGTCCCAAGGTGCTCGCGGGCCGCATGGTGCGGGAGTACGTGGAGCGGCTGTACGCGCCGGCCGCGCGCGCCCACCGGGCCCTGAACGCGGACGCGGCTCGGGACCTGGCCTGGTGGAAGGGCCGGGTCCGGGCGGCCTGGCCACGGGTCGTCGTCGAGCACGTGGAGGCACTGGCCGCGGCTCCCGTGAACGGCACCGCCGAGCTCGGGGCCACCCTCACGCTGCGGGTGCGGGTGGCGCTGGACGCGCTCACCCCCGAGGACGTGGAGGTGCAGGCCGTCGCGGGCCGGGTGGATCCGCAGGACGTGATCCGCGACGGGCGGAGCTTCCCGCTCAAGCCGGCCGCCGGGCCGGACCTGGAGGGGCGCTGGATGTACGAGGGCCCGCTCGCCCTCGACCGCACCGGGCCCTACGGCTACACCGTGCGCATCCTGCCCGCGCACCCGCTGCTGGCCACGCCGGCCGAACTGGGGCTGGTCGCGGCCCCGGTGGGGACCGACGCGGCCGGTGACCAGGGCGCGGGGGGCGGCGTACTGCTGCGCTAGCGGTCAGGACCCGACAGGGGCAGGACCCGACACGGGGGCGCAGGTGCAGAGGTTCAGGGGGCGGGCGGCGGGTCCACCAGCCGCCCGCCCTCCACCAGCATCCCGGCCCGCTTGATGTTGCGCAGGGTCGGGATCACCTCCACGTGCCGGATGCCGGGAACCGAGCCGATCCGCTCGGTCATGTACGTGTACAGCGCGTCGGTGTCCCGGCACACCACCGCGGCCATCAGGTTGGCCGTGCCGGTCACCGCGGCGGCGAACGGCACTTCCGGGTGGCCGGCGAGCGCGGCGCCCACCTCCGCCAGCCGGGCCGGCTCCGCGGTCAGCATCAGCGTCGCCTCCGCCTCGAAGCCCAGGGTCGAGGGGACGAGCTCCACGTCGAAGTACAGCGCCTGCAGCTCCCGCAGCCGGTCCAGTCGCCGGCGCGCGGTGGACTCCGACAGGCCGGAGGCGCGGGCCAGCTCCGGATAGCCCGCCCGGCCGTCCTGGGCGAGCACCGCCAGCAGCGCCAGCTCGGCCTCGTCCAGGGTGTACCGCTCCTGCCCGTGCGCCACGGGGGGCCGCCTCAGCGCCGCGACCTGCTCGGGCCGCAGGGTGTCCAGGCCGCACCACTGCGTCGGGCCGCCGGTGTACACCCGCAGGATGGTGTGGGCGCTGACCCCGGTCACCCGGCGGGTGCGCGGGAGCTTGTCCAGCAGCAGGCCGTCGCGGTCCTGCCGGGTCCGGGCCTTGGTCAGACAGTTGATCTCGGTGCCGCCGGAGCCGAGTTTCACCCAGGAGATGTCCGGCCGCCGGGCCAGCGCCTCGGCCACCGCGAGCGCGGCGTCGGGCGCGCACTGCACCCGCAGCCAAGACTCGAACAGTCCGACGCGGCTGCCCAGCGCCAGCCCGACCACCCGGATCAGGCCCGAGGTCCGCAGCCGGCGGTAGCGGCGCACCACCGTCTGGTCGGAGACCTCCAGCACCTCGGCGATCCGGCTGAAGGGGGCCCGGCCGTCGATCATCAGGGCCTGCACCAGCCCCTGGTCGAGGGCGTCCAGCCGTTCGGCCCCGGGGCCGGGGCCGAACCCGGGGCCGGGGCGGGAGCCGGAGCCGGGGCCGGGGCGTGAGCCGAGCCCGGGGCGGGAGCCGGATCCGGTGCTCGGTTTCGCGGGTGTGGTCATGGATTCCATCATGGCAGGGCCTGTCGTGGGTGAAATCCGGCAGTCGGGGGCGTGTGGATGGGGGATCGGCCGCGCGGCTGAGAGTTTGGAGCCACCGCCAACCCCCTGCCGGGCCTCCGGGTCCCGAGGAGAACTCACATGCGTAAATGGCTCCCGCTGACCGCGGTGTGCCTCGGCGCGTTCATGCTCCTGGTCGACGTCACGATCGTGATGGTCGCCCTGCCCGACATGGCCGCAGACATGCACACCGGTTTCGCCGGACTCCAGTGGGTCATGGACGTCTACGCCCTGGCCCTCGCCGCGCTGCTGCTCGGCGCCGGCTCCCTCGCCGACCGGATCGGCCGCCGCCGCGTCTACCTGGGCGGGCTCGGGCTCTTCGCCGCCGCCTCGCTCGCCTGCGGGCTGGCCGCCGGGCCGGCCGCGCTGATCGCCTTCCGCGCCGTCCAGGGCATCGGCGGCGCCGCGATGTTCGCCACCACCATGGCCCTGCTCAGCAGCGCCTACCAGGGGCGCGACCGCGGGATCGCCTTCGGCGTCTGGGGCGCGGTCAACGGCGCCGCCGCCGCGGCCGGCCCGATCATCGGCGGACTGCTCACCGAGCACTTCGGCTGGCGCTGGATCTTCTTCATCAACCTCCCGGTCTGCGCCCTGGCCGTGTACGTGACCCTCCGGTCGGTCGCCGAGTCCCGCGACCCCCGCGCCAAGGGCCTCGACCTGCCCGGCATGGCCGCCTTCACCACCGGCGCGGCGGCCGTCACGTACGCCCTGATCCGGGTCGGCGAGAACGGCTGGACCGGGCCCGCCACCCTCGGCCTGTTCGGCCTCGGCGCGGCCGCCTTCGCCGCGTTCGTCCTCGTCGAACTGCGCAGCTCCCGCCCGATGCTGGACCTCTCGCTGTTCCGCAGCCGCACCTTCGTCGCCGTCATGGCCGGGGCGCTGCTGCTGTCCGGCGCCGCGTTCTCGTACCTGATGTACGTCTCCCTCTGGCTGCAGTCCGCCGAGGGGATGGGCCCGGTGTCCGCCGGCCTGGTGCTGGTGCCGCTGAGCCTTGCCGCGTTCGCCGTCTCCGCGGTGGCCGGCCGGGTGCTGCACGGGGCCCCGGCGCGGCTGACCATCGGCGGCGGGCTGCTGCTGATCGGGGCGGGCGCACTGCTCCAGGCCTGGATGACGGACGCGGGCGACGGCTGGTCGGCCCTGGTCCCGGGTCTGGTGGTGACCGGCCTCGGGGTGGGCATGGCGACCCCGGCGCTGGCGGCCACCGCGATGGGAGCCGTGGCCCCGGCCCGGGCGGGCATGGCCGGCGGGGCCCTCAACACCGCGCGGCAGCTGGGCATGGCGCTCGGCATCGCGGTGCTCGGCGCGGTCTTCCAGGCCGGGCTGACGGACGGGCTCAGCGGCTCCGGCCAAGGGCACGGCACGGCCGAGGCGTTGGCCTCCGGCCGGGCCGGGGAACTGCTGGCCGCGGGGCCGGCCGCCCGGGTCTGGGTGGAGGAGGCCTTCGCGAGCGGGCTGCGGGGGACGTTCCTGGTCTCGGGGCTGATGGGGCTGGCCGGCGCGCTGGTGGTGCTCGTCCTGGTCCGCACGGCGGCGCCCGCTCAGGCTTCGGTACCGGCTCCGGCGGCTCCGGCTGCCGCGGACACCCCGGCGTCCGAACGCGCGTCCGCGTAAGGGGCGTGGGGCGGGTCCGTACGGGCGCAGGCCACCGATCCGGGCGGGTGAACCTTCGAACGCGCTGCGCATGCTGAATCGTTTCGGCATGGAGGGGCGCTCCTACGCTGCCCGCTGGATGCCACCGGACCGGCATTCAGTGCCCACAGAACGGACTGTCTCCCCATGCGTCTTCGCCCCACCGCCGCCGCGCTCCTCGGCGCCCTTGCGCTCGTCCTGCCCACCGCCGGCCCGTCGCTGGCCGCCGACCACGACGACCACGACGGTCGTCGCACGCTGGGTCAGCTGGAGTACGTCATCGACAACGACGAGCGCGCACAGATCCACCCGGCGGACAACGACACCTGCTACGAGCTGACGGGCACCTCGCGTCGCCGCCCCGCGACGTCGGTGCGCAACGAGACCGAGTCGCGCGCCACGATCTACTCGGAGCGCGGCTGCAACGGCCGGTCGGAGCGGGTGCTCGAGCCGGGCGACCGGGTCAACGACGTCGACGCCCTTTCGGCACTCTTGACGCCGGTCGACGAAGACCACGGCCGCCGCGACGACTTCCGCGACGACCGCCGTGACGACTTCCGCGACGACCGCCGTGACGACTTCCGGGACGACTCCCGCGACGACGACGGCGCCCGCCGCATCCACCGCACGCGGATGGACCAGCCGGGGCAGGGACAGCCGGGTATGGACCAGCCGGAGCAGGACCAGCCGGGTATGGACCAGCCGGAGCAGGACCAGCCGGAGCAGGGGCAGGAGCCTGGGCGGGAGCAGGACCAGGAGCAAGGGCGGGAGCAGGAGCAGGGGCAGGAGCCGGAGCACGGGCGGGAGCAGGAGCACGGGCAGGAGCAGGGCCAGGAGCAGGAGCAGGAGCACGGGCAGGAGCAGGAGCAGGAGCACGGGCGGGAGCAGGAGCACGGGCAGGAGCAGGAGCAGGGGCAGGAGCAGGGGCAGGAGCAGGGCGAGGGCATGGAGCGCCGCGGGCTCCTCAAGCACGGGCCCGACCTCTTCGACTCCATCTTCACGTCCCGCGGCTGACTTCCGGACCCGATGACCGGAAATGGAACAGGGCCGTCCGGGAGGGTCTCTCCCGGACGGCCCCGCGTTTTCATGGGTCAGCCGCTTCGCTTCACCTGCCCCGGTGGGGTCAGAAGGTGAGCTTCCAGCTGTTGATGTAGCCGGTGTCCAGGCTGGCGAGGTCCGCCACGCGGAGCTTCCAGGTGCCCTGGGCCACCTCGGCCGATGCGTTCACGGTGAAGCTCTGGACGATGTTGTCCGCGCTGCCGCCGGTGCGGTTGCGCAGGTTGTAGACGGTGCCGTCGGGGGCGACCAGGTCGACCCTGAGGTCACCGACGTAGGTGTGGACGATGTTCACGTCCACCTTGAGGGTGCTCGGGGCGTTGCCCGTGCGGGTGACGGCGATCGGGGACTCGACGGTCGAGTTGTCCGCGATCTGGTAGTCGTTCGTGTTCTCGAACACGTTCTGCTGGGACGTGCCGACGGTCCAGGTGAAGGACGCCGTGCCCGTCTTGTTCGCCGAGTCGGTCACCGTCACGGTCACGTTGGACGTGCCCGCGGTGGTCGCCGTGCCCGAGATCAGACCGTTCGAGGAGTTGATCGACAGGCCGGCCGGCAGGCCGGTCGCCGAGTAGCTCAGCGCACCCGTGTTGGTGCTGCTCGCCTGGACCTGCAGGCTCACAGCGGTGTTGATCTGGGTGTTCTGGTTGGCGATCGCGGTGACCGTGACGCCGTCGCTGATGCGCGGGCCGACGTTGATGGCCGCCCAGGCGTTGGCCACGTTGTTGTACGTGGTCGAACCGGCGCCGTACAGGTCGGCGGCGGCCTTCAGCGTCTGCACGCGGGCGTCCGCGTAGTTGGTGTTCGACTTGAAGTAGCCCACCGTCAGCGCGCGGAACCAGATCTTGGCGGCGGCGTCGCGGCCGATCGCGGTGACCGGGAGGCCGTCGGAGGTCGGCGAGTTGTAGCTCACGCCGTTGATGACCTTGGCGCCGGAGCCCTCGGAGGCCAGGTAGAACCAGTGGTTGGCCGGGCCGGAGGAGTAGTGGACATCGACGCCGCCGATGCCCGAGTACCACGCGTCCTTGGAGCCGCCGTCCTTGCTCGGCTTGTCCATGTAGCGCAGCGGGGTGCCGTCACCGTTGATGTCGATCTTCTCGCCGACCAGGTAGTCGCCCACGTCCTGCGGGTTGTTGGCGTAGAACTCGACGGCCGCCGACATGATGTCGGAGGTCGCCTCGTTCAGGCCGCCGGACTCACCGCTGTAGGCCATGTTGCCGGTGACCGAGGTGAGGCCGTGGGTCATCTCGTGCGCGGCCACGTCGATCGACGTCAGCGGGTGCGTGTTGCTCGTACCGTCGCCGTACGTCATGCAGAAGCAGGAGTCGTCCCAGAACGCGTTCACGTACGCGTTGCCGTAGTGGACCCGGCTGTACGGGGCTACGCCGTCGTTGCGCAGACCGTTGCGGCCGTGCACGTTCTTGTAGTAGTCCCAGGTCAGCTGTGCGCCGTAGTGCGCGTCAGCGCCCGCGGTCGCCCGGTTGGACGCGGCGCCGTTGCCCCACACATCGGTCGTGTTGGTGAAGAGGCTGCCGGTGCCGGAGCTGCCGCCGTTGAGGTCGTACGTCTTGTGGCCGCCGCGCCCGGCGTCGGTCAGCGTGTAGTTGCTGCCCGACTGCGAGGTGCCCATCGTGACCTGGCCGCTGTACATGGTGTTGCCGGTGCCGGTCTCGATGGCCTGCCACTGGGTGATCTTCGCGCCCGTCTTGGCGTTGGTGACCACGTGCAGCTCGCTCGGGGTGCCGTCGTCCTGGAGGCCGCCCACGACGGTCTCGTAGGCGAGGACCGGGACGCCCTCGGCGGCCCAGATCACCTTGCGGGCGCCCTTGGAGGCCTTCGCGTCCTTGGAGCCCGCGTCGTTCGCCGCGGAGACGGCCTGGCCCTCGGCACCCGCGGGGGTCACGGTGGCCGTGGTGTCGGCGACCTTGATCTCGTGGTTGGTCGCCTTGGTGATGCTCTTGGTGACGCCGCCCTTGGCGTGGACCGTCAGGTCGCCGCCGAGCACGGGGAGTCCGCCGTAGGTGCGTTCGTACGTGGTGTGCGTGGTGCCGTCGGCGTCCTTGACGACGTCGCGGACGACCAGCTTCTCCTGCTCGCCGAGGCCGAGGGCCTTGGCCGCCTGGACGGTGGTCGAGTTGGCATCGGCGATGAGCGTCGCACGCTCGGAGGGACTGAGATTGGCGGCGGCCGCGCCCGGGTTGGGCTGAGCGGCCTTGCGGGCCTGCGCCGCGGTGGCGTCGGCGGATGCGGTACCGGCCTGTATGCCGACGGCGAGCAGCGCTGCTGCGGCAACGAGCGCGCCGGCTGCGGTGGCACGCCTGTGGGGGGTGGGACTCAACGCAGACTCCTTCTGCAAGGGGGGTTCCGGACGGCTGGGTGGGCCTCCGGGCAGAGCAGGACTGGTGCGATGAACGGATCGAAGAGTGCCAGCTGTTGGCGTCAATGTCAGGGCCGCGTCAAAAGGTTGGCCGGAAACGGTTCGTTGACCGAAGAGACGTATCCGGTATCCGAACCATTCACCTTCGCGTGCGAAAGGGGGCATCAATATCTGGAACGGTTGGTACCGGTTGCTAACACTTGCGCAACAAGAGATCCGGTTCGTGCAATCGGCATTTGTCGTACGGGTGTTTGTCGTACTGTTTCCCGGTGCGCCAGATGTCCGTCGCCAGGGGAAGCCATGGGCACGCGCCACTGTCATAGACCACGTGCCAGGGGGGCCCATGAGGCATGTCCATTTTCCTGCGCAAAGACTGGCCGCAGCAGCCGCTGAATCGGCGGGGCTCGCGGCCGCCCCGGCGAGGCGGCTCGGCGACAAGGCCCGCTGGTACCTTCCCGCCGCCCTCACGGCCGACTTCCTCGGCGCCGCAGTCCCCGTAGGGCTGGTCTTCGAGGCGGCGCAGCAGGTCCGGCCGGTGTACTGCGCCCTCGGCGCGGCCCTGGCGTGGACCGGCGTACAGGCGGTGCGCCGGCGTTACGCCGCCCGCGCGCTCGGAGAATCCCGCGGCGTGCTGCCCGTCGTGCACGACTGGCTGATTCTGATCGGTGTCCTGGCCGTGGCCCGCGTGGTGACCGGCGAGAGCACCCCCAGGCTGTCCGCGCTCGGCGCCCTGCTGCCTGCCCTCCTCATCACCGTGGCCTGCCACAAGCTGACCTACCGCCACCTCTCGGCGGCCCGCCGCGAGGCCCACGCCGTGAGCCGGGTCCTGGTGGTCGGCGAACCCGGCGCGGCCGAGTCCGTCATCGAGCATCTGGCCGCGCGCACCGACCACCCGTACGTCGTCGTCGGCGTGGTGCCGGTCGGAGCCGGCCCGCTCGAGGGCGGGGTGCCCGTCGCGGCCCGGCTCGACGCGGCCGCGCCCGAGGCTCCCACCGCGGACTCCGCCGCCCTGCTCGGCGCCGTCCGCAGCCACCACGCCGACCTCGTGCTGGTCGCCCCGGGCGCGCGGATCGCGGGGGAGCGGCTGCGCAAGGTCGCGTGGGCGCTGCACGACGCAGGCCTGGAACTCGCCGTCTTCCCCGGGCTCGTGGAGGTCTCCGTCAAGCGGCTGGAGACCCTGTCCGCGGGCGGGCTCGCCGTGCTGCGGGTGGCGCCGCCGGTGAGCCGTGGCGTCCAGACCCTGCTCAAGTCGGTCCTCGACCGCACAGGTGCGGCGGCCGGGCTGCTGCTGCTCTCCCCGGTCTTCCTCGCCATCGTCCTGGCGATCCGCCTCGGCTCCCGCGGCCCGGCGTTCTACCGGCAGCGGCGCATCGGGCGCGACGGGGTCCCGTTCGTCATGTGGAAGTTCCGCACCATGGTCGTGGACGCGGACCGGCTCAAGAGCAAGCTGTCCGGCGACAACGAGAACGACGGCCTGATGTTCAAGATCCGTCGCGACCCCCGGGTGACCCGCGTGGGCCGGCTGCTGCGCCGCACCTCCATGGACGAACTGCCGCAGCTGTTCAACGTACTGAGCGGGCACATGTCGCTGGTCGGCCCGCGCCCGCCGCTGCCGGAGGAGGTGGCCCAGTACGACGAGGTCGAACTGCGCCGGCTCACCGTGCGGCCGGGCATGACCGGGCTGTGGCAGATCAGCGGACGGTCCGACCTCTCCTGGGACGAGACGATCCAGCTCGATCTGCAGTACGTCGACAACTGGTCGTTCACCAGCGATGTCGACGTCATGGGCCGTACCCTCCGCGCCGTCGTCGACGGTCGCGGAGCGTACTGAGGGGCCGCACCACGTGCCGCCCCGTTCAGCCCTGCTCGCGCCACCACCGGTAGGTGGAGGCGATGCCGTCCCGCAGCCCGATCTCCGGCTTCCAGCCCAGCGAGGTCAGGCGCGTGACGTCCAGGAGCTTGCGCGGCGTGCCGTCCGGCTTGGACGTGTCCCAGGCGAGCCGGCCCCGGAAGCCGGTCACCTCGGCGACGGTCTCGGCGAGGGCCTTGATGGTGAGGTCCTCGCCGCAGCCGATGTTGACCGGCTCGTCGCCGTCGTAGCTGCCGAGCAGCACCGCGCAGGCGGCCGCCAGGTCGTCCACGTGCAGGAACTCCCGGCGCGGGGTGCCGCTGCCCCACAGGGTGACCTCGTCGCGGCCCTCGGCGGCGGCCTCGTGGAAGCGCCGGATCAGGGCGGGCAGCACGTGCGAGGTCTCGAGGTCGAAGTTGTCGCCCGGCCCGTAGAGGTTCGTGGGCATGGCCGAGATGTACGAGGCCCCGTACTGCTTGCGGTACGACTGGACCTGGACGATGCCGGCGATCTTCGCCAGGGCGTACGCCTCGTTGGTCGGCTCCAGCGGGCCCGTCAGGAGGGCGTCCTCGCTGATGGGTTGCGGGGCCAGCTTCGGGTAGATGCACGAGGAGCCGAGGAACAGCAGGCGGCCGACCCCGGCGGCGTGCGCGCCGCCGATGACGCTGAGCTGGATCTTGAGGTTGTCCTCGAGGAACTGCACCGGGTACGTGCTGTTGGCCATGATCCCGCCGACCTTGGCGGCGGCCAGCACGACGGCGTCGGGGCGGACGTCCTTCAGGTACGCCCCGGTCGCCGCCGCATCGCGCAGGTCGAGGTCGGCGCGGCCCCGGGTGAGCACCTCGTGGCCGTCGGCGGTGAGCCGGCGGGCGACCGCGGACCCCACGAGGCCGCGGTGGCCCGCGACGAAGACGCGGGCGTTCGGGGGCAGGAGCGGCAGCGAACTTGTCATACCGCCGATGATGCCAGTCCGCGTCCGCGGTTTCGGCGGGGGTCCGCGCCCCGTGACTCCGTCCCCGGCCCGGCGCTCCCGCCCGGTCGGCCGCCGCCCGTTCGGCTCCGGCCCGGGGCCGCTGAGGCGCCCAACCCCTGGGCGAGGCCGCCCCGTCGGCACTCCACCCTGCCCGCGGCGCGTCCCGCGCCGCGCATCCGGCATGCGGGACCAGGCCCGACAGCGGCTGCGGCGGAATCCGGCGCAAAGACGTTCGGACCGGGCGTGTACGGTACGCATCCAGCCCCCGGGCCGCGGCCCGACAGCTCGGTGCGCCGCCCCCTGCCAGGGCCCGCCCCACACCCACCCGAGGCGCAGCCTCACCACGACCGACACGACCAACAGGGGGACCCCACATGGGCAAGACCGCACTGATAACCGGCGTCACCGGGCAGGACGGCTCCTACCTCTCCGAGCTGCTGCTCTCCAAGGGCTACACGGTGCACGGCCTCGTGCGGCGGTCCTCCAGCTTCAACACCGAGCGGATCGACCACATCTACCAGGACCCGCAGACCGCGAACCGGTCCTTCGTCCTGCACCACGCCGACCTCTCCGACGGCGTCGCGCTCGTGAACCTGCTCCGCGAGATCAGGCCCGACGAGGTCTACAACCTCGGCGCCCAGTCGCACGTGCGGGTGTCCTTCGACGCCCCCCTCTACACCGGCGACGTGACCGGCCTCGGCGCGCTGCGGCTGCTCGAGGCGATCCGGGCCAGCGGTGTGGACACCCGGATCTACCAGGCCTCGTCCTCGGAGATGTTCGGGGCCACCCCGCCCCCGCAGAACGAGAAGACCCCGTTCCACCCGCGCAGCCCGTACGGCGCCGCCAAGGTCTTCGCGTACTGGACCACGGTGAACTACCGCGAGGCGTACGACATGTTCGCCGTCAACGGGATCCTCTTCAACCACGAGTCCCCGCGCCGCGGCGAGACCTTCGTGACCCGCAAGATCACCCGCGCGGTCGCCCGCATCAAGGCCGGCCTGCAGGAGCACCTCTACCTCGGCAACCTCGACGCGGTCCGCGACTGGGGCTACGCCCCCGAGTACGTGGACGCCATGTGGCGGATGCTCCAGCAGGACGAGCCGACCGACTACGTCGTCGCCACGGGCGTCGCCGCCACGGTCCGCGAGTTCGTCGAGTCGTCCTTCGCCCACGCGGGCCTCGACTGGGCCGAGCACGTGCGCTACGACCCCAAGTACGAGCGCCCGAGCGAGGTCGACGCCCTCATCGGCGACGCCTCCAAGGCCAACGCGCTGCTTGGCTGGAAGCCGACGGTTCTGGTGGCCGAACTGGCGCGGATCATGGTCGACGCCGACATCCGGCAGGTCGAGGACCAACTGGCGGGCGTGACCGTCCGTATCGACCGCTGAGGCCTTTGATTTCCCCTACGATTTGCCGTGTCCCGGTCATCTCTACAGGCCTCTGTGGGTCTGACCGGGGCGACCTGCCCTATGTCCGTTGCGCACCCTCCATGCTGAACCCTGTTGATTCCAAGTTGGTATGCAATGGGTCAAGGGAGATGGCCGGGCCCTCGCGGGAGCCCTAGTCTGCGCCAGTACATATGGCTGTTCGGATAGTTCCAGCCATCAAAACCGGGCGATTGCCCTGGGGGGCTCATGCGTAGATCCAGAGGGCTGACTGCTGCCCTCGCCCTGTCACTGGCCGGCGCAGGCACCGGCATAGGTCTGGTGCTGATGCCCGAGGCGTCCGCCATCACGCCTCCCGTGGCATTCACCGCCGACGAACTGCCCACCTGGCAGCCGAACGGCATCGTCTTCGCGATGGCCGAGGCGAACGGCACCGTCTTCGCGGGCGGCACCTTCTCGGCCGTCCGTCCGCCCGACGGCGCCGGCGGCACCGAGCAGGAAGCGGTGAACTTCGTGGCGCTCGACGCCGCGACGGGCAACCCGACCTCGTGCAAGCTCGCCTTCACCGTCGGCGACGGCAGCGCGACCGTGCGTACGCTGGTCGTCTCCAAGGACAAGAAGACCCTGTACGCGGGCGGGTACTTCGGCGCCGTCAACGGCACCCCGGTCTCCAGCCTCGCCGCGATCGACATCGCGAGCTGCACCCCCAAGGCCGCCTTCCACCCGGGCTTCCCCGCCACCGTGCGCGGACTCGCCGTCTCCGACGACACCCTGTACGCGGCCGGCGACTTCGGCACGGTCGAGGGCCAGACCCGCGAGCGGTTCGCCGCGGTCGACGCCGGCTCCGGTGCGCTCAAGCCCTTCGTCGCCAACGCCGACGAGCCCGGCCGCGCGGTCGAGGTCACCCCGGACGGCAAGAACGTCCTCCTGGGCGGTGACTTCTTCTCGGTCAACGGCTCCAACACGCACGCGCTGGCCGTCGTGAACGCCGACACGGGCGCGGTCGCCAAGACGTACAGCAGCATCCCGTCGAACTCCGTGGTCAAGGACATCGCCACCGACTCGACCGGCTTCTACACCGGCAACGAGGGCTCCGGCGGCGGTGTCTTCGACGGCCGCATCGGCCTCAAGCTGAGCGACTTCAGCGAGAAGTGGCGCGACCGCTGCCTCGGCGCGACGCAGGCCGTGCTGCCGTACGACGGCGTGCTCTACAGCTCCTCGCACGCGCACGACTGCTCCCTCGAGGGACAGTTCCCCGACGGCAAGCGCAACTTCCTGAACGCGCAGCTGACCGACTACGAAGGCGCCGCCCCCGCGCCCGTGGACGGCTTCGTGCGCAGCCCGCGCAAGCTCGGCTGGCACCCCACCGCCAACGACGGCATCGGCGAGGGCATCGGCCCGCGCGTCATGAGCATCGCCGAGAAGAACGACGTCAAGTACATGTGGGTCGGCGGCGAGTTCACCGCCATCAACGGCAAGCCCCAGCAGGCGCTCACCCGCTTCGCCTCCACCGGCGACGTCGGCGCCCCCACGACCCCGGTCGCGAGCGCCGGCAGCGTCAAGCCCGGTGAGGTCCAGGTCCGCTGGCGCACCAGCTACGACGCGGACGACAGCAAGCTGACGTACCGGATCTACCGCAACGGCTCCGCCAGCCCCATCGCCACCGTCACCGCCGAGTCCCTGGAGTGGGAGCGCCCGCAGGCCTCCTGGAACGACACCACGGTCAAGGCCGGCCAGTCGTACACCTACCGCGTGACGGCCACCGACGCGGCGGGCAACACCAGCGCCCTGTCGGCCACCGCCTCGGTCACGGTCCCGACCTCGGTCCAGTCGTACCCGGACCAGGTCCGCGCCGACGGCGCCAACCTGTACTGGCGCTACGACGACACCGTCAGCCCGTACGTCGCCGACTCCTCGGTCGGCGGCAACACCAGCGGCGTCCAGCTCAACGCCCCGGCCCTGCGCCAGACGCCCGGCGCGATCAGCGGCACCAGCACGGCGATGGGCTTCAACGGCACCAGCCAGCAGGTGTACAGCGACCACCGCCAGACGGTGGGCAACGCCTTCTCCGTCGAGACGTGGTTCAAGACCAACACCACGCGCGGCGGCAAGCTGATCGGCTTCGGCAACAACACCACGCGCAACAGCGGCTCGTACGACAAGCAGATCTACATGACCAACACCGGTCGTCTGGTCTTCGGCGTCTACAGCGGCACGACCCGCACCGTCTCCACCGGTCTGCTCGACACGTACAACGACAACAAGTGGCACCACGTCGTCGGAGCCATGGGCCCGGGCGGCATGGAGCTGATCGTCGACGGGCAGAGCAAGGGCACGCTGAACAGCGTCACCAGCTCCACGTCGTACGAGGGCTACTGGCACGTCGGCGGCGACAACCTCGGCAACTGGCCGACCAAGCCGACGAGCAACTTCTTCGCCGGCCAGATCGACGAGACGGCCGTCTACCCGAAGGCGCTCACGGCGGCCCAGGCCAAGAACCACTACGACCTGGCCAAGGCGCCCTCCGACACGGTCTCCAAGGTCTCCGCGACCGAGGACACCTACGTCAACCAGGGCGCCCCGAGCGCCGCCTACGGCGCGTCCACCTCGCTCGCGGTGCGCGGCACCTCGGCGTACGAGACGTACCTGCGCTTCAACCTGCCGGCCGCGCCGGCCGGGCAGGTCCTCAAGTCCGCCGCGCTCCAGATCAAGACGTCGACCCAGGCGAGCGCCGGTACGGCCGACACGGTGTCCGTGGTCCCGGTCACCGGCACCTGGAGCGGTGCGGGCACGACGTACAACACCAAGCCCGCCCTCGGCACCACCCCGCTCGGCGCGTTCGCGAGCGTGCCGGACGGCTCGGCGGTCCAGAGCACCCCGCTGGACACCGCCGCGCTCTCCGCGGTGCTGGGCAGCAGCTACGGCATGGCCCTGACGAGCACGGGCACCGACCCGCTGTGGATCTGGTCCATGGAGTCGACGGCCGCGGACGCCGCTCCGCAGCTCGTCCTCACCTTCGGCTCGAAGTAGCCGTCTGACGGAGTGCGGGGCCCGGCCGTTCCACGCCGGGCCCCGCACTCCTGTCTCACCCGAGTCCCAACCGCGTCCCAACCGCGTCCCACCCGATCAACCGGCAAGTACGGGAGCCCCTGATGTACCGACGCTCCGCCGCGGCTGCTGTTCTGCTGGCCGCAGCTCTGACCCTGACCGCCTGCAGCTCGGGCGGCGACGGCAAGGCCGACGCCGCGGCGGCGAAGCCGAAGCCGCCGGCCTCGTCGGCGGCCGCGGACCCGGCGGACGCCCCGGCGACGGCGTCGCCCGACGCGAAGCCGACGGGACCGGTCCTGCCGGACGCGAAGCTCATCCCGAAGACGGGCAGCTTCAAGCCCAACGAGAAGCAGTACCTGAGCGGGCGGGTCCCGGAGAAGATGGACCCGGCGGCGGTCCTGCAGACCGGCCAGGAGTCCTGCCAGCGGGTGGAGCGCACCGCGAAGCGCGACAAGGACGCGGCGACCGGGGCCATCGTCGCCGGGGAGATCCCGGGGGCGAAGGACGCGATCACCTACCTGTGCCCGGAGCAGAAGCCGATCCTGGACGCGGCCTCCAAGGGCTTCGGCGACGGCACCCGCCAGTCGCCTGCGGCGGGCACGTACCGGGCGCTGACCCAGAGCACGACGTGCAGCTGGGAGGCCAGGGGCAAGGACGGCTCGGTCCTGGCCTCGGGCCCGGAGACGGCCCCGAAGGCCGGCGAGAAGATCACGGCAACGATCCTGTCGGGCACGACCGAGTTCACGTCGACGGGCTGCTACGCCTGGATCCCGGCGTAAAGCCCCGCCGCCGCTGTACGGATACGCCCCCGAGGCCGATGGTTCGGCCTCGGGGGCGTCGCGTTTCCGCCCCGCCGCCGTTTGAGGTGCGGGTCCGGCGGAACCCGGGGAACGGGGGAAGGGCGGATTCGTCCTAGCCCCGCAGGGCGCTCTCGTACACCGGGAGGAGGGTGTCCAGGACCGAGTCCATCGAGTAGGACTCCGCGGCCAGTGTGCGGGCGGCCGCCGAGGCCGTGGCGTTGGACTGCGGGTCCAGGAGGGCGAGGACCGCCTCCGACACCCCCGCCGGGCCGGGCGCGACCGCCCGCCCCGCCCCCGCGGAGGCGATCTCGCGGGCCAGCCCGTTCGAGTGCGTGACCACCGACGGGACGCCCACGGACAGGGCCTCCAGGACCGACATCGGGAACGGCTCGTCGACCGAGGGCAGGACGTACACGTGCGCCCGGCGCAGCTCCGCCAGGACCTCGGCGGTGGACAGCGCGCCCGGCACCGTGAAGCGGGCGCCGAGGCCCAGCTCGGCGATGCGGGCGCGGACCGCCGGCAGTTCGCCCTCGTCGGGGCCGGCCACCACGAACTCCGCCTCGGGGTGCGCCGCCAGGATCGCCGGGGCCGCGTCCACGAAGTCCACCGGGCGCTTACGGGCCTGCAGGCGCGCCGAGTACAGGATGCGCGGGGGACCGGACGGCACCGGGCGCTCGTCCTGCGCGGGGGTGCCGTTCACCAGGCGGACCGCCCCGGGCAGCGGGGAGCCCACCACCGCGTCGAGGCCCTCCCGTTCGTGCGGGGTCAGGTACAGCACCGCGTCCGCGCCGCGCAGCAGCCGGCGTACGGCCACCGCGTCCAGCACCTTGGCCAGCAGCTTCTCGCTCGGGTCCACCATCCCGTGGGTCTGCAGCACCAGCGGCTTGCCCGCCCGCAGCGCCGCGAGGGCCACCGGCAAGGTCACCAGGTCCCGCGCCAGGTGGACGTGGACCACGTCCGCGTCCCGGACCAGCCGCCCCGCCGAGGCCAGCAGGGCCGGGGAGGTCATCCCGCTGAAGCCCAGGGGGAGGATGCGCCGGGCCGGGAACAGCTTCGCCGGCACCCCCTCCACGGCGGTCGGCCACGGGTCCGGGAAGCCTTCGCCGAGCGCCAGCAGGCCGGCCTCGTGGCCGCGCGCCCGCAGCCCCTTGGCCAGGTTCAGCGCGACCCGGACCGGCCCGCCGAAGGCGTGCGAGGGGGAGTGCAGAGTGACGGCGTGCAGGACTCTCACTTGGGCTCCTCGACCAGGCGGCGCTGCCCGTCCATCGTCTGCAGGGTCAGTGCAGGAAGGTTTCTGTGGATCACCGAACCGGCGCCCGCCACCGCGCAGCGGCCCACCGTGACCCCGGCCAGCACGGTCGCCCGTACGGCCACCCACGCGCCGTCCTCGACCACGATCGGCGCGTTGCGGTAGCGGAAGTCGGCGGCCCGGTGGTCGTGCGAGCCGGTGCACAGCATGGCTTCCTGCGAGATGCAGACGTTCGACCCGACGGTCACCGGCTCCAGGTTCAGCAGCCAGGCGCCCTCGCCGATCCACGTGTGGTCCCCGACGGTGAGCTTCCACGGCCACAGCACCCGCACCTTGTGCCGGATCAGCACGCCCTCGCCGATCTGCGCGCCGAACGCCCGCAGCAGCGCGACCCGCAACCGGGCCGGGCAGAACCACGCCATGAACAGCGTGTTCATCACGGCGAACCAGAGCGCCTGCGTCAGCAGCCCGCGCCCCTTGTCGTATCCGGCCAGCGTGAAGGCAGGAAGATCACGCAACTGTCGCCCCTCATCGTGCTCTGCAGGCGTGCCTCCCCTGGCGCCGCCCGCTCAGACTAGACTGCGCGCGGACCAGGCACATGGGGTGGGGGCGGCAGTGGCAACGGACATACGCAAGCCCTCCGTGACCCCGCCGGCCAACGAGCCCGAGGACGAGCACAAGTGGGGCCGGGTCACCACCCCGCGCACCCTGCTCTCCCGCGCGCTGTCCGTCCCGCTCATCCTCGGCTTCACCGTCTTCCTGCCGCTCTTCGTGGCCGTCCAGTCCGGCGACGGCCAGCGCGACGCGGCCTTCTGGCTCCAGCTCCTGCTCACGATGTACGCGGGCGCCCGGCTCTCCGCGATGGTCCTCACCAGCCGCCGCAAGCTGCTCCAGGGCTCGTTCTGGCTCTTCGTCTACATGGCGATGGGCGTGGCCCCGCTCGCGCAGGCCGTCCTCGGCCGGGTCCCGACCCCCGTGGTCGGCCCCCGCTCCGACCTCACCATCGCGATCGGACTGGTCCTGCTCGGCTGCACGGCGTTCGACGTCGGCGTCCTGCTCGCCCGCCACCGGCCGGCCGGCCGGGCCGGCGGCTCCCCGAAGGAGCCGCGCCCGGTCATGGCCCACCGGCGCCGCCTCCAACTGCTCACCGGGCTCGCCTTCCTGTGCAGCGCGGCCTTCATCGTGAAGCTCGGCGGCCCGGCGGTCTTCTTCTCCAGCCGCCAGGAGATCATCGCGGGCATCGAGGAGGCCGGCGTCTCCAACGGCGACGGCCAGGCCGGCCAGGCGCTGCTGCGCGGCTTCGGCACCGTCCCGGCGCTGCTGGCCCTGCTGCTGTACACGCGCTGGCTGATCACCTCGACGTACGCCCGCCGCAAGGTCTCGGTCATCGTCGTCTGGGGGGCGCTCGCCCTGCTGAACCTGGTGGTCAACAACCCGATCTCGAACCCTCGGTACTGGTTCCTGACGGTCATGTTCGCGCTGCTCTTCACCGTCTTCCCGGTGAGCGCCGCGATGTACCGGGTCGCGCTGTCGATGGCGGTGGTGATCGCCCTGCTCGTGTTCCCGTTCGCGGACCGCTTCCGGTACGACGAGAAGAACTACAAGCCGGTCGAGACGACGTCGTTCCTGGAGCCGATGGCGCTGAAGGACTACGACCAGATCGGCATGTTCGCGAACACCATCACCTACTCGAACTCCGGCCCCGGGCACCTGTACGGGCGCCAGCTCGCCGGATCCCTCTTCTTCGCGGTGCCGCGCTCGGTCTGGCCCGGCAAGCCGAAGGACACCGGCGTGATGATCGGCGAGTGGATGGGGACGGTCAACACCAACCTCTCCTCCCCGATCTGGGCCGAACTGTGGCTCGACTTCGGGCCGCTGGGCATGGGCGCCGGGCTGCTGGGCGTGGGGTACGCGTCCGCGCGCGTGGACCGCCGGTACGCGAAGCGCGCCACCCGCCGCTCCCCGCCGGGCAGCCTGATCTCGGTGGTGGTCCCGCTGGTGGCGGGCTACTCGTTCATCCTGCTGCGGGGGCCGCTGCTGCAGGCATCCGGGCGAGTGGCGATCGCGGGCCTGTGCCTGGCGCTCGTCGCGACGTACCGCCAGGACAAGTCCACCACCCTCCGCTGACCCCCGCTGCCGGGCCGGGCCCCGAACCCCGGCGGGCCGGGGGGAGGAGCCCGCGCAGCGGCGGCCCTCCGGGTGGCCGGCGCTGACCGGCTCGGCCGGGGCCGGGCCCTCCGGATGCCGGAGGCGGCCGGCTCACGCGGAGCCGCAGGGCAGGGGGCGGGACGGTCCGCAGGGTCACGCCGGCGTGGTGACCGGTTCTGCCGGGGCCCGGAGACGGGAGACGCGGAGCCAGGCCGCCACGGCCTTGAGGGCCGAGCCCGCCGCCAGGCCCCACGCGGCGCCGGCCGCGCCGCCCACCGCGTACCCCCCGAGCAGCAGGGCCACCGACAGCAGCGAGAACACCACC
Source organism: Streptomyces sp. NPDC050448 (assembly GCF_040655295.1). Lineage (NCBI taxonomy): Bacteria > Bacillati > Actinomycetota > Actinomycetes > Kitasatosporales > Streptomycetaceae > Streptomyces > Streptomyces sp. NPDC050448. Next base: position 110,236 of record NZ_JBFAJR010000018.1, on the reverse strand, counting down.
TGCAACGACAGCGTGGCCTTCGGGTTGAGCACCCGCAGGGTCAGCAGTGCGCACGTGCCCAGCCCCATCACCGCGTACTGCGCCCCCGTCGCCGGCAGCAGAGCCGCCGCGGCCGCCCAGGTCTCGCCCAGCAGCTGCCGCCCCACCCGCTGCGGCAGCGCGTACAGCACGGCCCCCCACCCGGCGCCGAGCACCGCCAGCACGCCGCCCATCAGCACGGTCATCCGGACCACGCCCCGCTTGCCCGAAGCCCGCCCCACCACCGGCGGCCCGAACGCGTTCGCCGAGTTGAACAGCACGTTCAGCGGCCCGAACAGGGTGGTCGCACCCCGCAGCGCGCCCACGGCCAGCGGGGTCGCGAAGACGCCGAGGCCGAGCACCGCGAGCTGGCTGGAGCCGTTGCCCACCGCGAACTCGACCACGAACCGCTGCCCCAGGTGGCCGCGCCGCAGGTACGGCCGCAGGTCGGCCCGCGCCCCCTGCACGTACGGGCGCAGCAGGAACAGGCCGAGCGCGAGCGCCGGAAGCGCGGAGACACCCCACACCAGAACCAGCCGGCCCGCCGAGGCCCCCTCGGGCTGGAGCAGCAGCGCGGCGACGACGCACGCCAGTCGCAGCGCGTCCGCGGCCAGCGCCCGCTCGGGGGTGCGCAGCGCGGAGAAGCAGTACCGCAGCCCGTCCTGGACGAGCACCAGCGGCAGTACGAGGCCCAGCGCGAGGAAGGCCCAGCCGCCGGCCCCCGGCAGGGCGATGCCGACGACGGCCAGCGCTGCGCCCACCGCCGCCGAGGCGGCCCCGGTGAACGCGAGGCCCGAGCGGCAGACCGCGCCGAGCCGCTCCTCGTCCTTCTCCAGCACCACCGTCTGGCCGACGTACGCCATGTTCAGTCCGAGGAGCACGCTGAAGGTCACGTACACCATCGAGAAGTCGGCGAAGCCGGATGCCGAGGACAGCCGGGCGGCCAGCACGAGCACCAGGATGTTGGTCGCGCTGGACGCGGCCTGGTCCAGGATCGAGGAGACGGCGGCGAGGCCGCGCCGGCTCATCTGCGGCCCATGCGCACCGTGCGCAGGGCCACCGTGTCCGTGCCGTCGCCCGGGATGTGCTGCTCGGGCTCGCCCTGCCGGTGCGCCTGGCCGGGCTGGTTCGGCTCCCGCGTGAGCGGCTGCGGCGCGGCCGGCCGGGAGGCCCGGGCCGGGGCGGCCGAGCCCTTCGGCTTGCCGCCGCGGCCGCGCTTCTCGCCCGGCAGCGGGGCGTGCAGCACCGCGCCGAGCACCGTGCCGCCGGCGCCGCTGATCAGCTCACGGATCCGGGACAGGTCGCTGCGGTGGACGGCGCGCGGGTCGCAGACGACCAGGACGCCGTCGACGCGGTCGACGAGCGCGAGGGCGTCGGCGTACGAGAGCACGGGCGGCGCGAGCACGACGACGGTGGAGTTGGGGGAGTCGGCCTCGGAGATCAGCCGGGTGGCGCGCGGAGAGGTCAGTGCCCGGGCCACGTTGCGGACCGGCTCGCCCGGGATCAGGTCGAACGCGCCCGACTCCCCGGCGTCGACGACGAGTTGGCGTCCGTCGGGCCAGTCGGAGTCGCCGTGCGCCGCGGAGTGCCCGTCGGCCGCCGGGCCGCCGGGCGGCTGGCTCCAGCGCGGCCGTCCGCCGGCGCCGGTCGGCAGCTGGCTGGCCAGCACCGGCGTGCGCAGGTCGGCCTCGATGAGCAGGACGTCCTTGCCGGTCTCCGCGAAGGAGGCGGCCAGGTTCACGGCCGCGGCGGCGGCGGTCTCGCTGCTGCCGCGCGGGGCGACGACGAGCAGTCGGCGCCGGTCGGCGAAACGGGAGTCGTAGGCGAGCCGGAAGGCCACCGAGCGGAACTCCTCGGCGAGCCGGGGGTCCTCCTCGCCGGCCGCGAGGAGCGGCCCGCCGCCGGTCTTGGGCCGCGGCAGGTAGCCGAGTACGGGTGCGCGCAGGGCCCGCGCGACATCGCCCTCGGAGCGCGGCGAGGGGTCGAAGACGAGCCGGACCCACGCGGCGAGGAGGCCGAGGGCGAGGCCCACGGCCGCGCCGAGCGCGAGCGCCATCGGGATGCCCGGGCCGTCGGCGGCGGACGGCGGGGTGGCGGCGCTGGTGACGCGGCCCGGGGTCATGTCCAGGGCCTGGAGCTTGGCGATGTTGCTGTTGAGCGTGTTGACCTTGCTCTGGAGGTCGGTCTTCGAGGAGTACGCGGCGTCGCGCCCCGGACCGGCCGGCATGCTGTTGATCTGCTTGACGAGCTCGTCGAGGTTCTTGGCGACCGGATCGCGCTGGTCCTGGTACCCCTTGACCATCTTGTCGCGGGTCACGTCGAGGGATTCCTGCCGCTTGAGCAGGTAGGCCTCGGTCATCGCGTTGGCGCGGGTGGCGGCCTCCTTGGGGGAGGACGCGGTGTAGGTGAAGCGCAGCACCATCGTCTGCGGCGGGTTGGTCACCTGGAGGCCGCTGCGCAGCCCGGCGAAGTCCTTCGCGGACACGCCGAGCTTCTTCGCGGCCTCGTTGGCTATGGAGGAGCTGAGCGCGACCTGCCGCTCCGAGCCGATGTTGATCGCCTTGTCGGGGGCGAGGCTCGGGTTGAACGGGTCGTCGGTGGGTGCGCGCAGCACGATGTCCGCGGTCGCGACATAGGTGTCGGACGTGGAGACGCCGAGGTAGACGCCGCCCAGCAGGCCGATGCCGATACCCGCCCCGAGCAGGCGGCGGTAGCGCAGGAGCTGCTTGAACTGGTCCCTGAGGAGATCCGGTTCGTCGTCGGCCGGGACCGACGCAGGGCGGTTGGTCTCGATCACGTCTGCGGACCCCCAAGTGCTTCGTCTATCAGTGCGTCGATGCGGGCCAGGCCCGCGTCACGGCTCAGGTGGGCCGCCACGTGGCGTGGCCCGGCCGCCCCCAGTGCATCCGCGCCCTCGGGGTCCTCGGCCAGGGCCCGTACGGCCTTCAGCAGGGCGTGGGGGTCCTCCGGCGGTACGAGCACCCCCGCGCCCGAGCGTTCCACTTCCTGGGCGGTACCGCCCTCCGCCGCGACGGAGGCGACGACGGGCCGGCCGGCCTGGAAGTAGGAGGTCAGTTTGGACGGCACGCTCATGTCGAGCACGGCCGCGTGCTGCGTCACGGCGAGCACATCCGCCGCCGCGAGGATATCCGGGAACTCTCCATCGGCGGCAGGGGGGATGATGTCCAGGTTCGGTACGTCGGCCGCGAGGTCGGCGAGGGCCGAGCGCTGGCTGCCGTCGCCCATGAGGACGAAGCGGACGCCCGGATCCAGGCGGGCGGCGCCGACGAGCACCTCGAGGCCCTGCTTGAGGCCCATGTTCCCGGAGTGCAGGACGACGGGCTGGCCGGGCGCCCAGCCGAGGTGGCGGCGGGTCTGGCCGCGCGGCTTGGTGGGCTGCGGGACGTGGGACCAGTTGGGGACGAGGCGGATCTTCTTCGGGTCCACGCCCATGCCGACGACCCGGTCCACGAAGGTCTCGTGGATGACGCCGACCAGGGTGGCCCGCTTCAGGGCGTACGCCTCCGCGCGCCCGGCGATCGCGGCCGCCTTGTCGCCGCCGCTGATCCCGCTCTGCGCGGCGGCCGCGCCCATCAGGTCCTGGACGACCGGGATGTACGGGACCTTCCAGCGCGCGGCGAGCCGGGCGGCGACGACGCCGCCGGCCAGGCTGGGCATCTGGGCCATGACCGCGTCCGGGCGCGGCATCCGGGGCGGGGCCACGGTGCCGTGCAGCAGAATCGATCCTTCAAACAGGGCCCGCTTGACGGCGGTCTGGCGGGGCGGCACGGTGTGTGCACGCCGGTGCAAGGTGACCCCAGCGCGCTGTTCCGTGCGCCGGAGCGCCCCCTGGTACTCCGGCTCCAACGACCATGACGGATAGTGCGGCATGCCGGCGAGGACATGCGTGTCGTGGCCGAGATCCGCCCAGTGCTCCGCGATCTGGGTGGCGTACGGCCCAATCCCCGCGTGCTCGGGAGCGTAATTGGTGGAAACCAGCAGCAGGCGCCGGTGACCGGATCTCGACACTGAACGTCCCCTTCTCCCCTGGATGATGCGCACGTCACCCTATTCGTTCACCGGCAGGCTGCGGAACGTGCACGCTATTGTCTGCTAATCCGCCGCGCCGGGGGGGCGCGGCTGCTGGGGGGTAACTCATGACGGAGCGCGACATGTCCGACCTTGGCGCACCCGCGCACAGTCCGTACCGGGTCGGGTATGCCCCGGGCGCCTACGACCTGTTCCATATCGGACATCTCAATATCCTTCGGCACGCCCGGAGTCAGTGCGACTACCTGGTGGCCGGAGTGGTCTCCGACGAGATGGCGGAACTGGCCAAGGGCCGCCGCCCGATGATCCCGCTCGTCGAACGGCTGGAAATCGTCCGCAGCGTGAAGTACGTGGACGCGGCCTTCGTCGAAACGGTCCCGGACAAGGTGGAGACCTGGAAGCAGGTCCGCTTCGACGTGATCTTCAAGGGTGACGACTGGCGGGGCACCCCCAAGGGCGACAAGCTGGAGAAGGACTTCGCCGCCGTCGGCGTCGACGTCGTCTACTTCCCCTACACGGTGCACACCTCCAGCACCCAGCTGCGCCGGGCGCTGGACGCGCTGTCCGAGCCGCTCAGCGCCGAACGCTGCTGACCGGCGCGGCCCGAGCGGTGCGGCTCAGCGCGGTACGGCGCTGAGCTCCCGAAACCACTTCGCGAGGAACGCCACCAGGAACAGCCCGGCGACCGCGCCGAGCCCCGCGTACGCCCAGCGGAACAGCCCCCCACCCCCGAGCGCCAGGAACACCAGGCAGAACACCCCGTAGTCCACGGGCAGCAGCGCCACCGCCCGCAGGGTCGACGGTGCGGCGGCGGGGCTCCCCGGCGTCGGCCGGGGCTTGAGCTTGTCGGTCAGCAGCCCGCCGAAGAAGGTGACGACCGAGGCGAACTGGAAGCCCAGCGGCACCAGCAGCCAGCCGTTCCCGCCCGTCCCGTACGCCTCGGGGAAGCGGTAGAACGCGATCAGCACGCAGGTGTGCAGGGCGGTCAGCTTGGCGCAGTCCACGACGTGGTCGAGCCATTCGCCCGCCGCGCTGCCGCCCCCGCGCAGCCGGGCCAGCTGCCCGTCGGCGGAGTCGAAGGCGAAGCCCACGGCGAGTGCGGCCCACACGGCGATGCCCAGCCCCCACGAGGGCGCGGCGAGCGCGACGGCGGTCACGGCGGCGAAGCTGAAGACGGCGCTGACCAGCGTCACCTGGTTCGGGGTCAGCCCGAGCGCATACGACACGGCGGCCAGGTACCGCCCCGCCGGCCGGTTGACGAACCGCGAATAGAGGGACACCCCCTTCGCCGACTTCTGCGCCCCGCGCAGCTCCCGCAGCGCGGTCCCGACTTTCGCCATGCGTACCCCTGATTCCCTGCGGTGGCACACGTGTACGGGTGCACGTGTGTACGAGGGCACATCATCGCAGGGCGAGTGCAGGTTCCCGCTCCGGTTCCCTGCGGACGTCCGGGAGCAGCAGTACGGAGAGATTTGCCGCGGCGCTGAGGGCGGCCGCCACCAGCAGTGGCGCCGCCGTCCCGGTGACCCCCGCCAGCGGCGCCGCCACCGCCAGCCCCAGCGGCCGGGCGGCGAAGGAGATCAGGGTGTCGAAGGAGCCGACCCGCCCCAGCGTCTCCACCGGGATGCGGCGCTGCATCTCGGTCTCCCACAAGGGGCTCAGCACGCCCAGGCCGAACATCGCGACGAAGAAGGCGGTCGCCGTCACCGCCGCGGGCAGCCGCAGCGCGAGGGCCGTGAGTGGCAGGGCCTGCGCCGAGGCCCCGAGGGCCACCCCGTACAGCGGCCGCCGCACGGGCAGCCGGCCGGCCGCCCAGACCCCGACGAGCATGCCGACCGTGCCCACCTGGGCGATGACCACCCAGGTCGCCGCGCCGCCCAGGCTCTGTACGGCGATCAGCGGCCCCAGGGTGAGCAGCAGGCCGGCCGCGAGATGCCAGACCCCGTGGGCGAGCACATTGGCCAGGAACCAGGGGTGGCGCCGGGTCTCGGACCAGCCGGCCCGCAGCTCGGCGGTGAACCCGGCGCGGGCGCGCATGCGCGGGGCCGGGGCGGTCCGCAGCCCGCCGAGGGTGAGCGCGGAGGCGGCGAACAGCGCGCCGGTCAGCAGGGAGGACCAGCCGGCGCCGAGGGCCAGCATCATCGTGCCCGCGGCGGCGGGCCCCGCCATCTGCGCGAGCCCGGTCGCCACCCCCAGCCGGGAGTTGACCCGCAGCCGGCCCTCGGCGGGGACGACCGCGGCGACGAGCGAGCGGGCGGAGGGGTTGCCGAAGGCGACGCCGGCGCCGGTGGCCGCCGCCAGGGCCGCCAGCTCGGGGATCCGTACCGGACCGGCCAGCAGCAGGGCCCCGGTCGCGCACTGCGCGCAGGCGCGCACCAGATCGGCGGCCAGGACGACCCGCCGGGCGGGGAGGCGGTCGGCTGCCACGCCCGCGACGGGCAGCAGGAGCAGCATCGGGAGCAGTTCGCTCGCGAGCACGATGCCGAGGTCTCCCGCCGAACCGGTGCGCACGACGGCCAGGGTGAGGGTGGTGGGGATCAGGGCGCCGGCGAAGGCCGCGAAGGTGCGCCCGGCGAGGAGCCGCCAGATCGACGAGGTCATGACAGCAGATATTATTTCGCCAGCGAATCATTCGTCAACGAAGCATCGGCTCCGGGGTGCGATACTTCCGACCATGGACACGGAGTACGCCGAGGATTCGGTCGACCGGCACATCGCCCGCTGGAGCGGCAAGGTCCCCTTCGACGTGCCCACCGAAGCGGTCATCACGCGGATCCAGCTCCTGGCCAAGCACGTGAAGTACGGCAAGGAACGGGCCCTGGCCGAGACCGGACTCCAGGATTTCGAGTTCGAGACCATGCACCGGCTCGCCTCCCGCGGCACACCCTGGCGGGCCCCCTCCGCCGAGCTCGCCGCCGAACTGCTGCTCTCCCCGGCCGGGATGACCGGCCGCCTCGACACCCTGGAGAAGTCGGGGCTGGTCCGCCGGGTGCGCGCCTCCGGGGACCGCCGCCGGGTCGACGTGGAGCTGACCGAGGACGGCCACCGGCGCTGGACCGAAGCCATGCGCTGGCGCGGGATCGCCGAGGCGGAGATGATCGAACCCCTCGACGACGGGGAACGGGCCGCGCTCTGCGCCCTCCTCAAGCGGATGCTGCTGCACGTCGAGGAGAAGCAGGAGAAGTAGCGGCCGGTTCCGCCGCCCCCGGCCCAGGCCCCCCGGCCCAGGGCCCCCTTCGGCCCAGGCCCCCCGGCCCAGGGCCCCCTTCGGCCCAGGCCCCTCGGCCCAGGTCCCCCGGCCCGCGATCCCGGCCCGGTTTCCTCAGCCCACCACGCGCAGCAGCAGCACCGACCGCGCCGGCACCGTCAGCGTCTCCCCGCCCCGGTGCCGGGTGCCGGGAGGCGCGGCCTGGTCCTCCCGCGCGGTGTCCAGCACCAGTTCGTACTCCGCCGCCCACGGCGCGCCCGGCAGCGCCCACGCCACCGGCCGGTCCCCGGTGTGCAGCAGCGCCAGGAAACTGTCGTCGCTCACCTGCCGCCCCCGCTCGTCGCGGCCCGGGATGTCCCGCCCCGACAGGTACATCCCGAGCGCGGCGGCCGGCGCGTACCAGTCCCGCTCCGTCATCTCCGCGCCCGCCGGGGTGAACCAGGCCAGGTCCCGCAGCCCGTCCGCGCCCTGCGGCCGCCCCGAGAAGAACGCACGCCGGCGCAGCACCGGATGCTCCTGGCGCAGCGCCACCAGCCGCGCGGCCAGCGCGAACAGCTCCCGCCAGGCCGGGTCCTCCAGCAGCGACCAGTCCACCCAGCCCGTCTCGTTGTCCTGGCAGTACGCGTTGTTGTTGCCGCCCTGCGTCCGGCCGAACTCGTCGCCCGCGACCAGCATCGGCACCCCGGTGGACAGCAGCAGCGTGGTCAGCAGATTGCGCAGCTGCCGCCGCCGCAGCACCCCGATCCGCGCGTCCGTGCCCCCCGGCGGATCTCCCTCCACCCCGCAGTTCCACGAGCGGTTGTCGTTGGTCCCGTCACGGCCCGCCTCCCCGTTGGCCTCGTTGTGCTTGCGCTCGTACGACACGAGGTCGCGCAGGGTGAAGCCGTCGTGCGCCGTCACGAAGTTCACCGAGGCGTACGGCCTCCGCCCGCCCCACGCGTACAGGTCGCTGGAGCCCGACAGCCGGTACCCGAGGTCCCGTACATCGGGGAGCGCACCCCGCCAGAAATCCCGCACGGCATCCCGGTACCGGTCGTTCCACTCCGTCCACAGCGGCGGGAACGCCCCCACCTGGTAGCCGCCCGAGCCCACGTCCCACGGCTCGGCGATCAGCTTGACCCGCCGCAGCACCGGGTCCTGGGCGATCACCGCCAGGAACGGCGACAGCATGTCCACGTCGTGCATCGAGCGGGCCAGCGCCGCCGCCAGGTCGAATCGGAAGCCGTCCACCCCCATCTCCGTGACCCAGTAGCGCAGGGAGTCCGTGATGAGGCGCAGCACGTGCGGGCGCCCGGCGTGCAGGGTGTTCCCGCAGCCCGTGTAGTCGGCGTACCGGCGCTGGTCGGACTGGAGCCGGTAGTAGCCCCGGTTGTCGATGCCGCGCAGCGACAGCGTCGGGCCCAGCTCGCCCGCCTCCGCCGTGTGGTTGTAGACCACGTCGAGGATGACCTCGATCCCGGCCGCGTGCAGGGCCTTCACCATCCGCTTGAACTCGCCGACCTGCTGCCCGGCCGTACCGGACGAGGAGTAGCCGGCGTGCGGGGCGAAGTAGCCGATCGAGTTGTAGCCCCAGTAGTTGCGCAGCCCCCGGCGCAGCAGGTGGTCCTCGTGCGCGAACTGGTGCACCGGCAGCAGTTCGACCGCCGTCACCCCGAGCCGGGTCAGGTGCTCGATCGCCGCCGGATGGGCGAGGCCCGCGTACGTGCCGCGCAGCCCTTCGGGAATACCCGGATGGCGCATCGTGAACCCGCGCACGTGCAGCTCGTAGATCACCGAATCGGCCCACGGGGTCTTCGGCCGGACGTCGTCCGCCCAGTCGTCGTCATCGTGGACCACGATCCCCTTGGGGACGTACGGTGCCGAATCGCGGTCGTCGCGCACGGTGTCCGCGATGTACTGCTGGGGCCAGTCGCGGACGTGCCCGTACACCTCCGGCGGCAGCACGAAGTCGCCGTCGACGGCCCGCGCGTACGGGTCCAGCAGCAGCTTCGCCGGATTGAACCGGGCCCCCGTCCACGGGTCCCAGCGGCCGTGCACCCGGAACCCGTACCGCTGCCCGGGGCGCACACCGGGCAGGAAGCCGTGCCAGATCTCGTGCGTCAGCTCGGTCAGCGCGCACCGGGTCTCGGCGCCCTCCGCGTCGAAGAGGCACAGCTCCACCGCTTCCGCGCCCTGGGCCCACAGCGCGAAGTTGGTGCCCGCCGTCCCGTCCGGGCCGGTGCGAAAACGCGCCCCCAGGGGGTGCGAGGACCCCGGCCACACCGGGGGCCCCGCGCGCGTGACGGCCTGTAAGGCCGACTCGCGGTCCGGTGCCACCGCGCCGTTCACCCGGCCGTTGACGTGCGGGACGGGCGGCGCGGCCCCGCCGCTCCGCACCGCGTCCACGGCCTCCACTGCCTCCATGGCGGTGGCATCCACCGCCTCTTGCTCGGCTGCGCTCGACACTGCCCGCCTCCACGGCTCCTGGTACCGGCGGGGGTGTGGGGAGTGCAGCCCCGGCGTCCCGGCCTGGGCCCGCCCCCGTCTGGTCCTTCCCACTGTTCTGCCCGGACAGATCTGCCCGGAACGTGGCCCGCGCTCACGTTTCCCCCGGAGGGGGCCGGTCGTTGGAGGGATCGTGACACTTCTGACGAGGCGGGCAGGGGCGGGCTTGGCCGCCGTGGCGGCATCGGCGGCCCTGCTGGGCGGCCTGGCCGGATGCACCGGGAGCGGCGGGTCCCCGGTCGAGATCCAGCTCCCCGGCAAACCCCGGTCGCCCGACGAGGCCATCCGGATCACCCCGGCGGACAACGCCAAGGGGGTCCCGGCCGAAGGCCCGCTGACGGTCAGAGTGCCGGAGGGCCGCCTCGAGCGGGTCGTGGTCACCAAGGTCGAGGACGCCCAGGAGGAGCGCGTCCCGGGAGCCATCGCCCCCGACGGCCTCAGCTGGAGTCCCGACTCCGAGGGCGGCAGGCTCGCGCTCGCCGCCAAGTACACCGTGGACGCGGTCGCCCTCGACGGCCACAACCGCCGCCAGGCCCGGCACACCACCTTCACCACCTATGTCCCCGAGGAGCGGTTCATCGGCTACTTCAAGCCCGAGAACCGCTCCACCGTCGGCACCGGCATGATCGTCTCCTTCAACTTCAACCGGTCGATCGCGAACCGCGCCGACGTCGAGCGGGCCATCACCATCACCTCCAAGCCCCCGGTGGAGGTCACCGGCCACTGGTTCGGCCACGAGCGTCTCGACTTCCGGCCCAAGCAGTACTGGAAGCCCGGTACCGAGATCACCGTCAAGATGAAGCTGCGGGACGTGCAGGGCGCGCCCGGCTCGTACGGCATCCAGGACAAGGCCGTCACCTTCACGGTCGGCCGCTCCCAGGTGTCCACCGTGGACGCGGAGACGCACACGATGGAGGTCCGCCGCGACGGAAAGCTGGTCTCCACCCTCCCGATCAGCGCCGGAGCCCCCAAGAACACCACCTACAACGGGAAAATGGTGGTGCTGGAGATGTTCGACGTGACCCGGATGAACGGCCAGACCGTCGGCTTCGGCGGCGAGTACGACATCCCCGACGTCCCGCACGCCATCCGGCTCACCACCTCCGGAACCTTCCTGCACGGGAACTACTGGGCCAGCCCCGACACCTTCGGCTCCACCAACACCAGCCACGGCTGCGTGGGGCTGCGCGACGACAAGGGCGGCGGCTCGGACACCCCGGCCGGCTGGTTCTTCGACCGGACCCTGGTCGGGGACGTGGTGGAGGTGGTCAACTCGCAGGACAAGACGGTGGCCCCGAACAACGGGCTGGGCGGCTGGAACATGTCCTGGGCGGACTGGGCCGCGGGCTCTGCCCTCGGCTGACGCACCGGGAGACCGGCTGCGACCCCGACACGCCGGTCTTTCCCCACTCTTGGGACGGAACGGTGACAAGACCGTTTCTCTTCGTGATCCCCCCGTGTGATTTCCTGTCGGCAAGCGCGCGACTGTCCGCGCGCGGGGGACATGGGGAGAAGAAGAGTGAACCTGCAGCCGATACGCGGCCGCGCCCGCCGCACCGGCCTGCCGGCCCTCCTGCTCGGAGCGGCACTGCTGCTCACCAGTGCGTGCAGCGGGGGCGGTAACACCGGCGGCGGAGGCGGCGACAACGGGGGCGGTGGCGGAGGCGGCAAGACCGGTACCGAGGCATCGAAGGCCGTTGTCAACGTCAAGCCGGACGACGGCTCCAAGGAGGTCGCCACCAGCGGCATCCTGAAGATATCCAGCACCGGTGGCAAGCTCACCACGGTGACCGTCGCCGACACCAAGGGCAACGCCGTCGACGGCAAGCTCGCCGGGGACGGCGCGAGCTGGGAACCCGCGCGCAACCTGGCCGCCGCCACCGAGTACAAGGTGCACGCCGTCGCCAAGGACGAGGCCGGCCGGGAGTCCGCCAAGGACACCACCTTCACCACCCTCACCCCGACGAACACGTTTGTCGGCCACTACACGCCCGAGGACGGCGAGACCGTCGGCGTGGGCATGCCGGTGTCGTTCAACTTCACCCGCGGCATCACCAACACCGAGGCCGTCGAGAAGGCCATCACGGTGACGGCCGAGCCGTCCGTGCCGGTCGAGGGCCACTGGTTCGGCAACGACCGCCTCGACTTCCGCCCCGAGAAGTACTGGGCCGCGGGCACCAAGGTCACCGTGAAGATCGCCCTCGACGGGGTCGAGGGCCGTCCCGGCGTCTACGGCAAGCAGACCCGTACGGTCACCTTCACCATCGGCCGCTCGCAGGTCTCCACGGTCGACGCGAGCGAGCACACGATGCAGGTCGTCCGCGACGGCCAGGTGCTCAAGAACCTCCCGATCACCGCGGGCGGCCCGTCGACGACCACGTACAACGGGCAGATGGTCATCAGCGAGAAGTACAAGGTGACCCGGATGAACGGCGCCACCGTCGGCTTCGGCGGCGAGTACGACATCTCGGACGTCCCGCACGCGATGCGCCTGTCGAATTCGGGCACCTTCGTCCACGGCAACTACTGGGCCTCCTCCGGCACGTTCGGTTCCGAGAACGTCAGCCACGGCTGCGTGGGCCTCAAGGACGTCCGCGGTGCGGGCGACGGCAACCAGCCCGCCGCCTGGTTCTTCGACGAGTCGCTGATCGGCGACGTCGTCGTCGTGAAGAACTCCAAGGACAAGCAGATCGCCCCGGACAACGGCCTCAACGGCTGGAACATGGACTGGGCGGAGTGGATCAAGTAGTCCTCTCCCGTACGTAGTCCGGTGGCCCGGTGCTGTGACCCACAGCACCGGGCCACTTGGTGTTAACCGCGGCTAACCTTCCCCGTATGACCCTCTCTCTCGAAGTCTCCGAAGGCGTCGGCACCCTCCGCCTGGACCGGCCGCCCATGAACGCTCTGGACATCGCCACCCAGGACCGGCTGCGCGAGCTCGCGGTGGAGGCCACTAACCGGGCCGACGTCCGCGCGGTGATCATCTACGGCGGTGAGAAGGTGTTCGCGGCCGGCGCGGACATCAAGGAGATGCAGACGATGGACCACGCGGCGATGGTCGCCCGGTCCCGCGCGCTGCAGGACGCCTTCACGGCCGTGGCGCGGATCCCCAAGCCCGTCGTCGCCGCCGTCACCGGATACGCCCTGGGCGGCGGCTGCGAGCTCGCGCTGTGCGCCGACTACCGGATCGCCGCCGACAACGCGAAGCTCGGCCAGCCCGAGATCCTGCTCGGCCTGATCCCCGGGGCCGGCGGCACCCAGCGGCTGTCCCGGCTGATCGGCCCGTCCAAGGCCAAGGACCTGATCTTCACCGGGCGCATGGTCAAGGCCGACGAGGCGCTCACCCTCGGGCTCGTGGACCGGGTCGTGCCCGCCGCCGAGGTGTACGAGCAGGCGCACGCCTGGGCCGCCAAGCTCGCCCAGGGCCCGGCGATCGCGCTGCGCGCCGCCAAGGAGTGTGTGGACGCGGGTCTGGAGGCGGACATCGACACCGGCCTGACCATCGAACGCAACTGGTTCGCGGGCCTGTTCGCCACCGAGGACCGCGAGCGCGGCATGCGCAGCTTCGTCGAGGAGGGCCCGGGCAAGGCGAAGTTCCTCTAGTCCTCCCTGAGGGTGGATTAGCCAGGCCTTAAAGCAACCTTAAGGACCTGTGGAGACCCACTCGGGGTGATCATCCGGGGGCGGTGTGTCACCGCAGATCAGGGTGGTTTCGCGGCCTTCCGGTTGCCCAACGCACAGGACGGGACGCCCCCTTGGAATCGACCATTCCGGGGGGTGTTTTCCTGCGGAACGGCCCGGACGGGCGTATCGGCCGTCCATGATGGGTTCATGGCGGGCCTGGAGGGTGTGGAACAGCCGCGGCAGCGCAGCAGCGCTTCCGCCGTACGGCTGACGGCGGCTCTTGAGGACGAACAGGGTCTCAAGGCGCTGGAGTTGTACGGGAATCCGGCCGAGGTGGAAGTGAACCTCCCGTCCATGCCCGAGTCGGCGAGCACGGCCCGCCGGCTCACCCGGTACGTGGTGATCCGCTTCTGGGGATTCTCCCCGCAAGTGTCCGAGCACACCGTCCTGCTGGTCTCGGAGCTCGTGGGCAACGCGGTGCGTCACACCGGCGCCCGCTCCTTCGGCTTACGGATGCTGCGGCGGCGCGGCTGGATCCGGGTCGAGGTGCGCGACCCCTCGCGCGGGCTGCCGTGCCTGATGCCGGTCCACGAGCTGGACACCACTGGCCGGGGGCTCTTCCTCGTCGACAAGCTCTCCGACAGGTGGGGCGCCGACCTGCTGCCGCGCGGCAAGATCACCTGGTTCGAGATGCGGGTGGCCGACCGCTGACCCTCCCGCCGCCGCCCCTCGGAACGCCTGAAGCCCCCGGTCGCCGTGGTGGGGCGTCGTGGGGGCTTCGTGGGTGCGCCGAGGATCGAAGGGGGTGTGATCCTCGGCGTGGTGACTTCGCTCGGGTCAATGGGGAAGCCGTGGTTTCGACTATGGCAGACGGGCGACCAAACGCCAAAAGCCCCAATTTAGACATAAGTGTGCAAATACTAAGAGTTTCTAGTTGAATCCTAGGTGAGGTGGGCCACTCACCTCGCAATCAATGAATAAGTATCCGCCGCTCTGTGTGATTCCTTGATCGCATATCGGACACTCCCTCGTATGGATGCACTCCGGCGAAGGTCCCGAATGGGGTCAATCGTTATCTTCTGGGTCATCCACCACTTAAATGGGCGGGTGCTCTGCTACCCGGACCGCCGATCCGCCCTCCGCGCCGGCGCGGCCGCCGCCGCCGGTGCCCTCACCGCCGCCTGCGGGACGGGCGGCCCGGCGCCCTCCGCGCCCCCGGTCAAGCCCGCCCCGGCCACCGGGGCCGCCGAACGGGCGGGCCGGGCCCCCGCTCCGGCCCCGCGCCGGTTCCCCGGACAGCCCGACGAGATCGGGCACGGTCCCCGCGACCGCCCCCGGGTCGCCCTCACCTTCCACGGCAACGGGGACCCCGCCATCGCCCGGGCCGTGCTGGCCGAGGCCGAAAGAGCGGGCGCGCGGGTTACCGTACTGGCGATCGGCAGCTGGCTCGACGCCCACCCGGACATGGCCCGCCGGGTCCTGGACGGCGGCCACGAGCTCGGCAACCACACCCAGCGCCACCTCGCGATCAACGCGATGCCCGAGGCGGAGGCCTACGCCGAGATCACCGGCTGCGCCCAGCGGCTCAAGCGGCTCACCGGCTCCATCGGCACCTGGTTCCGGCCCTCGCAGACCCAGTACGCGACCCCGCTCGTCACGAAGCTGGCCCGGCGGGCGGGCTACCCGCACGTCCTCTCGTACGACGTGGACTCCCTCGACTTCACCTCGCCCGGCGCCGCGGCCGTCATCCGCACCGTCACCGGGACGATCCAAGGCGGATCGGTGGTGAGCCTGCACTTCGGCTACGCGGACACGGTCGACGCGATGCCGCCCCTCCTCGAAGAACTCGCGCGCCGCAAGCTGCGCGCGGTGACCACCACGGAGCTGCTGACGTCATGACGACCACCCGCCTTCCCCGGAGGGCCACCGTGCTGCTGGCCGGTCTGGTCCTCGCCGCCCTGGCCGGCTGCGGATTGGCCGACAAGGAGCCCGCCGAGGCGCTCGGCTCCGCGGCGCCGGCCCGGCAGCCCGTCAAGGCCGTCCCCGCCGTCCCACCGGGCCTGGCCGGGATGCCGCCGCTCCTCGACCCGAACGACGTGTACGCGGCCGACCGGCCGAACCACCTCTCCCCGGTGGTGAAGGACTTCCCGTCCCGCGTCTACGTGCCGAACACCACCTCCAACACGGTGTCCGTCATCGACCCGAAGACGTACAAGGTCATCGACACCATCCCGGTCGGCGTCCAGCCCCAGCACGTCGTCCCGTCGTGGGACATGAAGACCCTGTGGGTCAACAACAACCGCGGCCACACGCTCACGCCGATCAACCCGGCCACGGGCGAGGCGGGCGAGCCCGTCGAGGTGCACGACCCGTACAACCTGTACTTCACGCCGAACGGCAAGTACGCCGTCGTGATGGCCTCCATGGACCGCGAGCTGGTCTTCCGCGACGCGCACACGATGAACCGCGTGAAAACCGTTCCCGTGACCTGTTCCGGCGTCAATCACGCGGACTTCTCCGCCGACGGCCGCTACTTCATCGTGAGCTGCGAGTTCTCCGGCGAACTCCTCAAGGTCGACACCGAGAAGATGGAGGTCATCGCCCAGCAGAAGCTGCCCTTCGAGGGCGCGATGCCGCAGGACGTGAAGATCTCCCCGGACGGAAAGACCTTCTACGTCGCGGACATGATGGCGCACGGCATGTGGGTGTTCAGCGGCGCCACGTTCGACGTCCCCAAGCTGCTCCCCACCGGCAAGGGCACCCACGGCCTGTACGTCAGCCGCGACTCCAAGGAGATGTACATCTCCAACCGCGGCGAGGGCAGCATCTCGGTCTTCGACTTCAAGCAGAACAAGCTCACCAAGAAGTGGGAGCTCCCCGACGGCGGCAGCCCCGACATGGGCGGAGTCTCCGCCGACGGCAAGGTGCTGTGGCTGTCGGGCCGCTACAACTCCGAGGTCTACGCCATCGACACGGTGACCGGCCGGCAGCTCGCCAGGATCCCGGTGGGCGGCGGCCCGCACGGCCTGGCCGTCTACCCGCAGCCCGGCCGCTACTCGCTCGGCCACACCGGCATCTTCCGCTAGGCCGGGACGGCGGTGCCCCGGGAGCTCGCACAGCTCCCGGGACACCCCGCGAACATGTCGTCGGTCAGGTGCGCCGACTCAGGGTCCGCCTCCTTCGGATCCGCGGCCTGCCGAGCAGCCCCGTACGCTGCTCGGCAGGCCGCGCGAGCTGCGCGTTCAGCCGGCCGGCGAAGCAGCCGACGTCCTTGTACCAAAGCGCCAGGCCATCTTTTCGCAGCCCTTGCGGAATTCGTCGTCGGTCTCCAGGAAATGCAGGACGCGGCGGTGCGGAAGTTGGTGGACGGGGTTCGACTGGAACTCGGAAAGTTCCCTCACGCGGATTTCCGCATGGGGATGTCCTGATTCCTCCACGCCCTTGAGAATGCGCCGCCGGACCGCCTTGATCTCCTTCGCGGCGCGCTTCTCCGCGCGCTCCCGGGTGTAGCCGAAGGCGGCGAACATCCGGTCCGCGTGGAGGTCGGCGTACACGAAGTCGACCTGGGCGAAGCGGATCACGGCCCAGCCGGCGAGACTGCCGATGCGCCCTGCGCTGAAGTGGCTGTTTCCAGGACCGACTCCGATGAATATGCGATCGCCGTCTTCCCGGATATGGCGGCGCGTGCGGGTGAAGGGCAGAACTTCGAATGACGCGTCGACTGTGCTCGTCACCTGTGTGATCGCCCTTGTTGCCGCTTGTCCCCGGGAGCCCTGCGCTCCTGGTGTGGCGGCAATGCCGGTACGTTATGCCGCGATCCCGGAACGTGACAAGTCCGGGTGGATTTCTTGCGCGGAATTATCGGTTCCGCCTTACGGGAGAGTAATTGAATTTCTATCTGCCGCCCGAACGGGACCCGCGGGAGGGAAGGGGTCCGGCTGCCGCTACCCTGGGCCGGTCAACAAGCACCAAGAAGGGGTGGATCCCAGTGGCTGACATCGAGAGCGCGCGGGCGACGTTCGGCAAGTTCGACGCGGACGGTGACGGCTTCGTCACGGCCGACGAGTACAGCGCGGCCATGAAGGCAATGGGTGACGCGTACGTGACCGGCGCCGTCGCGGACGCCGTGATCGCCGCGAAGGACACCAACGGCGACGGCCTGCTGAGCTTCGACGAGTTCTGGGCCTCCCTGAACAAGTAAGCCCCGTTCCTCCCGGCCGGTGCCGGGAGGGGCCCGCAGCCCCCGCGACGCCCGCCTGCCGGGCGGGGCGGGGGCATCGCGCTGCCCCCGCGTCTTCGCCCGCGTGCTCCGCCGGTCCTGCGCTCAGGCTCGGGCCGCGCCGCCGGGCGGCGTCATGTCCTCGACCTCGTCCAGGGCCTCCTCCAGCCAGCGCAGCCAGAACGTCTCCAGCCCGATGCCGCCGTGCAGCACCAGCCGGCGCAGCCGGTCCTCGTCGGAGTTCCGCTCCGGCGGGAAGTCCTTCTCCTCGATCGCCTCGTAGACGGCCAACTGCCGCCGGTGCAGATCCAGATGGCGCCGCAGCTCCCCGGCCAGCCCGTGCGGGCCCACCACGGCGGCCGCCCGGATCCGCAGCAGCAGCGGATCCCGGATGGCCTTCGGGTCCTGGCTCTCGCCGACCCACCGCGCGAGCTCCGCGCTTCCGGCGGCCAGCACCTCGTACTGCTTCTTCTGTCCCCGTACGGGCGCCTCGCTGGGCAGTGCCCGGATCAGCCCGCCCTCCTCGAGCCGGCCGAGCTCGCGGTAGATCTGCTGGTGCGTCGCGGACCAGAAGTACCCGATCGACTTGTCGAACCGCCGGGTCAGCTCCAGCCCCGACGAGGGCTTCTCCATCAGGGCGGTGAGGATGGCGTGCGGCAGCGACATGCGGCCATCCTAGGTAGGCGGGAGGCCGAGGACCGCGATCCCGTTCCCGGCGGCGATCGCGAGACGGCTCCCGCCGGTGTGCAGGGCCGTGACCGGCGAGGGGATGCGGTCCACGCCGAGGGCCCCTCCCCGGTGCGACACCGGCACCCCGGTCCATTCCTCGAGGGCGCGGGGCGTGCGCCGCCCGGCGGTGCGCCGTTCCCCGGAGACGGTGTCCTCGACCCGGAGGACGCCGCGCTCGTCCGGGCATCCGTGAACGCCAAGCCCAACTGGCCAGTGCCTCCGGGGTTTTCGGGCCCGGGGCCTCCCCGTCGAGCAGGTCCCGCGCCCGCAGGAAGGCCGTCACCGCCGGGGACCACGCCTGGCGCAGGCCCGCCGAGGCCAGCAGCTCCGGGTCCGACAACAGGGCCTCCGCCGGGCCGACACGGATGCCCGACGGGGTCAGCACCGCCGCGTCGTCGGCCCAGCGGACCGCCAGGTCGACGTCGTGCGTGGCCATGACCACCGTGGTGCCGCGGCCGAGCGCGGGCCCGCCAGGACGTCCAGCAGGCGCTCCTGCCCGTCCGGGTCCAGGCCGGCCGTCGGCTCGTCCAGGATCAGCACCCGCGGAGCCATCGCCACCGCGCCCGCGATCGCCGCGCGCTTGCGCTGGCCGTACGGGAGCAGGTGCGTCGGGCGGTCCCGCAGCGCCGTGATGTCCAGCGCGCCGAGTGCGGAGTCCACCCGCGCCCGTACCTGCTCGGCGGGCAGGCCAGGTTCATCGGCCCGAAGGAGACGTCCTGTTCCACCGAGGCGGCCCGCCCGAACGGGTGCGATCCCGGGCAGGCGGCCCCGAACGGCTGCGGCCCGGTGGCGGCGCCGCCCGCCGGCGCACAGGCTGGTGGCGTGGCCTCCGACTACGACTACTCCGACCTGTCCGCCGTCTACGTCAACTGCACCCTCAAGCGCTCGCCCGAGACCAGCAACACCGAAGGCCTGATCGACAGGAGCCGCGCCGTCATGGAGGCGGCCGGCGTCCGGACCTCGCTGATCCGGGCCGTCGACCACGACATCGCCACCGGTGTCTGGCCCGACATGACCGAGCACGGCTGGGAGACCGACCAGTGGCCCGTGCTCTACAGCCAGATCATGGACGCCGACATCCTCGTCCTGTGCGGCCCGATCTGGCTCGGCGACAACAGCTCCGTCATGAAGCAGGTCATCGAGCGGCTCTACGCCTGCTCCTCGCTCCTGAACGAGCAGGGCCAGTACGCCTATTACAGCCGCGTCGGCGGCGCACTCATCACCGGCAACGAGGACGGCGTGAAGCACTGCGCCATGAACATCCTCTACAGCCTCCAGCACCTCGGCTACACGGTCCCGCCGCAGGCCGACGCGGGCTGGATCGGCGAGGCCGGGCCCGGGCCCTCGTACCTCGACCCCGGCTCGGGCGGCCCCGAGAACGACTTCACCAACCGGAACACCAGCTTCATGACGTGGAACCTCATGCACCTGGCCGCCCTGCTCAGACGCTCGGGCGGGATCCCGGCGCACGGCAACCAGCGCTCGGAGTGGGACGCCGGCTGCCGCTTCGACTTCCCGAACCCCGAGCACCGCTGAGGGGAATGGCCCGGGGCGGATCACCATCCGTTCGGCGAAGCGTTGCGGTGACGGTTCGCCGAACGGAACCTGGCGGCAGCTTCGCTACGCACTAGATGTCGGCACTCCGGCGAAGATCCCGACGGATGCGCCATCCCGAGCGATCTCATCCGTTCAGCAGCATCCCGAGGGCGCGCGGCTCCGGCGGGCGCGGCGCACCGGGCCTCAGCAGCAGACGCTGCGGTGTGCGATGTCCAGCACGAACCGCTCGGGCGCGTGCCGCTTGAAGGAGGTGAAGGGGGGCTTGCCGTTGAAGGCGGCGCCGAACGTGACGTACCCCTCGAAGTCGCCGGTCAGGGCGAGGCCCTCGAGCCGGGGCAGGTAGAACCGGATTCTTCAGAGGCGGGGACAGGTGACACCGCTGAGGACGCTCCCGGCGGGCTCATAGGTGCACCCAAATCAGATGAAACAAAAAGAAACCGGAGTAATCGGTCACCTACCGGGGCAGGAGGGTGCTCAGCTCGGCGTCGAGGTCGTAGTGCCGCTGCTCCTCGCCCCGCGGCACCAGCCCGACCAGCCGCCGGCCCAGCGCGCGCACGTCCTTCGCGCGGGCGGACACGACACAGCTCTGCTCGCCGTTGCTGAAGGCGAGGAAGACGCGCGGCTCGCTGCCGTGCCACCGCGGCCACACCTGGATGTCCCCCTGGCCCGTCGCGCAGGTCTCCCCGTCGAGCAGCAGGTCCCGGGAGAACACCCAGCGCGCCAGGTGCATCCCGGCGCCCTGGAAGTCGAGGGCCAGCTCGTAGGGCCGGTCGCAGCGGTACGTGAAGACCCCGTGCACCGGCACGGGCGCGGGCGAGGCCTCCAGCCGGAGCGGGAGGACGCGGTGCTCGATGCCGTCTATGCCGTCCATGCGCACGCCTCTCTGTCGGCCGTCGGGGGGATCCACACCCCCTCGGGCAAGCTAGCCCACCTCCCGGCCGCCCCCGTGGGCCGAAGGTCCCGACCCGGAGGGCCGCTGGACCTGTCTGGTCACAGGAACGCGAAGGGGCCCGCCCTCCGGGGGGAGGGCGGGCCGGAAGCCGACGGGGGAGGGCCCGACGCGTGGCGTCGGGCCCTCCCCCGTCGTATGTGCCGGATCAGCACTCGATGACGTTCACCGCCAGGCCGCCGCGGGCGGTCTCCTTGTACTTGACCTTCATGTCGGCGCCCGTCTCCTTCATGGTCTTGATGACCTTGTCGAGGGAGACCTTGTGGGTGCCGTCGCCGCGCATCGCCATCTTCGCCGCCGTGACCGCCTTGACCGCCGCCATGCCGTTGCGCTCGATGCACGGGATCTGGACCAGCCCGCCGACCGGGTCGCAGGTCAGGCCCAGGTTGTGCTCCATGCCGATCTCGGCCGCGTTCTCGACCTGCTCCGGGGTGCCGCCCAGGACCTCGGCGAGGGCTCCGGCCGCCATCGAGCAGGCCGAGCCGACCTCGCCCTGGCAGCCGACCTCGGCGCCGGAGATCGAGGCGTTCTCCTTGAACAGCATGCCGATCGCGCCCGCCGCGAGGAGGAAGCGGACCACGCCGTCCTCGTCCGCGCCCGGCACGAAGTTCATGTAGTAGTGCAGGACCGCCGGCAGGACGCCCGCCGCGCCGTTCGTCGGGGCCGTCACGACGCGGCCGCCCGCCGCGTTCTCCTCGTTGACCGCCATCGCGTAGATCGTCGTCCACTCGCTGCGGTGCATCATCGGGTCGCCCTCGGTGCGCAGCTGGCGCGCCGTGGAGGCCGCCCGGCGCTTGACCCGCAGGCCGCCCGGGAGGATGCCCTCGCGGGACATGCCGCGCGCGACGCAGGCCTGCATGACCCGCCAGATCTCGAGCAGGCCCTCGCGGATCTCCTCCTCCGTGCGCCAGGCCTTCTCGTTCTCCAGCATCAGGGAGGAGATCGACAGGCCGGTCTCGTTCGCCAGGCGGAGCATCTCGTCGCCCGAGCGGAACGGGTACTTCAGCACCGTGTCGTCGAGCTTGATCCGGTCCTCGCCGACCGCGTCCTCGTCCACCACGAAGCCGCCGCCGACCGAGTAGTACGTCTTCTCCAGCAGCGGGGCGCCCGAGGCGTCGTACGCGAAGAGCGTCATGCCGTTCGCGTGGTACGGCAGGGACCGGCGGCGGTGCAGGATCAGCTGGTTCGGCTCGTCGAAGGCGATCTCGTGCGCGCCCCCTATCTCGGTGCCGAGCAGGCGCAGGCGGCCCGTCCGGCGGATGCGCTCCACCTCGTCGTCGGCCGTCTCCACGTTCACCGTGCGGGGGGAGTGGCCCTCCAGGCCCAGCAGCACCGCCTTGGGCGTGCCGTGGCCGTGGCCGGTCGCACCGAGGGAGCCGTACAGCTCGGCCCGGACCGCCGCGGTCTGGGCGAGCACGCCGTCCTTCTTCAGCCGCGTCACGAACATGCGGGCGGCCCGCATCGGACCGACCGTGTGGGAGGAGGAGGGGCCGATGCCGATGGAGAAGAGATCGAAGACGGAGATGGCCACGGTGGCGGACTCCCTTGTCTGCTCGTGGGGTGGGAGGGGGCAGAAGAGGTGGGTGATGCAGGCGGAGCGGGTGATGCGGATGGTTCAGGAGGGGTGATTGTTCGGATTTTGTCCGACAGACGAGCTTAACGCGGTGAAGTGAACGGTTCGGCTGCCGGACCGGGTGCGCGAGGTTGCGGTTGGGCGTGGGTCAGGTCACGTTCCCGTGCCACGACGGTGTGGCGAGGGGCTTCCTCGCCTCCAGGATGGGATCCGGTCCTGGCGGCCCCGCGGAGCGGGCCCGGACGCCCGCGCGGACCGCCCGGACGCGGGCCGCCGAGGTGCGGGAGCGGGGGCGCGGCGCCGGTCGGGGCCGCGGCGATCCCGGGGTCCGGCCGCCTCGACCGGTGCGGCGCGCAGGCCACGCGCGCGCAGGCCGAGACCTTCGGAGGTCAGTGGTCATGAGAAGGGCCCGGTTCTGGGGACTGCGGAACCGGGCCCTGCTCATGAATCCCGGACGTCAGAGCGTCGGGTACAGCGGGAACTTCGCCGCGAGCGCGGAGACGCGCGCCTTGAGGGACTCGCTGTCGTACGCGGGCTTCAGCGCCTGCGCGATGATCTCGGCGACCTCGGTGAAGGCCTCGGCGTCGAAACCGCGGGTCGCGAGGGCCGGCGTACCGATCCGCAGACCCGAGGTGACCATCGGCGGCCGCGGGTCGTTCGGGATGGCGTTGCGGTTGACCGTGATGCCGACCTCGTGGAGGCGGTCCTCGGCCTGCTGGCCGTCCAGCTCGGAGTTGCGCAGGTCGACCAGGACCAGGTGCACGTCGGTGCCGCCGGTGAGGACGTCCACGCCCACGGCCTTGACGTCGTCCTGGACCAGACGGGCGGCGAGGATCTTCGCGCCCTCGAGCGTGCGCTCCTGGCGCTCCTTGAACTCGGGCGAGGCCGCCACCTTGAAGGAGACCGCCTTGGCCGCGATCACGTGCTCCAGCGGGCCGCCCTGCTGACCCGGGAAGACCGCGGAGTTGATCTTCTTGGCCAGCTCCTGCGTCGACAGGATGACACCGCCGCGCGGACCGCCGAGGGTCTTGTGCGTGGTGGTGGTGACGACGTGGGCGTGCGGCACCGGGTTCGGGTGCAGGCCCGCGGCCACCAGGCCGGCGAAGTGCGCCATGTCGACCATCAGGTACGCGCCGACCTCGTCCGCGATGCGGCGGAAGGCGGCGAAGTCCAGCTGGCGCGGGTAAGCGGACCAGCCGGCGACGATCAGCTGCGGCTTGGACTCCTTGGCGAGGCGCTCGACCTCGGCCATGTCGACCTGGCCGGTCTCGTCGACGTGGTACGGGACCACGTTGTAGAGCTTGCCGGAGAAGTTGATCTTCATGCCGTGGGTCAGGTGACCGCCGTGGGCCAGGTTCAGGCCCATGATCGTGTCGCCCGGCTTCAGCAGCGCGAACATCGCGGCGGCGTTCGCCTGCGCACCCGAGTGCGGCTGGACGTTCGCGGCCTCGGCGCCGAACAGCGCCTTGATGCGGTCGATCGCGATCTGCTCGACCACGTCGACGTGCTCGCAGCCGCCGTAGTAACGGCGGCCCGGGTAGCCCTCGGCGTACTTGTTGGTCAGGACCGAGCCCTGGGCCTCCATGACGGCGACCGGAGCGAAGTTCTCCGACGCGATCATTTCCAGGGTGGACTGCTGGCGTGCGAGCTCGGCGTCGACGGCGGCGGCGACGTCCGGGTCGAGCTCGTGGAGGGGGGTGTTCAGAACAGACATCAGGATCCCCTGTGGTCAGTTACCGGCGGTGAGCTTGGCGTACTCCTCGGCGGAGAGCAGGTCGGCCGGCTCCTCCGCGATGCGCACCTTGAACAGCCAGCCACCCTCGAACGGGGCGGTGTTCACGAGCGCCGGGTCTTCCACGACGTCCTGGTTGGCCTCGACGACCTCACCGGTCACGGGGGAGTACAGGTCGCTGACGGACTTGGTCGACTCCAGCTCACCGCAGGTCTCGCCCGCGGTCACGGTGTCGCCGACCTCGGGGAGCTGGGCGTAGACGACGTCACCGAGCGCGTTGGCCGCGAACTCCGTGATGCCGACCGTCGCGACGCCGTCCTCGGCGGTCGACAGCCACTCGTGCTCCTTGCTGTAACGCAGCTGCTGGGGGTTGCTCATGACCTGATTCTCCTGGATGCGGGGGAGTGGATACGAACAGCGGTCTTGCGTACTGAGACGGCCGGTACGGCGTACGGGCGCTACTTCTGCCGCTTGTAGAACGGCAGGGCCACGACCTCGTACGGCTCATGCGTACCGCGGATGTCCACGCCGACGCCGGACGTGCCGGGCGCGGCGTGCACCGCGTCCACGTACGCCATCGCGATCGGCTTGCCCAGCGTCGGGGACGGGGCGCCCGAGGTGACCTCGCCGATGACCTGTCCGCCGGCCACGACGGGGAAGCCGGCGCGCGGGACGCGGCGGCCCTCGGCGATCAGGCCGACCAGCTTGCGGGGCGGGTTCGTGGCGGCGCGCTCGGCGGCGGCCTCCAGGGCGGCGCGGCCCACGAACTCGCCCTCCTTCTCGAACTTGACGACCCGGCCCAGACCCGCGTCGAACGGGGTGAGGGAGGTGGTCAGCTCGTGCCCGTACAGCGGCATGCCCGCCTCCAGGCGCAGGGTGTCGCGGCAGGACAGGCCCGCCGGGACCAGGCCGACGCCCTCGCCGGCCTTGGTCAGCGCCTGCCACAGCTCGACGGCGTGCTCGGGGGCGACGAACAGCTCGAAGCCGTCCTCGCCCGTGTAGCCCGTACGCGCGATCAGCGCGGGCACGCCCGCGACCGTGCCCGGCAGGCCGGCGTAGTACTTCAGGCCGTCCAGGTCGGCGTCGGTGAGGGAGGCGAGGATGCCGGGGGACTCCGGGCCCTGCACGGCGATCAGCGCGTACGCGTCACGGTCGTCGCGGACCTCGGTGTCGAAGCCGGCGGCGCGCTCGGTCAGGGCGTCCAGGACGACCTGGGCGTTCGAGGCGTTCGCGACGACCATGTACTCGGTCTCGCCCAGGCGGTAGACGATCAGGTCGTCGACGATCCCGCCGTCCTCCTGGCAGATGTGCGTGTAGCGGGCGCGGCCGACGCCGACGGTGGAGATGTTGCCGACCAGCGCGTAGTCCAGGGCCTTGACGGCCTCCGGGCCGGTCAGCGTGATCTCGCCCATGTGGGAGAGGTCGAAGAGACCGGCCCTGGTCCGAACGGCGTTGTGCTCGTCGCGTTCACTGGCGTACCGCAGGGGCATGTCCCAGCCCGCGAAATCGGTCATGGTCGCACCGAGGAGGCGGTGCAGCGCATCGAGGGCGGTCAGGCGGGGGGCAGTGCTCATGGGTGTGGCTCCCGGGTCCCAGGGCATGACATGACGAGGACGATCCTCCCCATCTGTCATCGGAACCTGAGAGGTTCGCCGAGAGTTCCCGGTCGGACCCGGGGAACGTCGACTTGCACCTTGGGTGGAGCGCACGCGGATGCCGTCGTGAGGGACGGCGGCGCGGCTCGCTTTTCAGATCTGCCTCATCCACGCGGTACGGGGCCTGAGAGATTCAAGGGAGGTACTTGCTCCTTCGGCGCCCGGGCACGGCCTCGCGGCCTGCCGGGACTCTCCCGCGCGGATTCAAGCGGCCGGTATGCAGTTGGTCCAGATGGCGCACATCATTGCACGCCGTCCGGGCGATTGGGCGGGCGGGCCCGAAAGAACGTACGGACCGGTGATGCGGCCGGGAAGCGGGGACCGGAACCGGGGACTGCCGGATTACCGTCTCTTTACACTCAGTGGGCATGGGGTCCTGCGTGGGCCCGATTGGGGGAGGCGATCACCGTGCGGAGATTCGGAGCGCTGGCGGCGACCGGGACGGGAGCCGTGGACGGGGTGCCTGCGGCGCGGCGGGCGCGCTCCGACGGCGGTCCCGTACGCGACCTGCGCGGCCGGGGGGCGCACGGACCGCAGTGGCTCGGCTTCGCCGAAGGGGACATCGTCGTGGTCTCCGGCCTGCCGGGCGGCGGCAAGAGCACGCTGATCAAGCGGGCCGCGGAGGGCGGCGGCATCGACTCCCAGGACGTGCGCGAGCGCTGGGAGCGGCGGATGCCGCGGGCGCTGCCGTACGGGGTGTACCGGCCGCTGGTCCGCTGCGCGCACTACTGGGGGCTGTGGCGGGCGCTGCGCTCCGGGGCCTCGGCGGTGGTCCACGACTGCGGAACGCAGAGCTGGGTCCGCGGCCTGCTGGCGGCGGCCGCGCGGCGGCGGGGCCGGGGGCTGCACCTGCTGCTGCTGGACACCACCCCGGACGAGGCCCTGGCCGGGCAGGCGGCGCGGGGGCGCGGGGTGTCGGCGTACGCCTTCGCCCGCCACCGCGGCGCGGTGGCCCGCCTGCTGCGCGAGGCGGAATCGGGCCGCCTCCCCGCGGGCTGCACCTCGGCGATCCTGCTGGACCGCGGCTCGGCCTCCCGCGTGACCCGCATAGCCTTCCGCGCCCCCGGCTCCGTGATGCCCTGAGGCCGGGGCCCCCGGCCGGCCCCCGCGGCACCGGGCCCGCACCCGTCGGCACAGGCGGTGCGGGAGGCGCGGAGCACGGGCGTACGGGGACCCACTAGCCTCGGCGTGACAGCAAGGCAGCGAGAGCGACCACAAGCGGAGGCGGAGATGCACGGCGGCGGCTGGCCGGACAACGAGCTGGAGCACGTGCTCGGGGCGGCCCTCGGGCAGGCGGACGCCGGGGCCCGGATCGTCGAGGTGCTCGGGCGGAGCCAGGTATGGGTGCCCCTGCCCGGCGGTGGCGGCCCGGACGGGGCCGGCCTCATGCTGCCCACCATGGACATCAACGGGGCGGCGTACGTCCCCGTCTACAGCTCCGAGGCCCAGTTCCGCGCCTGCGTCGGACCCGCCATGGACTTCGCCGTGGCCCCCGCCGTCGAGTTCGCCCGCGGCCTGCCCCCGCAGCTCGGCATCGCCGTGAACCCCGAGGGCGCCGTCGGCGTCCCGCTGCCCCCGCCCGCCGTCGCGGAGCTCTGCCGCGTCGGCCGGTCCCCGCTCGACGGCCCCGCCACCGGCGGCCGCGTCCGGCTCTACGAGCCCGACTGGCAGGACGACCCGGTGGACTTCCTGAACGCCGCCGCCGAGGAGTTCCGCGCCACCGGCGTGGTCGCCGCCGCCCACCGCTGCCTGGCCAGCGTCGAGGGCGGGGCACCGGAGCTCTACATCGGTGTCCGGCTGCTGGGATGGGAGCCCGGAATGCGGAACGCCCCGATGGACGCCCTCGGCCGGGCCCTGACCCGCGTACCGCCGCCCTGGCCCGTGCAGTTGATCCTTCTGGACGCCGCGCAGGACCCGGTGGTCGACTTCATCGTTACGCGCGTACGCCCCTTCTACCTCCCTTAGGGCCGCTTAAGCTGGGTGCGGATACGGGTGGGACGACGGGCAGACGAAGAGGAGTACCGGGTGAGTGCGTCAGGCACGGCCGCGGCCGGGCAGGTCGAGCACATGATGCGCCAGGTGACTCCCGGGCGCTTTGAGAGTTATGAGTCGCTTCTGCATGCCCTCGCCGAGGGCCGTCTGTGGATGCTGCTCTGGCAGGGCCAGCCGGGCTCCCCTGACGCCCAGTACGGCGGCATGGAGGTCGAGGGCCTCGGGTACGCGCCGTGCGTGACCTCCCCCCAGGAACTGGCCGCCAGCGGCTGGAGCCGCGGCTACGAGGTGGTCACCGGCCGGGACATCGCCCGCGCCCTGTACCCGGACCGCTGGGGGCTGTGGCTCAACCCGCACGCCCAGGGCGGCGGCCTCGGCATCCCCTGGGCCGACCTGCGCCGGATCGCCACCGGCCTCGACCGGATGCCGGCCGGTCCGCTGCGGCTGTCCGAGCCCGCCCTGGAGCTCCCGCAGTTCTACGGGCTGCTGACCCAGCACGCGCACCGTACCCCCGCCGTCCGCTCGCTGCGCCGCGCCTGGGTGCAGCCTGCGCTGGGTTCGCCGTACCTCGCGGTCGGGCTCGACCTGTACGACGCCTCCGCGCCCGCGCTGGAATCCGTACGGGAGATGATGCGCCAGTCGGTCGGCGCGGTCCCCGAGGGTGTCCCGGTGTGCACGGTGGCGCTGGCGGACGAGCACGACCCCGTCGCGATGTGGCTGCGCACCCAGAGCCGCCCCTTCTACGACCGCGAGGGCCAGGCCCCCGCGTACTGACCCCGGGCCGCCGACCCGGACTGCCGACCTCCGGGCCTCCCGTCCGAGGTCTGCCCGGGCTTTGAGACAGCCGTATCGAGTCAACCGAAGGCCGCAGGGAACCACCGTTCCCTGCGGCCTTCGACTTGTCCTGATTTCATCGTTGTTGTGGGGCCAAAAGGCATGCTCCTGCCGCCAGTTGGGCGCCATGTCCGATTGCGTACCGAACGGACGGTGTTGATCCGCTCAGGCGGGAGCGAAGTCCGGATAACGGGAACTCGACCCTCACATCACGGTTGCGCATCCATTCACCTGCGGGTCTGGCGGCTGATCGACGCGCCGATGAAGACTCCCCACCCAAGAGCCGGTCAGTCCTCCAAGACGCGGTTCGGCATATGTCTTTCGCTTGTTGCTTCGCACAGCTCTTCCCGCAGTTCCTGCACTTCACACGCGTATTGCGTGGCACCACGCACTCCGAGCGCCACTCCGCACCAACGCCGCCACAGCGGCGGGCATGGGCCGGCAACCCGTCGGCCGAGAGGGGTCCCCACCACGATGACGGCACCACTGCATGACACGAGCGCGGAATCACCCGCACCCGTGTCCGTAGCCGACGTCCCAGCCAAGGCCATCGAAGGCCGCTCGCCCGGCCGCATCGCCTGGATGCGGCTCAAGCGCGACAAGATCGCGCTGACCGGCGGCGTGGTCGTGATCTTCCTGATCCTGGTGGCGGTCTTCGCACCGCAGATCGTGAGCCTGCTGGGCCACCCGCCCAACGAGTTCCACGAGGACTTGATCGACCCGGACCTGGGCACACCGCTCGGCTCCTTCGGCGGCATGAGCTCCGACTACCTGCTCGGCGTCGAACCCACCAACGGCCGCGACGTGTTCAGCCGGATCGTCTACGGCGCCCGCATCTCCCTGGTCGTCGCCTTCCTGTCGGCCTTCGTGTCGGTCACCATAGGCAGCCTGCTCGGCGCGCTCGCCGGGTTCATCGGCGGCTGGGTCGACGGCCTCATCAGCCGCCTGATGGACCTGCTGCTCGCCTTCCCGCAGCTGCTGTTCACCATCGCCCTGGTGTCCGTCGTCCCCAACTCCCTGTGGGGGTTCTCGGGTTCGGGCGTCCGGATGGGCGTACTGATCGTCGTGATCGGCTTCTTCGGATGGCCCTACATCGGCCGTATCGTCCGAGGCCAGACGATCTCCCTGCGGGAGCGCGAGTACGTCGAGGCCGCGCGCAGCCTCGGCGCGGGCCGCGGCTACATCCTCATCAAGGAGCTGCTGCCCAACCTGGTCGCGCCGATCCTCGTCTACTCGACGCTGCTCATCCCGACCAACATCCTGACGGAGGCCGCCCTCAGCTTCCTCGGTGCCGGCGTCAAGCCGCCCACCGCCTCCTGGGGAAAGATGCTCTCCGACGCCATCCCCATCTACCAGGACGACCCCGCGTACATGGTGGTCCCCGGTATCACGATCTTCATCACCGTCCTGGCGTTCAACCTCTTCGGGGACGGGCTGCGTGACGCACTCGACCCCAAGGGCAGCTGAACCGCTTCATCGATTCACCCACCTATGGAGGTTGGACCAACGTGATCCGCAGAAAGCAGGCATTCGCGATCACCGCCGTGATCGCCGCCCTGTCCCTGACCGCCGCGTGCGGTGGCAATGACGGCGACAAGAAGTCCGAGGGCAAGGGCGGAGGCGGCGCTGCCTTCAACGCCGCGACCACCGCCATGGTGAACCCCTCGGACGCCAAGGGCGGTGAGCTCAAGCTCTGGTCGCCGCAGGACGTCGACTACCTCGACCCGGCGCGCGCCTACTACGGCTTCGTGTGGGACATCCAGCGCCTCTACGTGCGCCAGCTGCTCGCGTACGACAGCAAGCCGGGCAAGGACGGCAGCAAGCTCGTCCCGGACCTCGCCGAGGGCCTGCCGGTCCTGAGCAACGACGGCAAGACGTACACCCTCAAGATCAAGGACGGCGTCAAGTTCGAGGACGGCACGCCGATCACCTCGAAGGACTTCAAGTACGGCATCGAGCGCGTCTTCGCGCAGGACGTGCTGTCCGGCGGTCCCACCTACCTGATCGACCTCCTCGACCAGGGCCAGAAGTACCCCGGCCCCTACAAGGACACCGACGCCAACAAGATGGGTCTGAAGTCCGTCGAGACGCCGGACGACAAGACGATCGTCTTCAACCTGGCGAGCGCCAACTCCGACTTCAGCTACCTGCTGGCCATGCCGTCGTCCTCGCCGGTCCCGGCGGCCAAGGACACGGGCGCCACGTACACCAACAAGCCGGTCTCCACCGGCCCGTACAAGGTCGAGAGCTTCACCGCGAGCAAGGGCGCGACCTTCGTCCGCAACGAGAACTGGGACCCGAAGACCGACACGATCCGCAAGGGTCTGCCGGACAAGGTCTCCTTCACGGTGACGACCAACCCGGACGACATGGACGCGCGTCTGCTGTCGGGCGACATCGACCTCGCCATCGACGGCACGGGCATGCAGCAGGCCGGCAAGAACAAGGTCCTCAAGGACGAGAGCCTGAAGAAGAACGCGGACAACCCGTTCACGGGCTACATCCGCTACTTCGCCTTCCCGACCACGGTCGCGCCGTTCGACAACGTCGAGTGCCGCAAGGCCGTCATCTACGCGGCCGACCCGAAGTCCCTGCAGACCGCCCGTGGCGGCCCGACCAGCGGTGACCTCGGCGCCAACATGCTGCCGCCCGGCATCCCCGGCTCCGACAAGAGCTACGACCCGTTCAGCCTGACCAAGGGCGAGCCCCAGGAGGCCAAGGCCAAGGAGGCCCTCAAGGCCTGCGGCAAGCCGGACGGGTTCGAGACCACCATCGCGGTGCGCAACAACCGCGCCCCCGAGGTGAAGACCGCCGAGTCCCTGCAGGCGTCGCTCGCCAAGGTCGGCATCAAGGTCACCATCGACCAGTACGACGGCAAGCTCTCCTCCTCCACGATCGGCTCGCCCGAGAACGTGAAGAAGAAGAACTACGGCATCATCGTGATGGGCTGGGGCGCCGACTACAACTCCGGCTCGGGCTTCCTGCAGCCGCTCGTCGACGGATCGTTCATCCAGCCCAACGGCAACAACAACTACACGATGATCAACGACCCGGAGATCAACCAGCTGTTCAAGACGGCCGCGGCCGCCGCGACTCCGGAAGCTGCTGCTCCGTTCTACACGGACATCAACAAGAAGGTCATGGAGAAGGCTCTCTACCTCCCGATCAACTTCGACAAGGCCTTCGTCTACCACAACCCGCGTCTGACGAACGTCTACTTCAACGACTCCATGGGCAAGATCGACCTGGCCACCGTCGGCATCGCCGCCAAGTAGTCGAGTCGTCGAGTCGTCACGTAACAACAGGCAAGTGCCTTCACCGCACATGCGCTAGTCCGAAGGGCAGGTGAAGGCCGCAGGCGGCGGCTGTCGTCCCCACGAGGGACGGCAGCCGCCCGCCCCGGGCGGCCGACTGCAGTGCTCGTCTACCTCATACGACGGCTTTTCAACGTCGTCGCCACGCTGCTGGTGGTCTCCGTGGTCACCTTCGGTATCTTCTTCGCGGTCCCCAAGCTCACAGGCAGCGATCCGGCCCTGATGTACGCCGGCCGCGAGACCAACGAGACCGCCCTGGCGGGCATCCGCGTGAAGATGGGCTTCGACAAGCCCATCTCCGAGCAGTACCTGACCTTCGTCAAGGGCATCTTCGTCGGCCGCGACTACGACGGCGGCACCGATGTCACCCACTGCGCCGCCCCCTGCTTCGGCTACTCCTTCAAGACCGAGGCGCCCGTCTGGGAGACCATGGTCGACCGCATGCCGGTCACCCTCTCGCTCGCCCTCGGCGCAGCGGTGATCTGGGTGATCGCCGGTGTGGCGACCGGTGTGATCTCGGCACTCAAACGCCGGACCGCCATCGACCGCACCGTCATGGTCGGCGCGCTCGCAGGCGTCTCCCTGCCGATCTTCTTCACCGGCATGGTGGCTCCCGCGATCTTCGTCTACAGCCTCGGCTGGCTGGACGTGTCCAACTACAAACCGTTCACCGAGGATCCACTGGCCTGGCTCAACTCCCTGATCCTGCCGTGGGTGACCCTGGCCTTCCTCTTCGCCGCGACCTACGCCCGCATCACCCGCGCCACGATGCTGGAGGTCCTCGGCGAGGACTACATCCGCACCGCCCGAGCCAAGGGGCTCAAGGAGGGCGTGGTCATCCGCAAGCACGCCCTGCGCTCCACCCTCACCCCGATCGTCACGATGTTCGGCCTGGACCTCGGCGGACTCCTCGGCGGCGCGGTGCTCACCGAGACGACCTTCAACTTCCAGGGTCTGGGGACGGCGGCCGTGGCCGCCATCGGCCAGGGCGACCTGCCCGTGATCATGGGCGTCACCCTGCTCGCCGCGCTCTTCGTGGTGATGGCCAACCTGATCGTGGACCTGCTGTACGCCGTCATCGACCCGCGCGTGAGGCTGACGTGACCGAGAACCCCACCACCGGCAGCGGCTCCGGCGAGTCCGCCGACCGCGAACCCGTCGTCGGCGGGCCCGCGTTCGTACCCGAGCAGGCCGGGCCGCCCAAGACCGGCCCGTCGAACAGCGCGGCCTTCCTCTCCGTACGCGACCTCAAGGTGCACTTCCCGACCGACGACGGCCTGGTCAAGTCCGTCGACGGGCTCTCCTTCGACCTCGAGCGCGGCAAGACGCTCGGCATCGTCGGCGAGTCTGGCTCCGGCAAGTCGGTGACCTCGCTGGCCATCATGGGCCTGCACCGCACCGGCAACGCCCGCAGCCGCCCGCACATCTCGGGCCAGGTCGTGCTCGACGGCGAGGACCTCGTGCGGGCCGACGCGGACCACGTGCGCAAGTTGCGCGGCCGCAAGATGGCGATGGTCTTCCAGGACCCGCTGTCCGCGATGCACCCGTACTACTCGGTCGGCAAGCAGATCATCGAGGCGTACCGGACCCACCAGGACGTCGACAAGAAGACCGCCCGCACCCGCGCGATCGAGATGCTCGACCGGGTCGGCATCCCGGAGCCCCACCGGCGCGTGGACGGGTACCCGCACGAGTTCTCCGGCGGTATGCGCCAGCGCGCGATGATCGCGATGGCACTGGTCAACAACCCCGAACTGCTGATCGCGGACGAGCCGACCACCGCGCTGGACGTCACCGTCCAGGCGCAGATCCTCGACCTGATCCGCGACCTGCAGAAGGAGTTCGGCTCCGCGGTCATCATGATCACGCACGACCTCGGCGTGGTCGCCGAGATGGCCGACGAGATCCTCGTGATGTACGGCGGCCGGTGCGTCGAGCGCGGCACCGCCGAGAAGGTCTTCTACGAACCCCGCCACCCCTACACCTGGGGCCTGCTCGGCTCCATGCCGCGCATCGACCGCGAGCAGACCGAGCGCCTGATCCCGGTCAAGGGCTCGCCGCCCAGCCTCATCAACATCCCGAGCGGCTGTGCCTTCAACCCGCGCTGCCCGTACGCCGACATCCCCAAGGGCGGCATCACCCGCACCCAGCGGCCCGAGCTCACCGAGGACGACAGCCGGCACTGGTCCGCCTGCCACATGTCGCAGGAGGAGCGGACCCGGATCTGGACCGAAGAGATTGCGCCGAAGCTGTGACCGACATGAAGAAGGACTCCGAGGCCGCCGCGGCGGAGCAGCCGCTGCTGAAGGTGACCGGCCTGGTCAAGCACTTCCCCATCAACAAGGGGCTGCTGCGCCGGCAGGTCGGGGCCGTCAAGGCCGTGGACGGCATCGACTTCGACGTCCGGCGCGGTGAGACGCTGGGCGTGGTCGGCGAGTCCGGCTGCGGCAAGTCGACGATGGGCCGGCTGATCACGCGTCTGCTGGAGCCCACGGGCGGCACGGTCGAGTTCGAGGGGCGCGACATCACGCACCTCGGGGTCTCCGGGATGCGTCCGCTGCGCCGCGACGTGCAGATGATCTTCCAGGACCCGTACGGCTCGCTGAACCCGCGGCACACGGTCGGCACGATCGTCAGCGCCCCCTTCAAGCTCCAGGGCGTGCAGCCGGAGGGCGGCCTGAAGGCGGAGGTGCAGCGCCTCCTGTCCCTGGTGGGTCTCAACCCGGAGCACTACAACCGGTACCCGCACGAGTTCTCGGGCGGCCAGCGCCAGCGCATCGGCATCGCCCGCGCGCTGGCCCTGAAGCCGAAGCTGGTCGTCGCCGACGAGCCGGTCTCGGCGCTGGACGTGTCGATCCAGGCGCAGGTGGTCAACCTGCTGGACGACCTCCAGGAGGAGCTCGGCCTCACGTACGTGATCATCGCGCACGACCTGTCGGTCATCCGGCACGTGTCGGACCGCATCGCGGTGATGTACCTCGGCAAGATCGTGGAGCTGACCGACCGCAAGTCGCTGTACGAGAACCCGATGCACCCGTACACCAAGGCGCTGCTGTCGGCCGTGCCGGTGCCGGACCCGCGCCGGCGCGGCGCGAAGAGCGGGCGCATCCTGCTCAAGGGCGATGTCCCTTCGCCGATCTCCCCTCCTTCCGGCTGCCGCTTCCACACGCGGTGCTGGAAGGCCACGCAGATCTGCACCACGCAGGAGCCGCCGATGCTGGCCCTGGCCACGGGCCACCAGGTGGCCTGCCACCACCCGGAGAACGCCGCCGACCAGGCCCCGGGCGACCCGGCCCTGCCGGGCGCGTCGGAAGCGGTGGTCACGGTCTCGGGGTAACCCGGGCCCACATCGTCCGGTGTCCCGGTCTCCGCGTAGCGGTCGGAGCCCGGGACACCGGCTTGTCCCCGCCCAACCCCGGCTCGGGCCTCGGGTCCGGCTCCGGCCTCGGCCCCGGCTCGGGTGCCGCCCTCGGGTCGGGCCTCGGCCCTGGCCTCGGGTCCAGCCTCGGCTCGGGTGCCGCCCTCGGGTCGGGCCTCGGTCCCGGCCTCGGGTCCGGCCCTGGCCTCGGGTCCGGCTCCGGCCTCGGGTCCGGCTCGGCCCCGGCCTCGACTCGGGCTCCGGGCTCGGCTCGGGCCCGGCCTCGGCCCCAGCCTCGGGTCCGGCCTCGGCTCGGGTCCGGCGGGTCCCGGGTGGGGTGCCGGGCCGGTGGCGGCCCGGCCCGTCAATGCGCCGGCCAGGCGAACGGCACAATGGGGCAGTGCTCCACGATCTCTTCCCGCCCGGGATCCAGCATGCCCTGGACCTCGCCGGCATCTTCGTCTTCGCCACCGCAGGCGCCCTGCTCGCCGTACGCAAGAACTTCGACGTCTTCGGCATCTGCGTCCTCGCGCTGGTCACCGCCCTCGGCGGCGGCCTCTTCCGCGACCTCGTCATCGGCGCCGTCCCGCCGGCCGCCTTCGGCGAGCTCAGCTTCTTCGTCACCCCGCTGATCGCCGCCGGCCTCGTCTTCTTCCTGCACCCCGAGGTCCAGCGGATCAACCGGGCCATCAACGTCTGCGACGCCGCCGGCCTCGGCCTGTTCTGCGTGACGGGCACGACCAAGGCCTACCAGTTCGGCCTCGGACTCACCGCGTCCGCCGCGCTCGGCCTGGCCACGGCCGTCGGCGGAGGCGTCCTGCGCGACGTCCTGGCCAACGAGGTGCCGTCGCTGCTGCGCGACCGCGAGATGTACGCCGTCCCCGCCATCGTCGGCGCCTCGATGGTGGCCGAGTTCATCGCCTTCGACGTGCTCAACGGCGTGACCACCGCCCTCGCGATCGTCACCACCTTCGTGCTCCGGCTCCTCGCCATGCGCTACCACTGGCGGGCCCCACTGGCCTGGAACCGCCGCTCCTCGGTGGCCGAAGAGCTGTAACCAGCACGTGGCAATGGAAAGCTACCGCTTAGTAGCTTCGCGTTGTAGTGTCGAATCCATGGCATACGCAGCGGCCCAGGCATCCATCGGCGACAGCGAGTTCGACCGCGACACCACCGTCACCGCCCGCGCGGGCGAGTCCGAGGTGTACGACACGGAGCTCTCCGCGGGATGGACGATCATCACCGCCGTCAACGGCGGCTATCTGCTGGCCCTGGTCGGCCGGGCCCTGTCGGCGGCCCTGCCGCACCCGGACCCCTTCACCGTCTCCGCCCACTACCTGACCTCGTCGGTACCCGGCCCCGCCGTCATCCGCACCGAGGTCGTCCGGGTGGGGCGCACCCTCTCCACCGGCCAGGCCTCCCTCTTCCAGTACGACGAGAGCGGCGCCGAGATCGAGCGGATCCGGGTCGTCGCCTCGTACGGCGACCTCGCCTCCCTCCCGGACGACGTCCGCACCACGGCGGTCCCGCCGGTGATCCCGCCCTACGCGGACTGCCTCGGCCCGGAGGCCGGCCCGGCCCCGATCCCCGGCAGCAACGCGATCGTGGACCGGCTCCGGCTGCGGCTGGACCCGGCGACGGCGGGCTGGGCGCTCGGCGCACCGTCCGGGAAGGGCGAGATGCGGGCCTGGTTCGAGCTGGCCGACGGCCGTGACGCGGACCCGCTGTCGCTGCTGCTCGCGGTGGACGCGCTGCCGCCGACCTGCTTCGACCTGGGCCTGATGGGCTGGAGCCCGACCATCGAGCTCACCGCCCACATCCGCCGCCGCCCCGCCCCGGGCCCGCTGCGGATCTCCATCACGACCCGGAACCTGGCCGGGGGCTTCCTGGAGGAGGACGCCGAGGTCTGGGACTCCGAGGACCGCCTGGTGGCCCAGTCCCGCCAACTGGCCCGCGCTCCCCGCTGACCCCCTGCCCCGCGCCCGCGCCCGCGCTGCCGGCCCGGCGCCGGGCCGGCAGCGCTGTGGGTCCGCAGCCTCGGGCCTCGCGCCCCGGGCCGGACGCGGCTCCGCCGAGGTGTGAGGCGCGGGGCTCCGGGGCGGCGTCCGGCGGACCCCCGCGGGGCGGAGCCGGACTCAGCCCCGTCGGCGTTTGAGGAGGGCGAGTTCGGGGGCACAGCCCCAGGGGGACCGGGCCGGGCCCGGTGGGGGACGGTCCCGCAGGGCGGCTCCACCGAGCGGCCGGGTGCGGGAGCGGCGGGGCGGCGCAACCGAGGCGGGGCGGCGGCTGCCCACAGCACCGCGAAGAACGAGCCCGCAAGCCGTCGCCGGGAGGGCCGGGGCCCGCGGGGTCCGGGCGCGTGGAGCGGACTCGTAGAATCAGGGGATCATGGCCTACCTCGACCACGCCGCCACCACTCCGATGCTCCCGGAGGCCGCTGCGGCGATGACCGCGCAGTTCGCCGCCACGGGTAACGCGTCCTCCCTCCACGCCGCCGGCCGCCGCGCCCGCCGTACCGTCGAGGAGGCCCGCGAGGCCCTCGCCGAGGCACTCGGCGCCCGCCCGAGCGAGGTGGTCTTCACCGCGGGCGGCACCGAGGCCGACAACCTCGCCGTCAAGGGCCTCTACTGGGCCCGCCGCGACCAGGACCCCGCCCGGACCCGGGTGCTCGCCAGCCCCGTCGAGCACCACGCCGTCCTCGACGCCGTCCACTGGCTCGGCGAGCACGAGGGCGCCCGGGTCGAATACCTCCCCGTCGACCGCTACGGCCGCTTGCACCCCGATGACCTCCGGGAAGCCATCGCACGCAACCCCGACGACGTGGCCCTGGCCACCGTCATGTGGGCCAACAACGAGATCGGCACCGTCATGCCGGTCCATGAACTGGCCGCCGTCACCCGCGAGTTCGCGATCCCCCTGCACTCCGACGCCGTCCAGGCCTTCGGACAGCTCGACGTCCGCTTCGGCGACAGCGGCCTCGCCGCGATGACCGTCAGCGGCCACAAGGTCGGCGGCCCCTACGGCATCGGCGCGCTGCTGCTCGGCCGCGACCAGAGCCCCGTACCCGTCCTGCACGGCGGCGGCCAGGAGCGGCACGTACGCTCCGGGACCCTCGACGTGCCCGCCATCGCCGCCTTCGCGGTGGCCGCCGTGATCGCCGCCGAGCGGCGCGAGCGGTTCGCCGCCGAGATCGGCGCGCTGCGCGACGAACTGGTCGCCGCCGTGCTCCGGGAAGTGCCCGACGCCGTCCTCGGCGGGGACCCCGACGACCGGCTCCCGGCCAACGCGCACTTCAGCTTCCCCGGCTGCGAGGGCGACTCCCTGCTGCTCCTGCTGGACGCCCAGGGCATCGAGTGCTCCACCGGTTCCGCCTGCACCGCCGGCGTGGCCCAGCCCAGCCACGTCCTGCTGGCCACCGGCACCGACCCGCAGCTGGCCCGCGGCACCCTGCGCTTCTCCCTCGGTCACACCTCCACCAAGGACGACGTCGCGGCCGTCGCCGCCGCCATCGGACCTGCCGTCGAGCGCGCCCGTACGGCAGGCCTCAGCTAGGACGGGCGGGGGCCGCCGCGAGCTCCGAGCGGACCATTCCCAGGTACCGGTCCCAGTCCCAGTGGCGGCCCGGGTCCGTGTGGTCGGTGCCCGGCACCTCGGAGTGGCCCAGGATGTGCGTGCGGTCCACGGGTATGCCGTACCTGCGGCAGATGTCGGCGGCCAGCCGGGCCGAGGCCGCGTACATCGCATCCGTGAAGTCCTGCGGCCGGTCCACGTAGCCCTCGTGCTCGATGCCCACGCTGCGCTCGTTCATCGAGCGGTTGCCCGAGTGGAAGGCGACGTCCATCTCGCGCACCATCTGCTCGACACGGCCGTCCTGGCCCACTATGTAGTGCGCCGACGCCTGGTGCCACGGGTCCTTGAAGGCGTCCACCGAGGACGCGAAGCTGCCCTGCGTGACATGGATGACAATCCGGTCCACCCGGTAGTCGTCGGGCCGGTCCGCCATCCGCCAGTTCGCGGGCGAAGCCGCCGTCCAGCCCACGCCCGGGTGGTCCA
Source organism: Streptomyces sp. NPDC050448 (assembly GCF_040655295.1). Taxonomy (NCBI): domain Bacteria; kingdom Bacillati; phylum Actinomycetota; class Actinomycetes; order Kitasatosporales; family Streptomycetaceae; genus Streptomyces; species Streptomyces sp. NPDC050448. Next base: position 70,887 of record NZ_JBFAJR010000018.1, on the reverse strand, counting down.
CCGCGCCCTCCACCCGCGGTTTGCCCGTCCCCGGCAGCAGCCACCAGGCGCGCTGCAGATCGTCATGTCCGGCGATCGCCGCCACCGTGAAGATCCCGAGCCCCCCGAACAGCACCGCCCGGCGCGTTCTGCGCGGCGCCCCCTTCGGCGCTCCGTTGCCCTTGCCGACCTTGCTCCCCATGTGATCCACCCCCCGTAGCCGACAACGCGCTGTGACCCCGGGCGGTTCCCCCGTACTCTGGACGGTGCTATGACTGAGAACCTGCCGCGCACCGCCCGCCCCCTTCGCGTCCTGGCCGCCATGTCCGGCGGCGTGGACTCCGCCGTCGCCGCCGCCCGCGCGGTCGAAGCCGGGCACGACGTGACCGGCGTCCACCTCGCGCTCTCCGCGAACCCGCAGTCCTTCCGGACCGGCGCCCGCGGCTGCTGCACCATCGAGGACTCCCGCGACGCCCGCCGCGCCGCCGATGTCATCGGCATCCCGTTCTACGTCTGGGACCTCGCCGAGCGCTTCCGCGAGGACGTCGTCGAGGACTTCGTCTCCGAGTACGAGGCCGGGCGCACCCCGAACCCCTGCCTGCGCTGCAACGAGAAGATCAAGTTCGCGGCCCTGCTCGACAAGGCCCTCGCCCTGGGCTTCGACGCCGTCTGCACCGGCCACTACGCCACCGTCGTCCTGAACGAGGACGGCACCCGCGAGCTGCACCGGGCCTCCGACATGGCCAAGGACCAGTCGTACGTCCTCGGCGTCCTCGACGAGAAGCAGCTCGCCCACGCGCTCTTCCCGCTCGGTGACACCCTCACCACCAAGGACGAGATCCGCGCCGAGGCGGAGGAGCGCGGCCTGGCCGTCGCGAAGAAGCCCGACAGCCACGACATCTGCTTCATCGCCGACGGCGACACCCAGGGCTTCCTCGCGAACCGCCTCGGCAAGGCCGAGGGCGACATCGTCGACGAGGCGACCGGCGAGAAGGTCGGCACCCACGACGGCGCCTTCGGCTTCACCATCGGCCAGCGCAAGGGCCTGCGGATCGGCCACCCCGCCCCCGACGGCAAGCCGCGCTACGTCCTCGACATCTCGCCGGTGAACAACACCGTCACGGTCGGCCCCGCCGAGGCCCTCGACGTCAGCGCCCTGACCGCGATCCGGCCCCGCTGGTGCGGCTCCACGGCCGCCGCGCCGGGCACCTACACCGCGCAGCTGCGCGCCCACGGCGGTGAGACCGAGGTCTACGCCGAGGTCGTGGACGGCGAGCTGCGGGTCCGCTTCACGGAGTCGGTCCGCGGTGTGGCCCCGGGCCAGGCGATCGTGCTCTACGACGGCACGCGGGTCGTCGGCTCCGCCACCATCGCCACGACCACCCGGGCCGCAGCCACCGTCTAGCCGTCCAGCCTGCTAGGCGACCGTCAGGACGATCTTGCCGGTGGTGCGGCCGAGCTCGCCGATCTCGTGGGCCTTCGCGGCCTGCTCCAGCGGCAGCACCGTGTCGATCAGCGGCCGCAGCCGGCCCTCCTCGACCAGGGCGGCGATCTCGGCCATGCCCTGCCGGTCCGGCTCCACCAGGACCGAGCTGACCCGCACCCCGTCGGTGACCGGGTCCAGGCCCTCGGCGCCGGCGATCGTGACCAGGTGCCCGCCGGGCTTCAGCACCTTCAGCGAGCGCCGCCCGTAGTCCCCGCCCATGGTGTCCAGCACCACGTCCACGTCCCGGACCGCCTCCGCGAAGTCGGTGCTCCGGTAGTCGATCAGCTCGTCGGCGCCCAGCTCGCGCAGCAGCTCGTGCTTGGCCGCGCTGGCCGTGCCGATCACGTACGCACCGCGCGCCTTGGCGATCTGGACCGCGAGGTGGCCCACCCCGCCCGCCGCCGCGTGGACCAGTACCCGCTGGCCCGGCTGCACGCCGGCGGTGTCCACCAGGCTCTGCCAGGCGGTGAGCGCCGCCAGCGGCAGCGCGGCCGCCGCCACGTGGTCCAGGGCCGCGGGCTTGCGCACGAACTGCCGGGCGGGGGCGGTCACGTACTCGGCGTAGCCGCTCGCCTGCCGGGGGAAGCGCGGCATGCCGAAGACCTCGTCGCCCGGCTCGAAGACCGTCACGCCCGCGCCCACGGCCTCCACGGTGCCGGACACGTCCCAGCCCACCACCGGCACGGCGTCCCAGGCGATGAGCACGCCGGAGGCCCGCGTCTTCCAGTCGACCGGGTTCACCCCGGCGGCGTGCACCCGGACCAGGATCTCGGTCGGGCCCGGCTCGGGACGGTCGATCTCGGTCTCGACGAGGACCTCGGGTCCGCCCCACTGGCTGACGACGACGGCGCGCATGGATCTCTCCTTGGATCTGGTTCCTGCTGAATTCCTGCTGGTCACCTCCCGCAATCCCGGAAGGTGACACCAGCTTCGGGTCCGGCAGCCGCCCGCGGTGTTGGCCGTACGGCCACCATGTGACAGGATCTGGCCATGCCCGCTGTGCAGCGAATCGCCGTACTCGCCCTCGAAGGCGTCCCCCCGTTCGAGCTCGGGATCCCCTCCCGGGTCTTCGGGAACGTCCGCGACGACGACGGCGCGCCGCTCTACGAGGTCACCGTCTGCACCGCCGACGGACAGCCCGTGACCAGTGACGCGGGCTTCACGGTCGGAGTCTCGGCGGGCTCCGAGGCACTCGCCGCCGCCGGCACCGTGATCATCCCGCCGACCCACGCCATGGGCGGCCTGGAGCACGGCGAGCCCCTGCCGCCCGCGCTGGCCGCCGCGCTCGCCGGGATCCGGCCCGGCACCCGGATCGTGTCGATCTGCACCGGCTCGATCGTGCTCGCCGCCGCCGGGCTGCTCGACGGCCGGCGCGCCACCACGCACTGGGCGCACGCGCCGCAGTTCCAGCGGGCCTTCCCGCGCGTCAAGCTGGACGAGGACGTGCTCTTCGTCGACGACGGCGACATCCTCACCTCGGCCGGAGTGGCCGCCGGCATCGACCTCTGCCTCTATCTGGTGCGCGCCGACCACGGCACCGCCGCCGCCAACCGCGCCGCGCGGCTGTGCGTCGTACCGCCCTGGCGGGACGGCGGGCAGGCCCAGTACATCGACCGGCCCGTCCCCGAACCCACCGTCGCCACCACCACCGCCACCCGCGCCTGGGCCCTGGAACGGCTCGCCGAACCGGTCACGCTGGCCGAGCTGGCCGCCCACGCCCGGATGAGCCTGCGCACCTTCACCCGGCGGTTCCGCGACGAGGTCGGCATGACCCCGGTGCAGTGGCTGACCGTCCAACGCCTCGAAGTAGCCCGCCAGTTGCTGGAGTCCAGCGACCTGCCGGTCGACCTGGTCGCGCACCGGGCGGGCTTCGGCTCCGCCAACTCGCTGCGCCAGCACATGCGGACCGCCCTCGGCATCTCGCCGATCGCCTACCGCAGGACCTTCCGCCCCGGCAGCCCGGTGTTGGCCGCGGGCTGAGCCTTCCCGATTGCCTCGGGCCGCGCCAGGGCAGCCTGCTGGGATGCGCCACTCGATGAACATCCCGAACTTCGGAGACTTCGCCGACGCGAGAACGGTCGCGGCGGTGGCCGTCGCTGCGGAACAGGGCGTCCCCCGGCCTCTTAGTGACCTGGTCGCCTACATCGGCAAGCACCGCGGCAGCCCGGCGGCCACCTCCTTCGAGGTGGTGGTCGGCGGCGTCAGCCCCGCCCACCCCGCCGCGGCACGCGACCTGCTGGGCCCGCTGGCCGACGCGGGTGCCACCTGGTGGGACGAGCGCCGCCCCTTCGGTGACGGCCTCGACCGCCTCGCCCCGGTCCTCCACCGCCTGGAGCAGGGTCCGCCGGCGCTGTAGGGGTCGTCGTCCATGACCTCGGAGGTCATCGCATCCGGGGCCGCCCGCTGACAGGATCGTTCCAACAGCCCGGACCGCCAGGCCGGTTGAACGAGGAGAAGATCATGACTGCTTACGCCATCGGCCACCTCCGTCCCGAGACCATGAACGAGGAGATCCTGCACTACATGGACGTGGTCCAGTCGACGATGGACCCCTTCGAGGGCCGCTTCCTGGTGCACGGTGCGCAGGTCGAGGTCATGGAGGGGCCCTTCCCGGGCACGATCGTCGTGATCGCCTTCCCGGACATCGAGCGTGCCCGCGCCTGGTACGCCTCCGACGCCTACCAGCAGATCCTCCCGCAGCGCACCCGCCACATAGCGGGCGAGGTCATCCTGGTCGAGGGCGTCCCGTCCGGCTACGACGCGGCCGCCACCTCCGCCCGCTTGCGCGCGGCCGCCGGGCTCTGAAGCGGCCGACCGGGCGGCGGCCGACCGGAGGGGCCGGCGGGGGTGGCCGGGGTGCGAGCATGGCCGTATGGCTACTCACCTGATCACCGGTGCCGGGTCCGGCATCGGCGCCGCCGTCGCGGCGCGGCTGCACGCGCGCGGCGACGAAATCGTTCTCCTGGCCCGCGACGCGGCTCGCGGCAAGCAGCTCGTCGAGCAGTACCCGGGCGCACGGGCGCTCGTCGGGGACCTCGCAGATCCCGACCGGCTCTCCTGGGCCTTCTCCAAGCAGGCGGTGCCCGAGCGGATCGACTCGCTCGTCCACTGCGCCGGGATCGTGGACCTCGGGCCCGTCGGCGAGCTGCGGCCCAAGACCTGGCACCAGCAGCTCAACGTGAACCTCATCGCCCCCGCCGAGGTCACCCGGCTCCTGATGCCCACCCTGCGGGCCTCGCAGGCGACCGTCGTCTTCGTGAACTCGGGTGCCGGGCTCACCGCCCACGCCGAGTGGAGCGCGTACGCCGCCTCCAAGCACGGGCTCAAGGCGCTGGCCGATTCCCTGCGCCAGGAGGAGAAGGGCAACGGCATCCGGGTCACCTCCGTGTACCCGGGGCGTACCGCCACCCCGATGCAGGCCAAGGTGCACTCGCAGGAGGGCAAGGAGTACGACCCCAGCGCCTGGATCGACCCCGAGTCCGTGGCGACGACCATCGTCATGGCCTTGGACCTGCCGCGTGACGCCGAGGTCAACGACCTCACCGTGAGGCCGGGCCGATGACCGCCGCGGCCACCGGTGTCGGATCCCTCCCCGGCGGCGACGCCCGCGAGGCGGCCAAGACCGTCACCGGGTCCTTCGAGGAGTTCCCGTACCTCCCCGAGCTGCCCGCCCGCGGGCCCGGCGCGGACATGATCGGCCGCTCCCTCGGGCTGCTCGTCGAGATGTACGCCCACGTCGAGCCCAGCGGCTGGCGGATCAGCGACCGCCCCGGCCGCGACACGAGGCGCGCCCGGTCCTGGCTCGGCGAGGACCTCGACGCCCTGGAGGAGTTCACCCAGGGGTACGAGGGGAAGCTCAAGGTCCAGGCCGTCGGACCGTGGACCCTGGCCGCCGCCCTGGAACTGCACGGCGGCGAGGCCGTGCTCCAGGACGCCGGCGCCTGCCGCGACCTGGCCGGATCGCTCGCGGAAGGCCTGCGCGAGCACTTGGCCGATGTGCGGGGGCGCATCCCCGGCGCCGAGATCGTGCTGCAGTTCGACGAACCGTCCCTGACCGCGGTGCTGTTGGGGCGCGTACGGTCCGCGAGCAAGTACCGGACGTACCGGGCGGTGGACCGGCAGGTCGTCGAGGGCACGCTCCGCGAGCTGTTCGCCGTCCACGACGGGGAGGTCGTCGTGCACTCCTGCGCACCCGAGGTGCCCTTCGGGCTGCTCCGGCGGGCCGGCGCCACGGGCCTGTCGTTCGATTTCTCCTTGCTCACCGAGCGCGAGGACGACGCCATCGGGGAGGCCGTCGAAGCCGGCGTGAAACTCTTCGCCGGAGTGGTGCCGGGCACCGACGCCCCGTTGTCGGACCCTGCCGGTAGCGTCATGGGTGTCAGGAAGCTTTGGCGCAGGCTGGGGCTGGCCCCGGGGACTCTGGCGGAGTCCGTCGTGGTCACCCCGTCGTGCGGTCTGGCGGGCGCCTCGCCCGCCTACGCCCGCGCGGTGCAGGCGCACTGCGTCAGGGCGGCGAGGTCGCTCGCCGACAACCCTGAGTGACGGATCAGACGGGCCACGGGAGGACACGGCATGGCAGCCGAACAGAAGCAGGCCGGCGACGGCACGGCCGCACCGACGGCGGTGCGTGAGCAGCACGCGCTGCTGGCCGAGCAGGTCGAGGAGCACCGCTTCCGGTACTACGTGAACGACCAGCCGGTCGTCAGCGACGCCGAGTTCGACACGCTGCTGCGCTCGCTGGAGGCGCTCGAGGAGCAGTACCCGGAGCTGCGCACGCCGGACTCGCCCACGCAGAAGGTGGCCGGGGCGTACGAGACGGACTTCGCGTCCGTCGAGCACCGGGAGCGCATGCTCTCCCTCGACAACGCCTTCGACGACGAGGAGTTGGCGGCCTGGGCCGAGCGGGTGGCCCGGGACGTCAACACCCCCGACTTCCACTACCTGTGCGAGCTCAAGGTGGACGGCCTCGCCGTCAACCTCACCTACGAGAAGGGCCGCCTCACCCGGGCCGCCACCCGCGGCGACGGCCGCGCCGGCGAGGACATCACGCCCAACGTCCGCACCATCGCCGAGATCCCCGACCGCCTCAAGGGCGACCGGATCCCGGAGCTGGTCGAGATCCGCGGCGAGGTCTACTTCCCGATGGAGAAGTTCGAGGAGCTCAACGCCCGGCTCGTCGAAGCCGGTGACAAGCCCTTCGCCAACCCGCGCAACGCGGCGGCCGGTTCGCTGCGCCAGAAGGACCCGAAGGTCACCGCCACCCGCCCGCTGCACATGGTGGTGCACGGCATCGGCGCGCGCGAGGGCTTCGACATCGACAAGCTCTCGCACGCGTACGAGCTGCTCAGCGAGTGGGGCCTGCCCACGGCCCGGCACAACAAGGCGGTGTCCTCGCTGGCGGAGGTGCGCGAGTTCATCGCGTACTTCGGCGAGAACCGGCACTCGGTAGAGCACGAGATCGACGGCGTCGTCGTCAAGCTCGACGAGATCCCGCTCCAGGGCCGCCTCGGCTCCACGGCCCGCGCCCCGCGCTGGGCGATCGCCTGGAAGTACGCCCCCGAAGAGGTCAACACCAAGCTGGTGGACATCAAGGTCGGTGTCGGCCGCACCGGTCGCGTGACCCCGTACGCCCAGGTGGAGCCGGTGACGGTGGCCGGGTCGGAGGTCGAGTTCGCGACGCTGCACAACCAGGAGGTCGTCAAGGCCAAGGGCGTGCTCATCGGGGACACCGTGGTCCTGCGCAAGGCGGGCGACGTCATCCCCGAGATCCTCGGCCCCGTGGTGGACCTGCGCGACGGCAGCGAGCGGGAGTTCGTCATGCCGGCCGAGTGCCCCGAGTGCGGTACGGCGCTGCGGCCGATGAAGGAGGGCGACATCGACCTCCGCTGCCCCAACGGGCAGACGTGCCCCGCCCAGTTGCGCGAGCGGCTGTTCTACCTCGCCGGCCGCCAGTGCCTGGACATCGAGAACTTCGGCGCGGTGGCCGCGGCCGCCCTCACCAACCCGCTGGAGCCGGCCGAGCCGCCGATGCTCGACGAGGGCGACCTGTTCGGCCTCACCATCGAGCAGCTGCTGCCCATCAAGGCGTACGTGCTGGACGCCGACAGCGGGCTGCCCAAGCGCGACCCGAAGACCGGCGAGGAGAAGATCGTCACGGTCTTCGCCAACCAGAAGGGCGAGCCGAAGAAGAACGCCCTGGCCATGCTGGAGAACATCGCGGCCGCCAAGGACCGCCCGCTCGCCCGTTTCATCAACGGCCTCTCGATCCGGCACGTGGGCCCCGTCGCGGCGGAGACCCTGGCCCGCGAGTTCCGTTCCATCGAGCGGATCGAGCAGGCCACCGAGGAGGCGCTCGCCGCCACCGAGGGCGTCGGGCCGATCATCGCGGCGGCGGTCAAGGAGTGGTTCGCCGTCGACTGGCACCAGGAGATCCTGCGCAAGTGGCGGGAGGCCGGGGTCCGGATGGAGGAGGAGGGTTCCGGCGAGGACGAGGGCCCGCGCCCGCTGGAGGGCCTGACCGTCGTCGTCACCGGCACTTTGCAGAGCCACACGCGGGACGGCGCGAAGGAGGCCCTGCAGAGCCGCGGCGCCAAGGTGACCGGCTCCGTCTCGAAGAAGACCTCCTTCGTCGTGGTCGGCGAGAACCCGGGCTCCAAGTACGACAAGGCCGTGCAGTTGAAGCTGGCCGTCCTCGACGACGCGGGCTTCGCGGTGCTCCTCGAACAGGGCCCCGACGCGGCACGGGAGGCGGCGCTCCCGGTGGCCGGCGACACCGAAGCGGAGTAACGCCCTCCGAGAGACACGGCGGGACTCGTACCGGGAAAGTGGCGAAGGCGAACGGATGCGTGGCGTGCGGCCGTACGGGCGGGCGCGCGCCGGGCGCAACACCCGGTGGTAAAAGGCCGGTACAGGGCTGTTCGCAGGGCGGTGGCCTGTCGGATCATCAGATGGTTGACCCGGGGGTCCTGGTCCAAACTCACCCGTTCGGCGGATACCGTACTGATGAGGATGGCTGGGTCGCATTCGGGCAACCGCCGCCGACCGCTGCCCCTGGGAGCCTCTCGCGTCCTACTGTTGAGGGGTGCACCTGTCGTGCACGGCTGCGTGATGCGCTTCCGGCCGTGATGGCGTGACATCGGGGCCATCGCGTGGCATCGGCATTGCCGGCTGTGAGAGGGACGGGCATGAAACCCACCGAAAGCGCCGACCCGTCACCTGATATCGGCGGGGAGATCCCGTCCATGCGGACGGGCCGACCAGGCGTCCTGCGTTCCAGGAAGCCGGACACCCACCCCCTCGACACCGGGGCGGGATCGGGAGGAGCGGCGCAGCGCACCGTGCTGCCCTTCATCGTCGTGGGCCTGTCCGCGGTGGTCCTCGCGGCCGGCATCGTCTCCGCGCTGATCGACCGTCACGCCCTGTTCCCCGGCGGCCCGGTCGGCTGGGCGCTCGCCCTGCTGACCGGCATCATCGTCGGCCACCTGGTCGCGCTGGGCCGGGACCGCTGGTGGGGCGGCACCGGGTCGGGCGCGGCCCTCACCCTCGGCGTGCTCATCCTCTACGGGTGGGTGCCCGCGGGACTCGTCTCCCTCGCGGTGGTCTCCCTGGTCGGGGCCGCGCGCCGGCACCGATGGCGGCAGGGGCTGCTGCACGGCGCCACCGACATCCTCGGCATCGGCGCGGGGGCCCTCGTACTCGCCGGGTTCGGCCAGGGGCCCACCGTCGAGGCCCCGTGGCGGCCCACCACCTGGGGGCTGGAGGCGGCCCCCGAGATCATCCTGGTGGCCCTGGCCTATCTGCTGGTGACCAAGGTGCTGCTGTGGCTCGCGCTGACCCCGCGCGGCGGCGCCCTGCCCACCGTCGCCCGCACGGCCCTGCTCCGACAGGCCTTAGTCGCCGTCGCCCTGCTCGGCATCGCCCCGCTGATCTGCGTGGTCGCCGTGACGCAGCCGGTGCTGCTGCCGCTGTTCGCCGTACCGCTGATCGCCCTGGACTCCACCCTGTGGATCGCCCGGGCGCGCGCCGAGGAGCAACTGCGCGATCCGCTGACCGGGCTGCCGAACCGGCAGTGGCTCCTGGAGCGGGCCTGGTCCGCTCTGGACGAGGCTGAACGTTTGGGCACCCGGTCGGCTCTCGTGCTGATCGACCTGGACCGGTTCCGCGCGGTCAACGACACGCTGGGCCACCTCGCCGGCGACCGGCTGCTGCTCCAGATCGCCGACCGGCTCCGCCAGGCCCTGCCCGAGGACGCCGAGGCCGCACGCCTCGGCGGCGACGAGTTCGCCGTGCTCCTGCCCGTCGCCGACTCCACCACCAGCGCCCAGCGGGTCGCCCGCCACCTCGTCGCCGAGCTCAGCTCTCCCCTCGACCTGGACGGCCTGACCCTCGTCCTGGAGGCCAGCGCCGGCCTCGCCGTCTTCCCCGACCACGCGCTGGACGCGGAGGGGCTGCTGCGCCGCGCCGACGTCGCGATGTACCAGGCGAAGCGGGACCGCACGGGCGTGGAGGTGTACGAGTCCAAGCGGGACAGCAACACCCCCGACCGCCTCGGCCTCCTCGGCGATCTGCGGCGGGCCCTCGACGCCGGTGAAGTGGAACTCCACTACCAGCCCAAGGTCCGCTTCGACGGCCAGGTGGCCGGGCTCGAAGCCCTGGTGCGCTGGGTGCACCCGGAGCGCGGCCGGGTCTCGCCGGACGAGTTCATCGCGATCGCCGAGACCTCGGGGCTGATGCCCCACCTCACCGAGTACGTCCTCGAGACCGCCCTCGCCCAGGTGGCGCGGTGGCGGGCCCAGGGCCTGAAGGTCCCGGTGGCCGTCAACGTCTCCCCGCGCGACGTCCACACGCCCGGCTTCGCGGGCGCGGTCGCGGCCCGGCTGGCCCGGCACGGGGTCCCGGCCAGCGGGCTCCAGCTCGAAATAACGGAACACGTCCTGCTGGAGGACCCGCAGCGGGCGGCCGACACCATGGCGGGCCTGACGGGCCACGGCGTGAAGATGTCGCTCGACGACTTCGGCACGGGCTACTCCTCCCTGGTGCACCTGCGGCGGCTGCCGGTCAGCGAGCTGAAGATCGACCGCTCGTTCGTGGCACGGCTCGCGGTGGACGCGCAGGACGCGGAGATCGTGCGCTGCACGGTGGACCTGGCGCACTCGCTGGGGCTGCTCGTCGTCGCCGAGGGCGTGGAGGACGACGAGACCTGGGAACGCCTGCGCGACCTGGGCTGCGACGCCGTCCAGGGCTGGCTGGTCGCGGCCGCCATGCCCCCGCAGGAGGCCACGGCCTGGCTCCTGGCCCGCGGCGAACGCGGCTGGCGCCGCCCGGCGGACATCACGGCGGAACTCTCGGCCTCCCCGACGGGCGCGGAAACCCCGGCCCAGTAGCCGGCGCGCCCTGCCCCTCCGGACCCGCCGCCGTGCGAGGCGCGGGTCCGGGCAGCGGTGCGGGAGGGGGCCCGGTGGGAAACGGTTTCGTGGGTCCGGGGCCCGGCCCCATAGGATTGGGCACGAAACTACACACTCACCACCCCCAGAGGATCGCTGCATGCCTGGCATCACGCGCGAGGAGGTTGCCCACCTCGCTCGGCTGGCACGTCTGGAGCTCAAGGCCGAAGAGCTGGACCACTTCGCCGGACAGCTCGACGACATCATCGGCGCGGTCGCCCGCGTTTCCGAGGTCGCCGACCAAGACGTCCCGCCGACCTCCCACCCGCTGCCGCTGACGAACGTCATGCGCGCGGACGAGGTCCGACCGTCGCTCACCCCCGAGCAGGCGCTTTCCGGCGCTCCCGCCCAGGAGCAGCAGCGTTTCAAGGTGCCGCAGATCCTGGGGGAGGACTAACAGCCATGACTGACCAGATCATCAAGCTCACGGCCGCCGAGACCGCCGAGAAGATCGCCTCCGGCGAGCTCACGGCCGTCGAGGTCACCGAGGCCCACCTGGCCCGTATCGACGCGACCGACGAGAAGGTCCACGCCTTCCTGCACGTCGACCGCGAGGGCGCCCTCGCCCAGGCGCGCGCCGTCGACGCCAAGCGCGAGCGCGGCGAGCAGCTCGGCCCGCTGGCCGGCGTCCCGCTCGCCCTCAAGGACATCTTCACCACCGTCGGGGTCCCGACCACCGTCGGTTCGAAGATCCTCGAAGGCTGGATCCCGCCGTACGACGCCACCCTGACGCGCAAGCTCAAGGAAGCCGACGTCGTCATCCTCGGCAAGACCAACATGGACGAGTTCGCCATGGGGTCCTCCACCGAGAACAGTGCGTACGGGCCCACCGGCAATCCCTGGGACCTCACCCGCATCCCCGGCGGCTCCGGCGGCGGCTCCGCGGCCGCGCTGGCCGCCTTCCAGGCCCCCCTGGCGATCGGCACGGACACCGGCGGCTCCATCCGCCAGCCCGCCGCCGTCACGGGCACGGTCGGCGTGAAGCCCACGTACGGCGGTGTCTCCCGCTACGGCATGGTCGCCTTCTCCTCCTCCCTCGACCAGGGCGGGCCCTGCGCCCGTACGGTCCTGGACGCGGCGCTCCTCCACGAGGTCATCGCCGGCCACGACCCGCTCGACTCCACCTCCATCGACGCCCCGGTCCCGCCGGTCGTCGAGGCGGCCCGCAACGGCTCCGTCGCCGGCATGCGCATCGGTGTCGTCAAGCAGTTCGCCGGCGAGGGCTACCAGGCCGGCGTCGTCCAGCGCTTCAACGAGTCCGTCGAGCTCCTCAAGGAGCTGGGCGCCGAGATCGTCGAGCTGGACTGCCCCTCCTTCGACCTCGCGATGGCCGCGTACTACCTGATCGCGCCGTCCGAGTGCTCCTCGAACCTGGCCCGCTTCGACGCCATGCGCTACGGCCTGCGCGTCGGCGACGACGGCACCAAGTCCGCCGAGGACGTCACCGCGCTCACCCGCGAAGCCGGCTTCGGCGACGAGGTCAAGCGCCGCATCATCCTCGGTACGTACGCGCTGAGCTCCGGCTACTACGACGCGTACTACGGCTCCGCCCAGAAGGTCCGCACGCTCATCACCCAGGACTTCGAGAAGTCCTTCGAGCAGGTCGACGTGATCGTCTCCCCGACGACCCCGACCACCGCCTTCGCCATCGGTGAGCGCACCGACGACCCGCTGGCGATGTACCTCGCGGACCTGTGCACCATCCCGACCAACCTGGCCGGCAACTCCGCCATGTCGCTCCCGTGCGGCCTGGCACCGGAGGACGGCCTGCCGGTCGGGCTGCAGATCATCGCCCCGGCGATGAAGGACGACCGGCTGTACAAGGTCGGCGCTGCCGTGGAGGCAGCCTTCGTCGAGCGCTGGGGTCACCCGCTGCTTGAGGAGGCTCCGTCGTTGTGAGTGGTAGCGCACTGTCCAAGGCCAAGGGCTTCAAGAAGTCCAAGTCCGGTACGTACCTGTCGATCGGCACCACCGCGTTCGGTGCCATCAGCGTGATCAAGCAGGCCCGGAAGGCCCGCACCGAGCACGACACGCTGAAGCTGGTCGACGCCGTTGTGTCCGCCGCCGCCATCGTCACCGGCCTCGCGATCCTGTACCGCGAGCTGAAGCGCCTCGGCGACGACGACGTCCTGCTGGGCTGAGAGGGAAGTTTCACTGTGACCGTCACCGAACTGCTGTCGTACGAGGACGCCCTCGCGTCGTACGACCCCGTCATGGGCCTCGAGGTCCATGTCGAGCTCGGCACCAAGACCAAGATGTTCTGCGGCTGCTCGACCGAGCTGGGCGCCGAGCCCAACTCGCAGACCTGCCCCACCTGCCTCGGTCTGCCCGGCTCGCTGCCCGTCGTCAACGCGATCGGCGTCGAGTCGGCCATCAAGATCGGCCTCGCGCTGAACTGCGAGATCGCCGAGTGGTGCCGCTTCGCCCGGAAGAACTACTTCTATCCGGACATGCCGAAGAACTTCCAGACCTCCCAGTACGACGAGCCGATCGCCTTCAACGGCTACCTCGACGTCCAGCTGGAGGACGGCGAGATCTTCCGCGTGGAGATCGAGCGCGCCCACATGGAGGAGGACACCGGCAAGTCGCTGCACGTCGGCGGCGCCACCGGCCGTATCCACGGCGCGTCCCACTCCCTGCTGGACTACAACCGCGCCGGCATCCCGCTCATCGAGATCGTCACCAAGCCGATCGAGGGCGCGGGCGCGCGGGCCCCCGAGGTCGCCAAGGCGTACGTCGCCGAGCTGCGCGAGGTCATCAAGGCGCTCGGCGTGTCCGAGGCCCGGATGGACAAGGGCCAGATGCGCTGCGACGTGAACCTGTCGCTGCGCCCGACCCCCGAGTCCGAGTTCGGCACCCGCAGCGAGACGAAGAACGTCAACTCGCTGCGCTCCGTCGAGCGCTCGGCGCGCTTCGAGATCCAGCGCCACGCGGCCGTGCTGTCGTCCGGCGGCTCGATCGTGCAGGAGACCCGGCACTTCCACGAGGAGGACGGCTCCACCACCGCCGGCCGCATCAAGGACAACGCCGAGGACTACCGGTACTTCCCGGAGCCCGACCTGGTCCCCGTCGCCCCGGCCCGCGACTGGGTCGAGGAGCTGCGCGCCGGCCTCCCCGAGATGCCGCGCGTGCGCCGCAACCGGCTCCGTGAGGAGTGGGGCGTCAGCGAGCACGACATGCAGTCGATCCTCAACGCGGGCGCGGTGGACTCCATCGTCGCCACGATCGAGGCGGGTGCCGACGCGGCCGCCGCCCGCAAGTGGTGGATGGGCGAGCTGGCCCGCAACGCCAACGAGCAGGGCGTCGTCGTCGACGAGCTGCCGATCACCCCGGCCCAGGTCGCGCGCGTCGCGGCCCTGGTCGCGGCCGGCGAGCTGAACGACAAGCTGGCCCGCCAGGTCCTCGAGGGCGTCCTCGCCGGCGAGGGCACCCCGGACGAGGTCGTCGAGAAGCGCGGCCTGAAGGTCGTCTCGGACGAGGGCGCGCTCGGCGCGGCCGTGGACGAGGCCATCGCGGGCAACGCGGCCATCGCCGACAAGATCCGCGGGGGCAAGATCGCCGCTGTCGGCGCCCTGGTCGGCGCCGTCATGAAGACCACCCGCGGCCAGGCCGACGCGGCGCGCGTCAAGGAGCTCATCCTGGAGCGCCTGGGCGTCTGCGAGTAGCAGCCCCTGTCGTCCGGACGACAGCCCCGACGGCCCCGCACCGAACTCCGTGCGGGGCCGTCGTTCGTTCAACAACCTTGTGGATGCGCCACCGTCACCGCGGACCTACGGTGGAAGGACCGTCCCCGTGCGATGGTGAGGTGCACGCATGCTTCGCGTAGACGTGGACATCTTCTCCGGCCGGCCCAATCCGGCCTGGATCATCACCGACGAGGATGCCGCCCGTGAACTGCTTTCGACCGTCAGCGAGGCCCAGAACGAAGTCGTGGGGCTCAAGGGACAGGGGTACGACGGCCTCGGCTATCGCGAAGTCGTGGTCTCCTCGATCGGAGACGACGACGGCACCTGGCCGGACCACCTGCCACGCTCCTTCGCACTGGGCACCATCAACGCCCGCGATCTGACGCAATCCGGCGAACTGGCCCGCCGCATCGTCGAGGACATGACGCGGTATGCCGGCATCCACCTCCTGGAGCACGCGTCGACCCCCATCGACGCACACCTGCGGGACGTGGTTCTGGAGCAGTTGGAGCGCTTTCTCCACGACCCTCCGGACTGGTTCCGCCCCCCGCTGGAGCCGCGGCCGAACCCGCTGCGCACCACGGTCCGCGACCAGCGGTGCGAACACTGCGCGTACGAGGTGAGCCAGTTCAACCCCAACTTCTGGAACCGTCCGGCGGTGCAGCCCCGGAACAACTGCTACAACTACGCGCGCAATTGGCGCACGGACACCTTCGCCCAGCCCGGCCGCGCCCATGGCGCCCAGGCCGGTGTGATGGCCTGCGCGAACGTCACCACGGCGGCCCTTGCCGACGGCCTGCACCGCCGCTGCGAGTGCCTCTCCGACGACGAGTATCCCCGGCGGCTGACGGCCCTCGTCGTCTGGCCCGACGAGGACTACCACTGGTACCGCGAGCAGCGCGGCGGATTCTGGGGCCACAAGCCCGGCAACACGGCGGCCCGGAACCACGACGGCAAGAACAATCTCATCACCGACCCCGAGAGCTGTGACCGCGGCGGCTACACGGACTTCTGCGGCTACTTCTACGCAGGACGCTCGGTGGTCATCAACTGAGGGCCGGGACTCCCGTGATCGTGGAACTGGACATCTTCAGCGGCCGGCCGAATCCGCGCTGGGCGCTGGACGGGGAGGCCGCCGAGGAAATGTGGTCCCTGGTGGACGGGCTCACCCCCGGGCCGGTCACACCGCCCGAGCTGCCGGGGCTGGGCTACCGGGGGTTCGTCTGCTCGTCGGGCAGCCTGACCTGTCGCGCGTTCGACGCCCGGGCTGCCGTCGGCAACCTCGTACTGGCGGATCCGGACCGCACGGTGGAACGCTGGCTCCTCGACCGGCTGCCGCCGGAATTCGAGTCCCTGAGGTCCGTCGTGGCAGCCGCCATCCAGGAGGAGCCGTCCTGAGGAACGCCAGGCGGTCGGCGCGCGCCGAGGGGCCGCCGCCGCCGTCCCGGGCCGGAGGAGGCGGCGACCCTGTTCCCCCGAGGCGGCCGTCTCGGGGCCGCCGCAGAGGCGAGAACGCCTCAGCGGGTGAGGCGGGGATTGGCCATGACGAGCGTGCCGGTGTTGCAGGCCTTGTCCCCCTTGATCCGAAGCCGCAGGGCGCCCTGGACGTTGATCTTCTTCGTGAGGGGCTTGCCCAGTTCGAGGCGCTCGGTGAAGAGCGCCGGCTTGTCGTCGACGGTGATGGTGAGCCGGCCCGCCTCGTACTGGGAGCCGTCGTTGATGCCGGCCGTGAACTCGAGCCAGGTCCATGCCAGGTTGAGGTCGTACTCCGTGTACACCTCGGTATTGCAGCTGGGGTTGGACAGGAGCGTGTCGCCGTACTCGACGGCGCGGAGCTTCGCGGGAAGGATCTCCCAGCCGCCCATGCCGTTGATGGGGGTCAGCGACGTCAGGGACACCTCGTTGCTGGCCGCGCCGGTGCCGGGGCTGTTCGAAGGGCTCGCACTCTCACCGGTGTCCTGGTCGGCGGCGGTACGCGAGGCGGACGCGGACGGTGTGCCCGGAGGGGTCGGCGACGGCTGCGCGGACTGGCCGGACGAGCTCGCGGCGGGCGCCGCGTTCTTGTCGGCCCGGTCCGTCCCCTTGCCGTCGTCCTTGAGGAGCCGTACGCCGGCCAGCGCGGCGGCGGTGACGATCAGGACGGCGGCCACGGAACCCAGGACCAGCCCGGTCCGCTTCCGCCTGCGCGGCGGACCGGGTTCCGGGGCCGGTTCCGGAGCCGGTTCCGGAGCCGTCGCCGACACAGGCACAGGCCCCGGCGCCGGGTCGTAGGCCGGGGCGTACGTCGGTGTGTACTGCGGCGGCACGGCCGGTTCCTGCTGAGGCGGCGTCACGGGCGGCGTCACGGGCGTCACGGGCGCAGCGACCGGTGGAGGCGGTACGGCCGGCGGGGCCGCCGGCTTCGGCGGAGCCGCGTCCTGCCCCGGGGTCCGGGCCTGGGCCGGTGCCGGAAGGTGCTGGGAGGTGGACGTCGTCGTGGACACCACCGCGTGGCGGACGTCCTTCATCCAGGCGGCCAGGCTCGCCGGCCGCTCCCCGGGCTCGGCCGCGTAGATCGCGGTGAGCCGCGCCCGCTGCTCGGCGTCCAGCGCGGCGATCTGCGGGAGCCCGGCCAGCGCCCGGGCCAGCTGCTCCGGGGTGGCCGGCGGGGACTGCCCGCTCAGCAGGAAGTAGGCGATCGCCCCGAAGGCGTACCGGTCCGTGCCGGGCGTGCGCTTGCCGTCGAAGACCTCCGGAGCCGCGTACCCGGGCGTGAACCACACCTCCGCCGTCTGGTGGTCGGCGGTCAGTTTGCTCAGCCCGAAGTCCACCAGCGTGGCCTGCCCATGGGCGTCCACCATCACATTGCCGGGCGACAGGTCACCGTGGATCACCTGGCGGCCGGACGGGGTGGCCTTCCCCGAGTGCAGCCAGTCCAGTACATCGGCGAGCTGCTCCAGCGTCCGCATCACCTCGCGCCGCTCGGCGGCGGTGGCCAGCGTCCGCTCGGCCCGCCAGTCCCGCAGGTCGAGCCCGTCGACATGGTTCATCACGAGGACGAGCGCCCGGCCGGTCAGCGTCGAGGACTCCCCGGCCCGGTGGATCGGCGGTCCTTCGAAGTGCTCCCGTACGCCCACCACGCCCGGCCGGTGCACGAACCGCAGTAACTCCGCCTGCTCGTTCCACTTCTGGCTGATCCGGTCGAAGACGTCGGGCGTGATGGTCGTCTTGGAGTCGAGCACTTTCACGACCACCGGCTCGGCCCCGCCGGCCAGCTGGATCTCCGCGAGATAGAGCACGGCCTCTCCGCCGCGCCCGATCGACCGGAGCAATCGGTACCGGTCGGCCGCCGCGTCCGGCCCGATGTGCAGATTCTGGCTGGTCAATTATCCCCCACTGCCAGTGAGTTGAGTGGGGATCAGCTTCCAGCCCCGGGGCTCGCCCGGTCAATGCCAACAGGGATCCCGTTCGGGTGGTGACCGGGGCGAAGGCCGCCGCGGGGAGGTGCCGGGGCCGCTCCCCGCGGCGGTGCGCGGTGGAAGGCGCCGGTCAGCGGGCTTCCGGGGGGCTGAGGAAGGCGAGGCGGGCCTGCTTCGCCGGCAGGTGGACCTCGGGCAGGTCGATCTCCGGGAGCTCGACCTCCGGGCCGAGGACGAAGCCGCTCCGCACCAGGCGCGCGACGGCCTTCTCGTTGCGGGCGTCCGGCTCCGCGACCACCCGGCGGGTGGTTCCGTCCGAGAAGACGTACGCGAGGAAGGCCCCGATCAGACCGGCGGTGAAGCCGCGTTCGGCCGCACCCTGCGCCGGGCCGAGCAGCATGTGCACGCCCGTGTCGCCCGGCTGGACCTCGTAGCACTCGCCGACCCGGTCCTCGGCGCAGTCGTACGTCTGGAACAGCGCGACCGGTTCGCCGTCGCGGCGCGCGAGGAACGCGTGGTGGGTCGTGCGGCGGTCGACGTCCTCGTAGATCTCCTGCACGAGCTCGCGGCTGGCCTCGCCCATGCCCCAGAATCGGGCCCGCTCCTCGGTGACCCAGGAGTGGATCAGAGCCGCGTCGGCGGCCGGGTCGAGGGGCGTGAGCGTGACCGTGCCGACGCCCTCGACGCGCTGGGAGTGGACGGGCTGCCGGGGGGAAGCGGCACTGCTGGTCATACGGATTCCTTGGTGAGGAGGGTCCAGCCGGTGACGACGGGGACGAGTTCGCACTGCGCCCAGAGCGGGAGCTGGTCGCGGTGGTGGGCTGAGCCGGTGACGCCGTCCGCGCCGAGCGGGACCGCCCAGAGGCTGTCCTCGCGGCGGCCCAGGTCCCAGACGTAGCGGGCCGCCGATGCGCGGGCGGTGAGATCGGTGAAACCGGGGACGGTGGAGGTGGCGTTCACGCAGTCGTGGTCCCCGCCGAGGCCGGGCCACTGCGCATCCGGGTCGGGAAGCGCCGACCAGGGCGCGAGGCGGTGCACCTGCGACCACGGCGTATCGGGGGTGTCCGCCGCGGCGGTCTCCTCCAGGGCGGCGCGTACGTGGGCCGCCCGGTCGAGGGCGGGGAGGAGCGCGGTGGTCAGCAGTCCCTCCAGGGCGTAGCCGACGCGCGGGACCAGGTACAGCCACGGGTGGAACACCTCGGGGCCGGTCGGCGCGCCCGCCAGGTCCGCGAGGGCGGGATCGGCGGCGAAACGGCGCACGGCCCTGGCCCGGAACGCCGAGAACACGGTGGCGTCCGTACTCTCGGCGGCCATGTGCCGGTCCCAGGCGAGCAGTCGGGTGCGCAGTGCCTGCGCCCCGGGGGACAGGCCGTCCAGCCCGGGCAGCAGGGCCAGCAGCGGCGCGGCCGAGGCCAGGTGGGTGTCCCGGTGTACGCCGGCCATCGCCTTCGGGGACCAGTCCGCCGAGCCGGAGAGCAGCGCGCGGATGCGGTCGGCGCGGTGCGGGGGCGCGAACTCCACGCCGAGCGGCGAGGCGATCCCGCGCGCGTTGGCCATGACGGCGAAGCCCTGCACGGGCTCGGAGGGGGTCTCGGCCCAGCCCTGCCAGGCGTACTGCGGATCCCAGGCGGGCACCGGGCGCAGCCGGTTGGCCGGGTGGCGCAGCGGGACCGCGCCGGCGACGCGGTGCAGCAGGCCGCCCTCGGAGTCGGCGGCGTGGACGACGTTGACGGGCTCGGCCCAGCCGTCGAAGGCGCGGTCGATGTCGGCGACGGTACGGGCGCGCAGCAGGGCCGGGAGGACGGCGAAGCCGAGGTCGCGACGGACACGGGGCGGGTAGCGGAGCGAGAGGGTCTGGTCCGCCGTTCCGCCGTGCGTGATCACCGGGCCGCGGGCGGTCTCCAGCACCTCGACCTCGACCGGGTCGGCCCCGGCGACGGTGAGGGTCTCGGTGTGCCGGTGGACGGGCTCCCAGGTGCCGTCGGGGCCGAGGGCCTCGAAGCCGCCGTCCTCGGCCCCGCCTCCGGCCGGGCGGAGCTGCTCGACGTACAGGTCCTGGTAGTCGGCCATGGCGTTCGTGATCGCCCAGGCGGCGCTGCCGGTGTGCCCGAAGTGGCCGAGGCCGGGTATGCCGGGGACGGCCAGGCCGAGGACGTCGTACTCGGGGCAGGAGAGCCGTATCTGCTGGTACACGCCCGGGTCCTCGATGAACCGGTGCGGGTCGCCCGCGATGATCGCCGACCCGCTGCCGGTCCGGTCGCCGGGGACCAGCCAGCCGTTGCTTCCGGCGGTGCCGGGGCCGTCGGTGGCGAAGAGCGTGGCGGCCTCGTCGCCGAGGGCGCGAGCCACGCGCTCGCGCCACAGCTTGGTGGCGAACCCGGCGAAGAGGATGTGCGTGGCGATCCAGATGGCGAGCGGAACCCACGGCTCCCAGGGGGTCGGGACATGGCCGGTGCGCGCGAACCGCTCGTCGCGGGCAGCGCCCCGGGCCAGCCCGTCGTTGACGCCGTCCACGTACGCCCGGACCCAGGCGGCGGTGTCCGGGTCGAGCGCCTCGTGGCAGCGGCGGGCGGTGTCGGCGAGCCGGGACTGGCGGGCGAACCGGTCCCAGGGGACGGATTCCGGGCCGAGGAAGGCGGCGCTGGAGCCCTGGGCGCGGTGGCGCTCCACCTCCAGCTGCCAGGCGCGGTCGAGGGCGGTGGTACGGCCCTGGGCGTAGGCGAGACGGCCGGCGTCGGGGGCGCGGAGATGGGGGATGCCCCAGTCGTCCCGGTAGAGCTCGAAGGCATTGGTGCCGGTGGGGTCCGGGCTCGTGGGGTCCGGGCTCGTGGGGTCCGCGTCGGCGGTGTCGTCGTTGGTCACAAGGCTCACACTCTTCCCCCGATTCATTAGGTTAGGCTGCCCTAAGTGTAGGGGCTCGAAGGGGAGGGGCGGCGCGGCACGGGGGGAGGCGTCGGCGGTCGACTCCCTGCCGGACGCCTGCCCGCAGACCCCGGCGACGATCCGGCTGGAGATGCGGCACGCGTCGGACGTCGACCTTCCGGTACGGCTGGACCCGGACCGGCGCGAGATCCGGCAGGTCGCGCGGGGTGGGGGTGGGGGTGGGGGCTCGGGCTCGGCGCTGGTGGAGCAGGTGAAGGCGCAGCTCCCGGAGTTCGTCCGGCTGGCCTGAGGCACGGCGGCGACACGGGCCCTGACCGCGTACCTGCGCAAGGAACCGGCCCTGCCGAAGCAGCGGGTGAACGGCCTGGGCTGCCGGCGGGCCGCCTGATGGGCCTGGTGGCCCGGGCGGGCCCGGCGGGCCCGGCGGTTCACCCGCTGCTTCGGCCGGACGGAGCCTTGGACGTACCTCCAGGGCTCCGTCCCGTCGGGGTGTCAGGCTCCGGTGACGCCGTCGATGGCCTCGCGCAGGAAGTCGGCGTGGCCGTTGTGGCGGGCGTACTCGTGGATCAGGTGGAGCATGACGAGGCGCAGCGAGGCCTCCTCCTTCCAGCCGCTCACGTACGCCGTCACGTCGAGGGACTCGGCGGCCTCCTCGATGCGGCGCGCGTGCGCGACCTCCGCCTCCCAGGCGGCGAACGCCTCCTCGCGGGTAGAGCCGGAGGCGTCGTAGGCGGCCTGGAAGTCGTGGGTGTCGGACCAGAGGTGGGGGAGTTCCTCTCCGTTCAGAGTGCGGCGGAACCAGTGCCGCTCGACTTCGCCCATGTGCCGGACCAGGCCCAGCAGGGAGAGGGTGGACGGCGGCATCGAGGGGCGCCGCAGCTCCTCGTCGGTGAGCCCCTCGCACTTCCAGGCGAGGGTGGCCCGGTGGTAGTCGAGGTATGCGCGCAGGGTTTCGCGTTCGTCGCCGGTCAGCGGCGGTCCAATGCGTTCCATGGGGTGATCTTGCCCCGAAGCCGCCGGGGGACGGAAGGCCGCCGGGGGACGGAAGGCCGGTGGGCGTGTGGGCGGGAGGGCGCGGCGGAGCCCTGCCCCTCCTGGAGCCCCGCCCCTCCGGAGCCCCTGCCCCTCCTGGAGCCCCGCCCCTCCGGAGCCCCCGCGCCGACCCGCTATGCGGTCCCGTTCCAGATGTACGGCACCGTCGTGCCCAGGGCCGTGAAGCCCAGGCGTTGCAGGATCGGGCGGCTGTCGTCCGACGCGTCCACCTGGAGGTAGCGGATGCCGCGTTCCGCCGCGATGCGGGCCCGGTGGGCGACCAGGAGGCGGTAGATGCCCCGGCCTCGCCACTCCGGGAGGGTGCCGCCGCCGCAGAGGCCCGCGAAGGAGGAGCCCGGGCGCATCTCCATGCGGGCCGCGCTCACCGGAGTGTCCCCGGCCATCGCCACCACCGCTGCGAGGGTCTCCGGCTCGTCCCTCAGCAGGGTGAGCAGCAGGTGCCGGATCCGGGGGCGCTCCGTTCCGAAGGCCTTCGCGCGGACGTCCATCATCAGGTCGACGCCCGCCTCGTCCGTCACCGCACGCAAGGTGATCCCCTCCGGCGGTTCCACCGGCAGTGCGGCGAGCTCGTCGACCCGCCCCACCAGCAGGGTCTCGGCCGGCTCCGGGACGAAGCCCGCCGCGCGCAGCCGGTCCCCGAGATCCGCCGGCCGGTCGTAGTCGTACAGCTTCCACTCGAAGTCGCCGGCCCCGCGCCCCGCGAAGTACGCCACCTGCGCCGCGATCTCCGCGTCCGCCGTCTCCGCGTCGAGGTCCGACCAGAGCACGCCGTTCCACCCGGGCCCGGGCACGGTCTGCCGTACGACCGCCCCCGCCCGCTCCACCCAGGCCTCCGCGGCGTCCGGCGGGGCGCCCTGGCGCATCTCCCGGTCGAACTCGGCCCGTATCTTCAGCAGTGCGTTGAGATCCATCGTCATCGCCCCAGCTCACCAGCCGTCGGCGCGCCCGCACAACTGCATTAGCCTCGCCCCGTGAACGACGACTCCATCTACACCGGCAAGGCCGCCCCGGATGCCGCAACCGACCGCGGCTGGCTCCTCGGCCACTTCAAGGACCCCGCCGACCCGCGCCACAGCAAGGACGTGGAGATCAAGTGGGGGGTCCACCCGAAGGGCGACGAGCGGGCCCAGTGGGTGCGGGGCGAGGAGCGCACCGCGCTGCAGGTGCTGATCAGCGGGCGCTTCCGGCTGGAGTTCCCCGGCCGGACCGTGGTCCTCGCCGAGCAGGGGGACTACGTCGTCTGGGGCCGAGGTGTCGACCACTCCTGGTACGCGGAGGAGGACGCGGTGGTCCTCACCGTCAGGTGGCCCTCCGTCCCGGGCTACCAGGTCGACGGGGCGGACGGCCCGCCGAGCGGATGACCTTGGTCCCGCACCGCTCCGCGCCCCTGTGACGATGCACACGAAAGGGGCCAACGATCACGAAACGCTGAGATCGTGACGGTGCATACCTTCTTGGTCGATCCCCGGGGCGATCCCCCGAGCCGTCGGCCGCCTTCACGAGTTCTAGCGTTCTTTGCGTCGGGCAGCTCCCGGTAAAGATCCGAACCACCAGGGAGCACGTCCGTTGGCAGCGATCGCACGATGGTGCCTGCGGCACCGACTGGTAGCCGTTCTCCTGTGGCTGCTCGCGCTCGGCGGCACCGCCGCGGCCGCAGGGACCGCCGGATCGGCGTTCTCCAACGACTACGAGGTCCCCGGCACGGAGTCGAGCCGCGCCCACGCCCTCCTCCGGGCGGGCTTCCACGGCCAGGGCGGTGACACCGACACCATCGTGTGGCGGGCCCCGGAGCATCAGACGGCCCGTACTCCCGGCGTCGAGCAGCGCATGGCCAAGGCCCTCGACGCCATCGCCGGGCTCCCCGGTGTCGGTTCGGTCGCCGGCCCCTACGGCGCCGGACCGGAGAGCGCCGCGCAGATCAGTCCCGACGGGCGCACCGCCTATGCCGTGGTGACCTTCGACCGGCAGGCCGACGCCGTACCCAAGGCGCAGGCCAAGGCCGTCGTCGACGCCGCGAAGAACGCCACCACCGAGGCGGACGGCCTGCAGGTCGAGCTCGGCGGCCGGGCGATCGCCCTCACCGAGGCGCCCACCGCGCACGTCGCCGAGGTCATCGGCGTGGCCGTCGCGGCCCTGGTCCTCTTCCTCGCCTTCGGCTCGCTCGCCGCGAGCCTGCTGCCCATCGCGACCGCCCTGGTCAGCGTGGGCACCGCGTATTTCGGCATCACCCTCCTCGGGCACGCCATGCCGGTCGCCGACTTCGCTCCGATGCTCGGCACCCTCGTCGGGCTCGGTGTGGGCATCGACTACGCGCTGTTCATCGTGACCCGGCACCGCAAGGGGCTCATGCGCGGCCTGCCGGTCGAGGAGGCGGCCGAGCGGGCCGTCGCCACCACCGGCCGGGCCGTCGTCTTCGCCGGGGCCACCGTCTGCATCGCGCTGCTCGGCATGCTGGTGCTGCGGCTGAACTTCCTCAACGGCGTCGCGATAGCCGCGTCTTTGACGGTGGTGCTGACCGTCGCCGCCTCGGTCACGCTGCTGCCCGCCCTCCTCTCGTACATCGGCATGCGCGCCCTCTCGCGCCGCGAGCGCCGCAGGCTCGCTGCCGAGGGCCCGCGGCCCGAGACGCCCACCGGGTTCGCCGCCCGCTGGTCGGCCTTCGTGGAGCGGCACCCCAAGCTGCTCGCCGCCGTCGCGGCGCTGGTCATGGTGGTGCTGGCGCTGCCCACCTTCTCGCTCCACCTGGGCACCTCCGACCAGGGCAACAACCCGGCGACCTCCACCACCCGGCAGGCCTACGACCTGCTCGCCGACGGTTTCGGGCCCGGTATGAACGGCCCGCTCACCGTCGTCTCCCGCCTCGACGGCGCCGGGGACCGGCTCGCCGTCGAGCACCTGGCCGAGGCGCTCCGTACGACCGAGGGCGTCGCCGCCACCGGACCGGCCGTCTTCAACCGGAGCGGGGACACCGCCGTCCTGACCGTCGTACCGGACTCCGCCCCGCAGTCCCGGGCCACGAGCGAGCTGGTCACGACGCTGCGCGAGAACGTCATCCCGAGCGCCGGGCACGGCAACACCATGGACGTGCACGTCGGCGGTGTGACCGCGGGCTACGACGACTTCGCCGATGTCATCGTCGGGAAACTGCCGCTCTTCGTCGGGGTGGTGATCACCCTCGGCTGCGTCCTCCTGCTGCTGGCCTTCCGGTCCATCGGCATTCCGCTCAAGGCGGCCGCCATGAACGTCGCGGCCGTCGCCTCCTCCTTCGGCGTCGTCGTCGCGATCTTCCAGTGGGGCTGGGGCAGTGAGCTGCTCGGTCTGGGCAGCGCCGGCCCGATCGAGCCCTTCCTGCCGGTGATCATGGTGTCGGTCCTCTTCGGGCTGTCCATGGACTACCAGGTGTTCCTGGTCAGCCGGATGTACGAGGAGTGGCTGGAGACGGGTGACAACCGGCGGGCCGTCCGCGTCGGCCTCGCCGAGACCAGCCGGGTGATCAACTCGGCGGCGGTCATCATGATCTCCGTCTTCCTGGCCTTCGTGCTCAGCGGCGACCGGATCATCGCGATGTTCGGCATCGCGCTCGCCGCGGCCGTCGCACTCGACGCCTTCGTGCTGCGCACCCTGCTCGTCCCGGCGCTGATGCACATGCTCGGCGGCGCCAACTGGTGGCTGCCCGCCTGGCTGGACCGCCGGCTGCCCAAGATCAGCATCGAGCCTCCGGAACGCCGCTCGCGTGCGACACTTCCCGCGCAGCGACCCGGTACGGACTCCGCCACGAGCGAGGACGGCGCCGAGCCCGCCGCAGCATCCCGGTGATCCGGCAACCCGCCGTTTGAGACCCAAGGAAGAAGCCGCATGTTCTCGATAGACCTCGCCGACGACGCCCAGCTGTTTCCGCTGGAGGTCTGGCACGCCGAGGAGTTCCTGGCGCACATGGACCGCGGCCGGGAGTTCATAGGCGAGCACATCGTCCTGGCCGACTTCGTCACCGACCTCGGCTCGGCGCGCGGTTTCCTCTCCACGTACGCGCAGAAGACGGCCGCCGACGGCGGGCGGATCTACGGCATCCGCGTCGGCGGCACCCTCGTCGGCGGGGTCCTCTTCCGGATCTTCGACGCCGAGTCGGGCAACTGCGAGGTCGGCTGCTGGCTGGAGCCGGCAGCGGCGGGCCGGGGCCTGGTGACCAAGGCCTGCCGCGTCCTGATCGACTGGGCCTTCCACGAACGCGGCATGCACCGTGCCGAGTGGCACGCCTCCTCCGACAACAAGAAGAGCCTCGCCGTCGCGGAGCGCCTCGGCATGACCCGCGAGGGCGTCCTGCGTGAGAGCTACCCGTACCGCGGCGTCCGCCAGAACACCGAGATCTGGGCGGTCCTCGCCCACGAGTGGCCGCCGGCTCCCACTGCCTGACACCACCCGCCGCAGCCCCGGTCCGGGGCTTGCGGCCGGCCCGGCCCGACGGCGCCGGAGCATTCTCAGAAACCTCTCAGACAAGCCGCCTACGGTGCCCCGCATGGACACCACGAAGACCGCCGACCCGACCGCTCCCGAGGCGGACACCGCCGAGCCCCAGGCCGCGGAGGCCGCCGAGGCCAAGGCCGAGCTCAAGGACGCCCCCGCCGCGGAGGCCGCCGAGGCCCCCGAGTCCGACCTCTCCGACGAGGAGCTCGAGGACGCCCTCCACGACGAGCTCGACGACACCGAGAAGCAGTCCGACGGCGTCGGCGCCGCGGCCTCCGCCGTCGTCGCGGCCGGGCTCGGGCTCGTCGCCCTCAGCGGGAGCTGGGTCTCGCGCGTCATAGCCGAGCGCCAGACCCTCGTGGGCCAGATCGAGTCGGTCAACGCCTCCACCACCGAGGCGAAGATCCAGGCCCTGTACGGCGACGCCTGGCACATGACCGCCCTCGTCAACGGCGTCCTGTCCACCCTCGCGCTCCTCCTCGCGGTCTTCGTGCTGGCCCGCCCCGCCTTCGGCGCCCCCGGCCGCACCCTCCCGACCTGGGTCCGGGCCGTCTCCTGGGCCGCCGTCGCGCTCGGCGCCCTGGGCGTACTGCTCTTCGGCCTCATGTACTTCGACATCCTGGCTCCCCTCCCGAAGGCCGCCTAGGACATCCCGTCGCCTGCCTAGGACCCCCTCCTAGGCACTCCCGGTCCGGCTCAGGGGCCCCCGGCTCCGGCCTAAGGACCCCTGCCCCGTACAGATGCGGCATGCGCCCGATGCGCCGGCACCCTCTGGGACGCGAATCTTGGATCACACCGAACGAGGTGCCCGAGAAAGCAACCAGGGAGTACGAGATGTTCGAGTACGAGATCGCCATCGCCCGCCGCGCCGACCTCATCCGCGAGGCCGACGAGTACCGCCGGGTCCAGCAGGCCAAGAAGGCGAGCCGCGCGTCCTGGCGCAGCCAGGAACCCGAAGGGTCGGTGAGGGGACAGCGCAGCCGCTTCACCCGGGCCGCGTAACCCGCGCCCCGAACCGCGTGGACTGACACGTGATGAGAAGCGCACCGATAACGAGTGCCGTCGGCCCCGGATCCTGTGCGATGCTCGGCGACGTGGAGACCAGATCTGTCAGCCCGGTGTTCGTCGGCCGAGCCGACGAACTGGCCGTACTCACCGACGCACTGGCGCGCGCCGCGGGCCAGGAGCCGCAGGCGATGCTCATCGGAGGCGAGGCCGGGGTCGGAAAGACCCGCCTCACCGAGGAGTTCCTCTGCGAGGCGGCCCGCCGCGGTGCGGTGGTGGCCGTCGGAGGCTGTGTGGAGATCGGGGCGGAGGGGCTTCCCTTCGCCCCGTTTTCGACTGCTCTGCGGACCCTGCACCGGCAACTCCCGGGGGAGTTGGCGGCCGCGGCCGCAGGCCAGGAGGACGAACTCGCCCGGATCCTTCCCGAACTCGGCGACACCCCCCGCGGCCCGCACGACGAGGAGAGCACCGCCCGGCTCTTCGAGCTGACGGCCCGGATGCTGGAGCGGCTCGCCGCCGACCGCACCGTCGTCCTCGTCCTGGAGGACCTGCACTGGGCGGACACCTCCACCCGGCACCTGCTCTCCTATCTCTTCCGCACCCTCGGCAGCGGCCGGCTCGTCGTCGTCGCCACCTACCGGGCGGACGACGTCCACCGCCGCCACCCGCTGCGCCCGCTGCTCGCCGAACTGGACCGGCTCCGCACCGTCCAGCGCATCGAACTGCCCCGCTTCAACCGGGCCGAGGTGCGCCGCCAGCTCGCCGGCATCCTCGCCTCGCAGCCCGACGAGGCCTTCGTGGACTCCGTGTTCGACCGCTCCGACGGCAACGCCTTCTTCGTCGAGGAACTCGTCGCCTGCAAGGAGAGCGGCTGCCGCGCCGGACTCACCGAGTCCCTGCGCGACCTGTTGCTCGTCCGTGTCGAGGTGCTGCCGGACGCCGCCCAGCGCGTGGTGCGCATCGTCGCCGAGGGCGGCTCCACCGTGGAGTACCCCCTCCTGCGTGCCGTCGCCGGGCTGACGGAGGACGAGCTGATCGAGGCCCTGCGCGCCGCCGTCGGCGCCAACATCCTCCTCGCCACCTCCGACGGGGACGGCTACCGCTTCCGCCACTCGCTGGTCCGCGAGGCCGTCAGCGACGACCTGCTGCCGGGCGAGCGCGCTCGCGTCAACCGCCGCTACGCCGAGGCCATGGAGGCCGACGGCTCGCTGATCCGCGCCGAGGAGCGGGTCATCCGGCTGGCCAGCTACTGGTACTACGCCAACGACGCGGCCAAGGCGCTGCCCGCCGTCCTCGCCGCCTCGGTCGCCGCCCGCCGCCGGCACGCCTACTCCGAGCAGCTGAGCCTGCTGGAACGGGCGTTGGACCTGTGGGAGAGCGCGCCGGAGGAGATCCGTGAGGCGCTGCGCCCGGTGGATTACACCGAGGTGTACCCCCCGTGCGGCTGCGATCCGGCCACCACCCCGCTGCAGCGGCTCGACCTGCTGGCCGAGGCGACCGTCGCCGCCCGCTTCGGAGGTGAGCGCGAACGCGCCCTGAAGATCACCAAGACCGCGCTCCGGCTGCTGGAGGAGGACCAGGACCCGCTGCGGGCCGCCTGGTTCTGGACCGAGCGCTCCCGGCTCGTCTCCAGCCTGGCCCGCGGCGACGGCTGGGAGGAGCTCGCCAAGGCCCAGGAGCTCGTCAAGGGGCTTCCCCCGTCCCAGGTGCACGCCGAGGTCCTGGTCCGGGCCGCGGGCTGGGGCATGCTCCACAACCCCGGCCCCGGCAACCTCGACGCCGCGGAACGCGCCGTGTCCTACGCCCGCATGCTCGGGGCCGAGGACATCGAGCTCAACGCCCGGATCACGGTGGGCTGCCTGCTCACCGACTCCGGCGACGCCGAGCGCGGCCTCGCCGAGATGCTCGCGGTCCGGGAGCGGGCCGCCGAACTCGGGCTCGTCATGCTGGCGGGACGTGCACATATCAACCTCACCTCTCAGCTGGAAAGCATGGGCCGGTCCCGCGAAGCCGTGGAACTGGCCGAACAAGGGGTCGAACTCGTCAAGCCGTCACGGCTGCTGGACACCGAGGCCTGGATCAGCGGGAACATGGCGGAGAGCCTGTACAACCTCGGCCGCTGGGACGAGGCCGCAGAAGCCGCCCAGCGCGCCCTGCGCGTCGGCCAGAGCGCGGCCCCGCGCGGCTCCGCCTCCGCACGGCTGTCCTACCTGGCCCTGGCCCGCGGCGAAATGACCGAGGCAACCGGCCGACTCGCCTCCGCCCACGCCCACTTCGGCACCCACGACAGCCAGCCCCAGCACCGCATACCGCTGTACCGCCTCGCGGTCGGCGTGGCCGCGGGGGAGGGCCGGATAGCCGACGTCCGTGCGGAGATCACCGAGGCGGTCGCCTGCGGCTTCCCGCTCGGCCAGCACCGGTACGCCTGGCCGCTGCTGCTCGCCGCCGCCTCCGCCGAGGCGGACGCCCGGGGACTCCCGGTCGCCGACGCCGGCCGCGCAGCCGCCCTGGACGTGCTCCGCGGCGCCGCCCGCGCCCTGGCCACCCCGGTGCCCGTGTGGGTCGCCCACGCGGAGTTCTTCCGCGCCGAGCTGCTGCGGGCCGAGGACCGGGACACCGCCGCCGACTGGGCCGCCGTCGAGCAGGCCATCCGCCCGCTGGAGCGCCCGTTCCTGCTGGCCCGCGCCCGCCACCGGCTCGCCGAGGCCCTGCTGGCCTCCGGTGGTGACCGCGAGCCCGCCGCCGCCCTGCTCCGCGAGGCCTACGCCACCGCGGACCGGCTCGGCTCACGCAGGCTCCGCGAGGACCTGGCGCTGCTCGCCCAGCGCGCCCGGCTCCCGCTCACCGAGGCCGGCGCACCCCCGGCCCTGCCCGCACCGGACACCGACCCCGTCGAGGCCCTGGGCCTGACCAGCCGCGAGCGGGACGTACTGCGTCTGGTCGCGGCGGGCAACAGCAACCGCCAGATCGCCGAGGAGCTCTTCATCTCCCCGAAGACGGCCAGCGTGCACGTCTCGAACATCCTGGCCAAGCTGGGCGTCGCCGGCCGAGGCGAAGCGGCCGCCCTCGCCCACCGGCTGCGGCTGTTCGCGCCCCTCACTCCTGCGGGGGCCGCCCGGCCGGGCGTATGAGCACCTTGCCGGAGTCGAGGTCTATCGGACCTCGTCCCGGGTCGCCGTCGTTCACGTCGGTCCGGGACAGCTCCAGCCGCTTCTTCTCCTCGTTCGTGTGCTTGCGCCCCGGATCGAACAGCTCCTCGAACATGTCGAACACCGCGCCCACCGTGCCTTCCGCCCCCCACCGGGGCCACATCGGTTACCGCACTGTCAGGGTCAGGATCCTGTCGTCGCCCGCTTCCGGCGATCCGCGCCCGTCCGTCTCGCTCGTGACCAGCAGCAGTCTGTCCCCGCCGAGGGCGATCACCGTGCGCAGCCGCCCGTACTTCCCGGTCAGGAAGGCCTCCGGCTCGGCCACGGGAGTCGCCCCCGCCAGCGGGATCCGCCACAGCCGCTCGCCCTTCAGCCCGGCCATCCACACCGAGCCCTGAGCCCAGGCGATCCCGCTCGGCGAGGCCTCGTCGGTCTTCCACACGGCCACCGGATCACGCAGGCCGGGCTTGCCCGCCTTCCCCTCGGCCTCCGGCCAGCCGTAGTTCGCGCCGGGTTCGATCAGATTCAGCTCGTCCCAGGTGTTCTGGCCGAACTCGGCCGCCCACAGCCGTTTGTCCTTGTCCCAGGCCAGGCCCTGCACATTGCGGTGCCCGTAGGAGTACACGACGGAGTCTGCCTCCGGATTCCCGTGCACCGGCTGCCCGTCCGGGGTCATCCGCAGGATCTTGCCGCCGAGCGACTTCCTGTCCTGCGCGAGCGCGGTGTCGCCCGTCTCGCCCGTCCCCGCATAGAGCATCTTGTCCGGGCCGAAGGCGATCCGGCCGCCGTTGTGGACCAGGCCCTTGGGGATGCCCCGCAACACCGTGTCCGGCGCGCCCAGTTGCTGTCCGGCGTCTCTGTGCTCGTCGTAGCGCATCCGGGCGATGCGGTTGTCGGACTCCGTCGTGAAGTACGCGTACACCATGCGGTCCGAGGCGAACGAGGGCGACAGCGCGAGCCCCAGCAGCCCGCCCTCCCCGCCCGGGGCCACCCCGGGCACCTTGCCGATCGGCGTCACCTTGCCCGTGGCCGCCGCGACCCTGCTGATCGTCCCCTTGTCCCGCGAGGCGACCAGCAGGTCCCCGTCGGGCAGCGGGGCCACCCCCCACGGCGACTCCAGGTCCTTGGCGAGCTCGCCCGTCACGGTCACGGAGCCCTTGGCCGGCGGCGCGGCGGCCCCCGCGTCGCCGGTCGGGGAGCCCGAGGGGCCGGCCGCCGATGCGGTGGGTGCCGCGCGGGGTGGTGAGGTGCCCGGCTTGGCTCCGGGGGCGCCCGCCGGTGCGCAGCCCGCCGCGAGCAGAGCCCCGCATCCGGCCAGGGCGAATGCCGCCAGCACTCCACGGGTCCGGGTGCGCGGGCCCTCGTACAGCTTGTGTGCCTGTCCGTATCGCATCGTCCTGCTCCCCTCCGGTCCTGCGATCGTCCCCTTCATCTGTCTCAACAGCTGCGGCAGTTCCCGAAGTTCCACCACTCGTACACCCGATCGAGTGGTTGTCCGGGCATCGGGCTCGGGCCATGGCTCGGGCCATGGCTCGGGCCGGGCTCAGTCCCAGGCTCCCACCGCGGCCGGCAGTGCCGCGATCTCGGCCAGGTCCCCGGCCGTGAGCCGGACGTCCGCCGCCCCCGCGTTCTCCGCCGCCCAGTGCGCCCGGTCGGCCCCCGGCACCGGCACCACCTGCGGCCCCTGCGCCAGCACCCACGCCAGCGCCACCTGCGCCGCCGTCACGTGCGGCCCGTGCCGCCGGGCCACCCGCCGCAGCCCCGCCACCAGCACCTGGTTCGCCGCCATCGACTCCGCCGTGAACCGCGGATGCCGGGCCCGCACGTCCTCCCACTCGAAGCCCTCGCCCGGCCTGAGCGTCCCCGTCAGGAACCCGCTGCCCAGCGGCATCGCCGCCAGGAACCCCACCCCGCGCGCCGCACACCAGGGCAGCAGCTGCCGCGCCGCCTCCGGGGACCACACCGACAGCTCCGCCTGCACCGCGCTCACCGGGAACACCTGCTGTACCCGCTCCAGGTGTCCCAAGGTCACCCGGTACGCCCGGTCCCCGCGCCGCCCCGCCCCCGGCCCGGCACCCGCGCCCAGCGCACAGAACCCGAGCGCCCGCACCTTCCCGGCACCCACCAGCTCAGCCATCGCCCCCCAGGTCTCCTCGACCGGGACGTCCGGATCCACCCGGTGCAGCTGGTAGAGGTCTATGACGTCCGTCCGCAGCCGCCGCAGCGAGGCGTCGCAGGCCCGCCGCATGTATCCGGGCCGCCCGTCCGCCACCACGTGCTGCTCGCCCGCCCGCAGCCCCACCTTCGCGGACACGAACGCCTCCGCCCGCCGCTCCCGCAGCACCCGCCCCAGCAGCAGCTCATTGGTGAACGGCCCGTACATGTCGGCGGTGTCCAGCAGGTTCGCCCCCAGGTCCAGCGCGGCGTGCACCGTGGCCAGGGACTCCTCGCCGCTGCGCCGCGAGGGCGCGTACGCCCAGCTCATCGGCATGCACCCGAGCCCGACGGCGCCCACCGCCAGCGCCCCCGCCCCGATCGACCTGCGCTCCACCCGTGCGTCCCCCTCCCGGTCCCGCAATCAAACTAACGGCTTGATCAGGATCCTTTGGCCTTGGCATAGCCTCGTGATCATGACTGCAAAGACAGCGGACGTCTGGCTTCCGTTCCCCGCCGAGGAGATCGAGGGCCTCCCCGACACCTTCCGCTACCGCCGCTGGGACGGCGAGGACACCTTCCCGGCCGATCCGGCCGCCTGTGTCTTCTACGTCACCCCGTACATGAAGTCCTCCGAAGTCACCCTGCGCCCGCTGGCCGGCATGCCGGACCTCGAGGTCGTGCAGACGCTGACCGCGGGCATCGACCACGTCCTGGACGGCCTCGACCGACTGCGCCCCGGCGTACGGCTGTGCAACGCGCGCGGGGTCCACGAGGCGAGCACCGCCGAGCTGGCGCTCACCCTCACCCTCGCCTCGCTGCGCGGCATCCCCGGTATGGTGCGCGGCCAGGACCGTGAGGAGTGGCGCTCCGGCTTCTACGACGCCCTCGCCGACAAGTCCGTACTCATCGTCGGCTACGGATCGATCGGCGCAGCCATCGAGGACCGGCTCGCGCCCTTCGAGTGCGCGCGGGTCGCACGGGTCGCACGCTCGGCGCGCACCACCACGCGCGGGCCGGTGCACGCGCACGCCGATCTGCCCCGGCTCCTCCCGCAGGCCGACGTGGTGATCCTCTCCACGCCGCTGACCGACACGACGCGGGGCCTGGCCGACGAGGCCTTCCTCGCCCGGATGAAGGACGGCGCCCTGCTGGTGAACGTGGCGCGCGGCCCCGTCGCCGACACCGCCGCGCTGCTGGCGGAGCTGGAGTCGGGCCGGCTGCGCGCGGCACTCGACGTCACCGACCCGGAACCGCTGCCCGCCGGCCATCCCCTCTGGCATGCTCCGAATGTCCTGATCACGCCTCACATCGGCGGCAGCAGCACGGCGTTCGAGCCGCGGGCCAAGCGGCTGGTGGCCCGCCAGCTCCACCGGTTCGCCGCCGGGGAGCCCGTCGAGAACACGGTCCTGATCACCGAGTGACGCGCTGTGCGCACGCTCCGCATCCGTCCGGACGCGCACAGTGGGCACAACTCCCCGCGCAGTAACGGAGAGTAGGGCATCTATGTCCCTGAGTAACGAAAGTGGTGTATCGTCCGGACCGAGGGGATGCAGCGCGTTCGTCTGGCGCTGGGGAGTGATCGGACACTTTGGGGGCGACGGGCGATGCACGGCCAATGGACGAAGGATCCGATGCGGCACAGCCGCCGGAGGCGACGCTGCGGGGACTGGGCCGCGCCGGAACCAGCCGGCGAGGGGGACCGGTGAGTGCCCCGGGGGCGGCGCTGCTGACCAGGCAGCCCGCCTCGGGCGGGGGCAGGAGCCTGGCGATGCAGCTGCTCCTCGCCGTGACCAGCGGCGGGTACGCCGTCGGTGCCGCCCTCGGCTGGGGCTCCGGGGAACTCGCCGAGATCATGGGGGACTTCGGTCTCAGCGGTGCCGCGCTACTCGCCGCCGTCTCCTGCTACACCTACGCACGGGTGATCGACAGCCGCGAGCGCCCGGCCTGGCTGCTCTTCGCGTTCTCCTCCCTCATGGGAGCCTGCGGCAACGCCGTCTGGGGCTGGTACGAGGTGATCCTCGGCGAGGCCGTGCCGAAGCCCTCGGTCGCCGACTTCGCGTTCCTCTGCTTCGCGCCGCCCGCCATCGTGGGCCTCCTCGTCCTCGCCAAGCGCCCGGTCACCCGCGCCGGCTGGGTCTGCCTCGGGCTCGACTCCTGGCTCATCGGCGGCTCCCTGCTCACCCTGTCCTGGAGCCTGGCCCTCGCGCACGCGGCGCGGACCGCCCAGTCCGGGGCCCCCGGCAGCGTCCCGCGCGCCGCGCTCTCCCTCGCCTACCCGCTGCTGGACATCGCGCTCGTCTCCATGGTGCTGGTCCTGCACTTCCGGCGCTCCGAGGTCAACCGCTCGGCCGTCAACACCGCCATCGCGGCCCTGGCCCTGACCGTGCTCAGCGACGCCCTGTTCACCTCGCCGCTGCTGAGCGCCGAATACCAGTCCGGGCAGCTGCTCGACGCCGGCTGGTTCGCCGGCTCGCTGCTGCTCGCGTACGCACCCTGGGGGGCCCGCCGCCTCGACCCGGACCCGGGGGCGCCGGGGCTTCCGCGCGCCGACCGGCCGGTCAGCCGCCCCATCACCGGTTCGCTGCCCGCCCTCACGCCGTACCTCGCGGCAGCCGTCTGCACCCTGGGCATCCTGTACAACGTGGTGGACGGCCGGAAGGTCGACCGGGTGGTCGTCTTCACCGGCTGCACGGTCGTGCTCGCCCTCGTCATCCGGCAGGGCATCATGCTCATCGACAACATCGCGCTGACGCAGGAACTGGCCCAGAAGGAGAACCACTTCCGCTCCCTGGTCCAGGGCTCCAGCGACGTCATCATGATCGCCGCACCCGCCGGGACCCTGCGGTACGTCAGCCCGGCGGCGGCCGGGGTCTACGGGCGCGAGGCCGAGGAGCTGGTCGGCACCGAGCTCGCCACCCTGATCCACCCGCACGACCTGGGCCGGGTCGTCCACGAGGTACGCCGATTCCTCGCCGCGCCGCCCGCCGAGGAGCCGACCACCCGCATCGAATGCCGCTTCAAGTCGGGCAGCGGCGAATGGCTCAACGTGGAGTCCACCGTCAACCGCCACCAGGGCGGTCTCATCCTCAACAGCCGGGACGTCACCGAGCGGGTCCGCCTCCAGGCGCAACTCCAGCACAGCGCCGAGCACGATTCGCTGACCGACCTGCCCAACCGGGCGCTGTTCACCCGCCGGGTCCGCCAGGCCCTGACCGGCCGGCGCACGGGGGACCACAGCACCGCCGTGCTCTTCATCGACCTCGACGGATTCAAGGCGGTCAACGACACCATCGGCCACCAGGCCGGAGACGAGCTGCTGATCGAGGCCGCGCACCGGCTCCAGGACTCGGTGCGCGCCGGCGACACCGCGGCCCGCCTCGGCGGCGACGAGTTCGCGGCACT
This sequence comes from Streptomyces sp. NPDC050448, assembly GCF_040655295.1. Taxonomy (NCBI): domain Bacteria; kingdom Bacillati; phylum Actinomycetota; class Actinomycetes; order Kitasatosporales; family Streptomycetaceae; genus Streptomyces; species Streptomyces sp. NPDC050448. The sequence continues at coordinate 34,785 of NZ_JBFAJR010000018.1, read as the reverse complement.
GATCCTGGGCGACGGCAGCCGTGACCGCAGCGCCCGCGAGTACCAGGTGCACGAGATCGCGGAACGGCTGCGCACCACCCTGTCCCAGCCCTACCGGATCGCCGGCAGCGAGGTCCGGGTCGCCGCCAGCATCGGAGTGGCCTTCGCCGACTCCGGCATCACCCCTTCGGACCTGATGCGCAACGCGGATCTCGCGATGTACCGCGCCAAGGCGGGCGGCAAGGACCGGGTCGAGCTGTACGCGCCCCAGATGCAGGCCGAGGTGGTGCGGAAGGCGGAGCTCGCCGGGCGGCTGCGCACCGCGCTGCACGACGGAGAGTTCGCCCTGCTGCACCAGCCCGTGGTCTCGCTGGCGACCGGCGAGGTCACGGCCGTGGCGGCGCAGGCCCGCTGGCGCTCCGCCCAGGGGATCTTGTTCACCCCGGCGGAATTCCTCCGGGTGGCCGAGTACAGCGAGGGCGCGGCGGGGCCGGACCGTCGTGGCGGCCCCGCCGCGGGTACGCCCACCCGGGCCGCCGAGCTGGGGCACTGGCTACTGGAGGAGGCCGTGGGGCAGGCCGCCGAGCGGCACCGGATCGGGCACCACGTACCGGTGGCCGTCCGGATGAGCGCGCAGCGGCTGCTGGACCGGGGGGTACCCCCGGCGGCAGCCGGGGGAGCCAAGCCGCTCGGCTCTGTGGAGACCCTGCTGACCCGCCACGGACTGTCGTCCGGGGCCCTGGTGATCGAACTTACCGTTTCCGATCCCCGAGTCCCCTTCGACGAGCTGGAGCGGCGCCTGGCGGCGCTGCGCCGGCTCGGGGTCCTGATCGCCCTGGACGGCTTCGGCAGCGGCTATGCGGCCATCAGCGCCCTGCGCCGGCTCCCCGTGGACATCCTGAAGCTGGACAGAGGACTGGTGGAGGGCGTGGTCGAGTCCGCCCGACTCCACAAGATCACCGCTGGTTTGTTGCGCATTGCAAATGATTTGGGCATGCAGTCGGTGGCCGACGGGGTCGACCTCCCCGAGCAGGTCATGGCACTACGCGCAATGGGGTGCACACACGGCCAGGGAGTGGCTTTTTCCGGCCCGCTCGACGAGTACAGGCTGCGCCGGGCGCTGGTGCGCGGTACGTTCCCAGTACCGGGCGCGGCGGCCCAGCCCGCCTTGGCCGGTGGCTCGCCCGGTGGCTCGATGGCCATCCGCAGAGGCTCACATAATGAGACGCCCGTCCCACCCACTTGACATCCCCCTCCCGCCGGAGGGAGGGTCAGTGCCATGCGCACCCGAATTCTCGTACTTGGAAAGCGCGTCGGCTGAAGCCGGGACCAGCATGTCCCCGCTCCGTGCACCCGACGCGCTCCCCTCGCTTGCCTCCTGGCACGAGGGGTTTTTTGTTGCACTGGCACACCTTCGAATCCTCGTAAAACCCTCAGCCTCGAGAAGAGAATGCCGATGACCGAGCAGGCCACCGGGGCCCACCATCCGCAGCCGCGGCCCCGTTCCGGCGGACACCAGCCCGCCGCAGTTGAGCACGTCACGGGTGCGCAGTCCCTCATCCGCTCTCTCGAAGAGGTGGGGTGCGACACCATCTTCGGCATCCCGGGCGGGGCCATCCTCCCGGCGTACGACCCGATGATGGACAGCACCAAGGTCCGCCACATCCTGGTCCGCCACGAGCAGGGCGCCGGCCACGCTGCGACCGGCTATGCGCAGGCCACCGGCAAGGTGGGCGTCTGCATGGCCACCTCCGGCCCGGGCGCCACCAACCTGGTCACCCCGATCGCCGACGCGCACATGGACTCCGTGCCGCTCGTCGCGATCACCGGTCAGGTGTCCTCCAAGGCGATCGGCACCGACGCCTTCCAGGAGGCGGACATCGTCGGCATCACGATGCCGATCACCAAGCACAACTTCCTGGTCACCAAGGCCGAGGACATCCCGAAGACGATCGCCGAGGCCTTCCACATCGCCTCCACCGGCCGTCCCGGCCCGGTCCTGGTCGACATCGCCAAGGACGCGCTGCAGGCGAAGACCACCTTCTCGTGGCCGCCCTCGCAGGACCTCCCGGGCTACCGGCCGGTCACCAAGCCGCACGCCAAGCAGATCCGCGAGGCCGCCAAGCTCATCTGCCAGGCCAAGCGCCCGGTCCTGTACGTCGGCGGCGGCGTCATGAAGTCCGGCGCGACCGCCGAGCTGAAGGTTCTGGCCGAGCTGACCGGCGTCCCGGTCACGACCACGCTGATGGCGCTGGGCTCCTTCCCCGACAGCCACCCGCTGCACGTGGGCATGCCGGGCATGCACGGTGCGGTCACCGCCGTCACCGCCCTGCAGAAGTCGGACCTGCTGATCGCGCTCGGCACCCGCTTCGACGACCGCGTCACCGGCAAGCTGGACAGCTTCGCCCCGTTCGCAAAGGTCATCCACGCGGACATCGACCCGGCCGAGATCGGCAAGAACCGCGAGGTCGACGTCCCGATCGTCGGTGACGCCCGCGAGGTCATCGCCGACCTGATCCAGGCGGTCCAGGCCGAGCACACCGAGGGCAACGCCGGGGACTACTCCGCCTGGTGGAAGGACCTCAGCCGCTGGCGCGAGACCTACCCGCTGGGTTACGAGACCCCGGCGGACGGCATGCTCTCGCCGCAGCAGGTCATCCAGCGCATCGGCGAGCTCGCGCCCGAGCACACCATCTACGCGGCCGGCGTCGGCCAGCACCAGATGTGGGCCTCGCACTTCGTCAACTACGAGGAGCCCCGCACCTGGCTGAACTCCGGCGGCGCCGGAACCATGGGCTACGCGGTCCCGGCCGCGATGGGCGCCAAGGTCGGCATGCCGCAGCGCACGGTCTGGGCGATCGACGGTGACGGCTGCTTCCAGATGACCAATCAGGAACTGGTCACCTGCGCGCTGAACAACATCCCGATCAAGGTCGCGATCATCAACAACGGTGCGCTGGGCATGGTCCGCCAGTGGCAGACCCTGTTCTACAACCAGCGGTACTCCAGCACCGTGCTGCACGCGGACGAGACCGGCCACGACGCCGTCGGCTCCCAGCTCGGCGAGTCCACCGCCCCCCGCAAGGGCACCCGCGTCCCGGACTTCGTGAAGCTGTCCGAGGCCATGGGCTGCGTGGCGCTGCGCTGCGAGGACCCGGCCGACCTGGACAGGGTCATCGCCGAGGCCAACGCGATCAACGACCGTACCGTCGTGGTCGACTTCATCGTCCACGAGGACGCCATGGTGTGGCCGATGGTCGCCGCCGGCACCTCCAACGACGAGGTCATGGCAGCCCGGGGCGTCCGCCCCGACTTCGGCGACAACGAAGACGACTGAGCCGAGAGAGCCTGAGAGAGAGAACGACTCACATGTCCAAGCACACGCTCTCCGTCCTGGTCGAGAACACGCCCGGCATCCTCGCCCGGATCGCCGCGCTGTTCTCCCGCCGCGGGTTCAACATCGACTCCCTCGCGGTCGGCGTCACCGAGCACCCCGACATCTCGCGCATCACCATCGTCGTGAACGTCGAGGACCTCCCGCTGGAGCAGGTGACCAAGCAGCTGAACAAGCTGGTCAACGTGCTCAAGATCGTCGAGCTGGAGCCGCAGAACGCCATCGAACGCGAACTCGTTCTGGTGAAGGTCCGCGCCGACAACGAGACCCGCTCCCAGATCGTCGAGATCGTCCAGCTGTTCCGCGCCAAGACGGTCGACGTCTCCCCGGAGGCCGTCACCATCGAGGCCACCGGCGGTGCCGACAAGCTCGGCGCGATGCTCAAGATGCTGGAGCCGTTCGGCATCAAGGAGCTCGTGCAGTCCGGCACGATCGCCATAGGGCGCGGCGGCCGGTCCATCACGGACCGCAGCCTGCGCGCGCTCGACCGCAGCGCCTGAGCACGGCAGCGACTGAGCACCGCGGCGTCCGAGCACCGCAACACCCTGGCGCCGCGTTGCCTCTCGCATAGCGAGACCAAGAAACTTCCTCTACGTTCCCCGCCGTACGGTGGGAGCAACACCAGCGCACCAAGGAGATATCCCAGTGGCCGAGCTGTTCTACGAGAACGACGCCGACCTGTCCATCATCCAGGGCCGCAAGGTCGCGGTCATCGGCTACGGCAGCCAGGGCCACGCCCACGCGCTGTCGCTGCGTGACTCCGGCGTCGACGTCGTCGTCGGCCTGAAGGAGGGCTCGAAGTCCAAGGCCAAGGCCGAGGAGCAGGGTCTGAAGGTCGTCTCCGTTTCGGAGGCCGCCGCGTGGGCCAACGTCATCATGATCCTGACCCCGGACCCGCTGCAGGCCGAGATCTACGAGGAGTCCATCAAGGAGCACCTCGAGGAGGGCGACGCGCTCTTCTTCGGCCACGGCTTCAACGTCCGCTACGGCTTCATCAAGCCCCCGGCCAACGTGGACGTCGCCCTGGTCGCCCCGAAGGGCCCGGGCCACCTGGTGCGCCGCCAGTACGAGGAAGGCCGCGGCGTGCCCTGCATCGCCGCCGTCGAGCAGGACTTCACCGGCTCCGCCTTCGCCCTCGCGCTCTCGTACGCGGCCGGCATCGGCGGCACCCGCGCCGGCGTCATCAAGACCACCTTCACCGAGGAGACCGAGACCGACCTGTTCGGTGAGCAGGCCGTCCTCTGCGGTGGCGCCTCCGCCCTGGTCAAGGCCGGTTTCGAGACCCTGACCGAGGCCGGCTACCAGCCGGAGATCGCGTACTTCGAGTGCCTGCACGAGCTGAAGCTCATCGTGGACCTCATGTATGAGGGCGGCCTGGAGAAGATGCGCTGGTCGGTCTCCGAGACCGCCGAGTGGGGCGACTACATTACCGGCCCCCGCATCATCACCGACGCCACCAAGGCCGAGATGAAGCAGGTCCTCGCCGAGATCCAGAGCGGCGAGTTCGCCAACACCTGGATGGCCGAGTACAAGGCCGGTCTGCCGAAGTACAACGAGTACAAGAAGGCCGACGAGGCACACCTGCTCGAGACCACCGGCAAGAAGCTGCGCAAGCTGATGAGCTGGGTCGACAGCGACGAGAGCTGATCTCGTGGCCGTGGGGCCGGGACGGCGCGCCGCCCCGGCCCCACGGCACACCACCGGTTCGGCGGAATGCAGGCCTTCCGTAGCGCGGCTTGTCCACCCCGGCCAACCTCGGACGGGTGATCCTTCCGTACAGGCGGAATTCTGGCCAGGATCCGCCACTACACTGCTCAACACAACGCGTCAGGCCCACAGTGTCGTGCGTCTTCCACGCGGCTACCCCCTCCACCGCCTGCGGCCGTCGGGACGGCCGTCCGCACTGGACTTGTGAGGACCCACGTGAGCTCGAAACCTGTCGTACTCATCGCCGAAGAGCTGTCGCCCGCCACGGTGGACGCGCTCGGCCCGGACTTCGAGATCCGGCACGTCAACGGAGCCGACCGAGCGGAGCTGCTCCCCGCGATCGTGGACGTCGACGCCATCCTGGTGCGCTCCGCGACCAAGGTCGACGCGGAGGCCATCGCCGCCGCCCGGAAGCTGAGGGTCGTCGCGCGCGCCGGTGTCGGGCTCGACAACGTCGACGTCTCCTCGGCCACCAAGGCCGGCGTGATGGTCGTGAACGCCCCGACCTCCAACATCGTGACCGCCGCCGAGCTCGCCTGCGGCCTGCTCGTCGCCACGGCCCGCAACATCCCGCAGGCCAACACCGCCCTGAAGAACGGCGAGTGGAAGCGGAACAAGTACACGGGCGTCGAGCTCAGCGAGAAGACCCTCGGCGTCGTCGGCCTCGGCCGCATCGGCGTCCTGGTCGCCCAGCGCATGTCGGCCTTCGGTATGAAGATCGTCGCGTACGACCCCTACGTACAGCCCGCGCGCGCCGCCCAGATGGGCGTCAAGATGCTGACGCTGGACGAGCTCCTCGAGGTCGCCGACTTCATCACCGTGCACCTGCCCAAGACCCCCGAGACCCTCGGTCTCATCGGGGACGAGGCCCTGCACAAGGTGAAGCCGTCCGTCCGCATCGTCAACGCCGCGCGCGGCGGGATCGTGGACGAGGCCGCGCTGTACACGGCCATCAAGGAGGGCCGCGTCGCCGGTGCCGGCCTCGACGTGTACGCGAAGGAGCCCTGCACGGACTCCCCGCTCTTCGAGCTCGACCAGGTCGTCTGCACCCCGCACCTCGGCGCGTCCACGGACGAGGCCCAGGAGAAGGCCGGTATCGCGGTCGCCAAGTCGGTGCGCCTCGCGCTCGCCGGCGAGCTCGTACCGGACGCGGTCAACGTCCAGGGCGGCGTCATCGCCGAGGACGTCCGTCCGGGCCTGCCGCTCGCCGAGAAGCTCGGCCGCATCTTCACCGCCCTCGCGGGCGAGGTCGCGGTCCGCCTCGACGTAGAGGTCTGCGGCGAGATCACCCAGCACGACGTCAAGGTGCTGGAACTCTCCGCCCTCAAGGGTGTTTTCGAGGACGTCGTCGACGAGACGGTCTCCTACGTCAACGCCCCGCTGTTCGCGCAGGAGCGCGGTGTCGAGGTGCGCCTGACCACCAGCTCGGAGTCCCCGGACCACCGCAACGTGGTGACCGTGCGCGGCACCCTGTCGGACGGTCAGGAGGTCTCGGTCTCGGGCACGCTGGCGGGCCCGAAGCACCTTCAGAAGATCGTCGGCATCGGCGAGTACGACGTGGACCTGGCGCTTGCCGACCAGATGGTCGTACTGCGCTACACCGACCGCCCGGGCGTGGTCGGCACCGTCGGCCGCATCCTCGGCGAGGCCGGCCTGAACATCGCGGGCATGCAGGTCGCCCGCGCCGAGGAGGGCGGCGAGGCGCTCGGCGTCCTCACGGTCGACGCCGAGGTCCCGGCGAACGTCCTCGCGGAGATCGCCACCGAGATCGGCGCGGTCTCGGCGCGCACGGTCAGCCTCGGCTGAATCCCGTAGCGGGGCGTCAGCCGCGCAGCAGCACAGGAAGGGCCCGGGGATCTCCCCGGGCCCTTCCTCGTGTTCCGCTGCTCCGCCGACCGTACGGGGCTCAGCCCGCCAGGACCGCGCCCTGCCCGGGAGTCCCCTCGGCGGGCTCCACGGCCGGGGCGGGGGCCGGGGCGCCGAGCCCCCGCATCAGGGCCACCGCGAGGACGCCGGCCGCGAGCAGCAGGGCCGCGCCGCCCCAGGCGGCGTACTGCATGCCGTGGACGAAGGCGGCGCGGGCCAGGGCCAGCACCTGCTCGCCCGCCGGACCGCCGAGCCGCTCGGCGGTGGCGACGGCGCCGCCCAGGGTCTCCCGTACGGCAGGCTCCGCACCCGGCAGATCGGAGCGGTAGACGGCGGTGCCGAGGCTGCCCAGGACGGCCATGCCGAGCGCCCCGCCGAACTCCGATCCGGTCTCCAGCAGGGAGGCGGCGGAACCGGCCTTCTCGGCGGGGGCCGAGGCGAGGGCCATGTCGGAGACCAGGGACATCACGGTGACGAGGCCGCAGGCCAGCACGCCGGCGCCGGTCAGCAGCAGCCACAGGGAGTCGTTGCCGACCAGGCCGATCAGGGTGAATCCGACGGCGGCGAGGACGAAGCCGCCGGCGATGACGTACGCCCGGTCGGTCTTCTGGGCCAGGGCCGCGCTGACCGGGGCGGCGGCGCCGATGACGAGCGAGGGGGCGAGGCTCCACAGGGCGGCCTCCAGCGTGCCCATGCCGAGCACCGACTGCAGGTACTGGGTGGTGAAGTAGGCCGAGCCCATCATGGCGAAGGCGGCGATGGTGTTGAGGGCGATCCCCGCCCCGAATCCGCGGCCCCGGAAGAGGGCCCGGCCGACCATGGCGTCGTCACGGGTGCGCTGGCGGCGGACGAAGACGAACCCGAAGGCCAGGCCCGCCGCCACGGAGAGCGCGTAGAGCGGCTCGAGGCCCTCGGCGGCGATCTCCTTGAGGCCGTACACGACCGGGAGCACGGCGGCCGTCGACAGCGGGACGCTCAGCAGGTCGAAGCGGCCGGGGGCCGGGTCCTTGAACTCCGGGACCAGCACCGGGACGAGGATCAGCAGGAGCAGCATCGCGGGCACGTTGATCAGGAAGACGGAGCCCCACCAGAAGTGGTTCAGCATCACGCCGCTCAGCACCGAGCCCAGGGCGATGCCGCCGGTCATGGCCCCGGACCAGATGGCGATGGCCTGGCCGCGCTGCTTGGCGTCCTGGAAGAGGTTGCGTACGAGCGCCAGCGTGGAGGGCATCAGGGTCGCGCCGCCGATGCCGAGCAGCACGCGGGCCGCGATCAGCATCTCGGCGCTGGTGGCGTAGGCGGCGCCGACGGAGGCGAGCCCGAAGGCGGCCGCGCCGGTCAGCAGCAGCTTGCGGCGGCCGATCCGGTCACCGAGCGAACCCATGGTGATGAGCAGCCCCGCGAGGGCGAAGGCGTAGCTGTCGAAGATCCAGAGCTGCTGGGTGGCGCTCGGGTCGAGCTCCTGGGTGATGGCCGGGATGGCGAAGTAGAGGACGGAGACGTCCATGGAGACCAGGAGCAGGGGCAGGAGGAGGACGGTGAAGGCGGTCCATTCCCGGCGGCCGGCGAGGCGCGCTGCGGAGTTCGTCATGAGCAGCAATGTACAAGCGTCATAAACACTTGTCTAGTACGGGTGTATAGGACTGCTGTCTGTGACGGCTGTCTTGATACGGTGAGGGCATGGGACACCGTGAAGATCTGCTCGAAGGTGCCAAGAAGTGCCTGGTCGAGAAGGGTTTCGTGCGGACGACCGCGCGCGACATCGTCAACGCCTCCGGCGCGAACCTGGCGTCGATCGGCTACCACTACGGTTCGAAGGACGCCCTGCTGACGCAGGCTTACACCGAACTCGCACAGGAGTGGGGCGACTCCTTCTCGCCGGAGGTCACCGGCGAGGGCGGCTCGCTGGAACGCTTCCGCTCCGTATGGGAAGGCGTGATCGGCCATCAGGAGGAGTCGTCCCCGATCTGGGCGGCCAGCATGGAGGTCGCGCTCAGCCGTGACCGGCTGCCGGAGCTGCGGGCGATGCTGACGGCCTCGCAGGGGGAGGGCCGCAGGGGGCTCGTCGCGTTGCTCGCCGGCCTTCCCGAGGAGGACCTCGACGAGCGGGACGAGCGGACGCTCGGCGGGCTGTACGAGGCCCTGCTGACCGGTGTGATGGCGCAGTGGCTGTTCAACCCGGAAGGCGCGCTCACCGCCGAGGAGTTGACGGAGGGCATGCGGCGCGCCGCGGAGATGCTGATGAAGGGCAAGGGCGGCGACTCCGCCTGAGCCGCGGGCGCCGTGCGTACGAGGGCGCAGGCGCGCTCTCGTTCAGCCGTGCAGGCGGGCCGCCTTGAGGGCCATGTGGAGCAGCAGGCGGTCCTCGCCCTCGGCCAGGTCCAGGCCGGTCAGCTGCTCCACCCGGGCGAGCCGGTAGTACAGGGTCTGGCGGTGGATGCCGAGGGCGGCCGCCGCGCGGCCCGCCTGGCCCGCGCAGTCCAGGAACAGCTCGGCGGTCCGGGCGAGTTCCCGGTGCGCGGGGCCGAGCAGGACCCGGGTCGCCGGGTCGCCCGCCCGGTCGGCGGCCGCGAGGGCCGCCAGCATCCGGTACGGGCCGATCGCCGACCACTGGGCCACCGGGCCGAACCGGGGCTGGGCCGCGGCCGCCTGCGCCGCCGCCGAGGCCTGCGCCCAGGCGTCGGCCAGGGCCGTCAGACCCCGGCGGGGCTCGGCGATCCCGGCGGTGGGCCCCGTGTGCGGCCGGGGGGCCGGGGCCGCGGCGGCACTCGAACCCCCGGCAGTCCCGGCGGCCCCAGTAGTCCCGGCGGCACCGGCAGTCCCGGCGGCCGCGAGGCCGTTCCCCGTCCCCCGGCCGTCCGCCGCCGGACGGCCCGGCTGGGCTCGGGGCTCGCCCTTGGCCGGCGCGGCGCCGTGGGGCAGCAGCCGGGTCGCGACGCCCACGGCGGGGACGAGCACCTCCGCCGAGCGGAGCCTGACCAGCACGGCGAGGGCCTGGCCGGCCTTTCGGTCCGCCCGGTCTCCGGCGCCGGCGGCCGGTCCGCTCCTGGACCCGGCCTTGGACCCGGCCTTCGCTCCGGTCCCGGAGCCGGAGCCGGAGCCGAACCCGGAGCCGAACCCGGAGCCGAACCCGGCCCCGAAGCCGCCTTCGGCCGCGGGGCCCGATCCGACCCCGTCCTCCCCGCTGCCGTCGTCGCGCCCCGGCCAGGGGACGGTGCACACCGCCGCCGCGCCCGGGACCGACGCCGGGGCCTCATCGGCCCACGGCGTCACGCACACCACCGCGTGCAGCCCGTCCGCCCCCGGACCCAGCGCCACCCGGAGCGCGGCCACCGCCATGTCCTGCTGCCAGCCCCGTCCGGCGGTGAGCACCGCCCGGAACTCCCGGGCCAGGCCGGCCCCCGCCTTCGCCTCCTCGGCGAGCAGGATCCCGATCCGCTCGGCCACCTCCATGGCCGCCGCCAGGACCTCCGGCCCGGGGCCCGGCTCCTGGTCGAGGAGCCATACGTAGCCCTGCACGATCCCCCGGTACCGCACCGGCAGGCAGATCCGCCCCCGGAGGACCCCCGCGTCCGGCGCCGCCGGGATCCGTACCGGCCCCGTGGCCCGCGCGATGCCGAAGCCCTCGAACCAGGCGCGCACGGCCGCCGTCGACTGCCGGGTCAGGATCGAGCGGGTGCGGACCGGGTCCATCGTGAGGTCGTCGTCGCTGTCGTGCGCGCCGAAGGCGATGAGGCGGAAGTCCCGGTTCTCCAGCGTCGCCGGGGCGCCGAGAAGCGCCGAGATCTCATCCACCAGGTCCTGGTAATCGCCCTTCACCCGGACATTCTCCCACCCGGACACCCGGTCTTCAGACAGATGTATGAGATCGGGGACACGGATGCGTGACAGCTGTCGATGGCAGAGGATCAAAGCGATCCTTAGGTTTCACGGTGGTTTTACTTGCGTTTTCCTTACGGCCCCCGCTCACCCCCGCGCGGACCGTATAGCTGCTTCTGCCACCTGTTGGAGGTGCCCCGTGCTGGGTCCCGCGATCCTCGCCGCTTCGCGCAGCGACAAGATGCGCCGAATCGTCTCTGCCGCCCCGGTGACCAAGCCCGTGGTGAACCGGTTCATCCCCGGCGAGACGGTCGACCAGGTCATCCCGATCGTCAAGAACCTCACGCAGCAGGGCCTCGAGATCACGCTCGACGTGGTGGGCGAGGACATCACCACCGTGGAGCAGTCCCACGCCGCGCGTGACGCCTACCTCGAGCTCATCGAGCACCTGGCGGCCCTGCAGCTGGGCGAGACGGTCGAGATGTCCGTCAAGCTGTCGATGTTCGGCCAGGCGCTGGAGGGCGGCCACGAGCTCGCGCTCGCCAACGTCCGCCCGGTCGTCGAGGCCGCCGCGGCCATCGGCACCACCGTCACACTGGACGCCGAGGACCACACCACCCTCGACTCGATGTTCGCCATCCACGAGGAGCTGCGCCGGGACTTCCCGCAGACCGGCTGCGTGATCCAGGCGTACCTCTTCCGCACCGAGGCCGACGCCCGACGCCTGGCCGCCGCCGGCAGCCGCGTCCGGATCGTGAAGGGCGCGTACAAGGAGCCCGCCGAGGTCGCGTACCAGGACAAGGGCGAGATCGACAAGGCGTACGTCCGCATCCTGAAGACGCTGATGGAGGGCGAGGGCTATCCGATGATCGGGTCCCACGACCCGCGCCTGATCGCCATCGCCCAGGAGCTCGCCCGCAAGGCGGGGCGCAAGCTGGACGAGTACGAGTTCCAGATGCTCTACGGCATCCGCAGCGAGGAGCACCTGCGGCTCGCCGCCGAGGGTCACCGCATGCGCGTCTACACCGCGTACGGGACGGACTGGTACGGCTACTTCATGCGGCGCCTCGCCGAGAAGCCGGCCAACCTCCTGTTCTTCCTCCGCTCGATGATCACCAAGAACTAGCCAAGAACTAGGTCAAGGAGTTACCAGCCCCATGGATGCTGTGACCCAGGTCCCCGCGCCGGTCAACGAGCCGGTCCACTCGTACGCCCCCGGCAGCCCGGAGCGTGCGCGTCTCGAAGCACAGCTCAAGCAGCTGTCCGAGAACCCGATCGACCTGCCGATGACGATCAACGGCGTCAAGCGCATGGGCGGGGGCGAGCGCTTCGACGTGGTCCAGCCGCACGACCACAAATCCGTGCTCGGCACCTTCGCCAACGCCACGCAGGCCGACGCCCAGGAGGCCGTCGACGCCGCCCTGGCCGCCGCCCCGGCCTGGCGCGCGATGTCCTTCGACGACCGCGCCGCGATCATCCTGCGCGCCGCCGAGCTGCTGTCCGGCCCGTGGCGCGAGAAGCTGGCCGCCTCCACCATGCTGGGCCAGTCGAAGACCGCCCAGCAGGCCGAGATCGACACCCCGTGCGAGCTCGTCGACTTCTGGCGCTTCAACGTCCACTTCGCCCGCCAGATCCTGGCCGAGCAGCCGGTCGCGAACTCCGCCGGCGTGTGGAACCGCAGCGACCACCGCCCGCTCGAGGGCTTCGTCTACGCGATCACGCCGTTCAACTTCACGGCCATCGCCGGCAACCTGCCGACCGCCCCCGCCCTGATGGGCAACGTGGTCGTCTGGAAGCCGTCCCCGACGCAGACCCACTCCGCGGTCCTCCTGATGGAGCTCCTGGAGGAGGCCGGCCTGCCGAAGGGCGTCATCAACCTGGTGACGGGCGACGGCATCGCCGTGTCCGAGGTGGCCCTGAACCACCCCGAGCTGGCCGGCATCCACTTCACCGGCTCGACCAAGACCTTCCAGTACCTGTGGAAGACGGTCGGCAACAACATCGAGAAGTACAAGTCCTACCCGCGCCTGGTAGGCGAGACCGGCGGCAAGGACTTCGTCGTCGCGCACCCGTCGGCGGACCGCGCCGTCCTGAAGACCGCCCTGACCCGCGGCTCCTTCGAGTTCCAGGGCCAGAAGTGCTCGGCGTCCTCGCGCGCCTACGTCCCGGCCTCGATCTGGAACGACGGCTTCAAGGAGGCCTTCGCGGCCGAGGTCGACGGCATCGCCATGGGCGACGTCCGCGACCTGACGAACTTCATCGGTGCCGTCATCGACGAGCGCTCGTTCGCCAAGAACAAGGCCGCGATCGACCGCGCCAAGGCCGACCCGACCTGCACGATCGTCGCGGGCGGCACGTACGACGACTCGGAGGGCTACTTCGTCCGCCCGACCGTCATCGCGTGCACCGACCCGGAGAACGAGGTCTTCACGACCGAGTACTTCGGCCCGATCCTCGCCGTGCACGTCTACGAGGACGAGAAGTTCGACGAGATGCTGGCGCAGATGGAGTCCGTCTCGGCGTACGCGCTGACCGGCTCGATCATCGCCGCCGACCGCTACGCGGCCGCGGACGCGATGGAGAAGCTCCGCTTCGCCGCGGGCAACTTCTACATCAACGACAAGTCGACCGGCGCCGTCGTCGGCCAGCAGCCCTTCGGCGGCGGCCGTGCCTCGGGTACGAACGACAAGGCGGGCGCGGCGAGCAACCTGCAGCGCTGGACCTCGACGCGCTCCATCAAGGAGACCCTGGTCGCGCCGACGGACTACCCGTACCCGCACATGGGCTGATCCTGCCCCGCTGAACCCCGCCCCCGTTCCGGTACCCCCAAGTCCGGATCGGGGGCGGTTCCAGTTGCCCCCGTCAGGGGATCAGCACCACCTTGCCGAGGTTGCGCCGCTCCTCGGTGATCCGGTGCGCGCGGGCGGCCTCGGCGAGCGGGATCTCCTCGTGCACGGTGGCCCGCAGGGTGCCGGCGCGGTACAGATCCCACTGCTCGGCGCGCCAGCGCCCGTACAGCTCGGGCCTGCCGCGGGCGATGACCGCCATCTGGAAGCCGGTCACCGGCGCGCCGCGGACCAGGAGCTCGTACGCCTCCACCGTGCCGCCGCCGGAGCCGAAGGCCACCAGCCGCCCGCCGGGCGCGAGGGCCCGTACGGCGGGGCCGAGCAGGTCGCCGCCGACGCCGTCGAGGACCACGTCGTACGGGTCGCCCCAGGCGGCCTCCTCGTACAGCACGACCTCGTCGGCGCCCAGGCCGCGGACGAAGTCCGCCTTGCCGGCGCTGCTCACCGCGGCGACGACCCGCCCCGCTCCGCCGGCCTTGGCGTACTGGAGGGCGTACGCGCCAGGCCCGTGGCCTCGCGCAGTGGGCCGCCGACGGCCCGATCACCAGGCACCAGCCCGTACCCGACGCGCGCAGCGCGGAACAGCGGGCCTTCGACTCCTCGAACTGCACCCCGCAAGGGCCGACCGGGTGCTCGCGGCGGTCCTGCCGCACATCGACGAACACTACGGAGGCCTCCTGGGCGTGCCGAGGCGGAGATCCGGCCCATGCCAGTGCGCTGGACGTGCTGCGGCTACGTCGGAGTGGGCTGGCGAACAGGCCGCACGGCATCGCCGAGCATCCACGCGACGCTCCCTGGTTCCCAGGAGAGATCGCGATGGGCGGGGGCCTACGTCAGCCTGCGTGCCGGACACCCCCTAGACCTCGGTCATGACCTGGTCGAGGGATTTGCGGATGACGTCCGGGACCTCGCAGTCGTCCGACGGGTAGCCGACCGGGATGACGGCGAAGGCCTTTTCGTTCTCCGGGCGGTGCAGGACGTGGGAGAGGAAGCGCATCGGGCTCGGGGTGTGGATCAGGGCCGCGAGGCCGCTGAGATGGAGGGCGGTCAGGAGCATGCCGACCGCGATGCCGACCGATTCGTCGACGTAGTAGTGCTTGCGCTTCGTGCCGTCCGGGCCGAGCCAGTAGCGCTGCTGGAACACCACGATCAGGGCCGGGGCGTCGGTGAGGTGGGTCTTCACGGCATCCGTGCCCAGGGGGCGCAGGGCGGCGAGCCATTCGTCGCCGAGGCGGCCGTCGTAGGAGATCAGCTCCTCCTGCTCGGCGGCGTCGCGGATCTGCCGGCGCACGGCCGGGTCCTTGATGAGGACGAAGGTCCACGGCTGCTGGTGGGCCCCCGACGGCGCGGTCGCGGCGCACGCGACGGCATCCCGGACGACCTGCTCCGGGACGGGGTCGGGGGAGAACCGGCGGACGGTGCGCCGCTCGTCCATGCGCGCCCGCAACTCCGCGGAGCGCGCGAGCGATTGCCCGCTCGGCATCCGCTCGGGCCGGTAGGCGACGGGGCGATACGGCTCGCCGTGGGTCGGGGTCCACTGCTGGGTTTCGCGCGACATGGTCAGATCTTCACGCGGGGAACCGTGCGGGGCCAGGGCCGCGTCATGACCCACTGTCCGTTGTGTACTGACAGGGGGGCTATGGGACTGGCGGTCACCGGTCGAATCCTGGAGTGGGACGGCTGCTTCAACGTGCGGGATCTGGGGGGTCTGGGGCGGGTCGTGCCGGGGGCCGCCGTCCGCGCCGACCGGCTCGACGCGCTCACCGCGCGCGGCTGGACCACCCTGTCCGCGCACGGCATACGGACCGTCGTCGACCTGCGCAACGACGACGAGGTCGCAGTGGACCACTGCGCCCGGCCGACCGGGCTGACCACGGTGCGGATCCCCCTCGACGGGATCGAGCACCGGGACTTCTGGGACGTCTGGTGGGGGACTCCGGGTTTCGGCACCCCCGCGTATTTCCGGCCTTTCCTGGAACGCTTCCCGGACCGCGTGGCCGCCGTCGCCCGCGCGATCGCCGAGGCCCCTCCCGGGGGAGTGGCCTTCCACTGCGGACTGGGCCGCGACCGTACGGGGATCATCGCGCTGGTCCTGCTGGGGCTGGCCGGTGCCGGCCCCGAGGAGATCGCCGCGGACCACGGGCTGAGCGAGCCCCGGGTGCGGGCGATGCACGCCGCGCAGGGGCGCCCGTACGACTCCGCCGAGATCGAGGCGTACGTGGCCGGCCTCGGCACCACCGTCCACGAGCTGGCCCGCGAGGCCGCCGAGTGGCTGGACGCGGAGGCCTACCTGCGCGCCGCCGGGCTGGGACCGGACCGGCTGGATGCGCTCCGGCGGCGGCTCGGCGGGCATTGATACCGTCCGGGCATGAGCATCCTCCTGCGGCACACCTCCCAGCTCGGGAGCGGCGAGCTCCGCGAGCTGCGGGAGCTGCTCGACCGGGCCTTCGACGGGGACTTCGCCGACGAGGACTTCGAGCACGCGCTCGGCGGCATGCACGTGCTCGTGCGCGAGGGCGGGGAGCTCGTCGCCCACGGGAGCGTGGTGCAGCGCCGGGTCCTGTACCGGGGGCGGGCCCTGCGGACCGGATACGTCGAGGGCGTGGCCGTACGGGCGGACCGGCGCCGGCGCGGTCTCGGCGGGCAGGTCATGGCCGGGCTGGAAGGAGTCATCGGGCGGGCCTACGCGCTCGGGGCGCTGTCGGCCTCCGAAGAAGGGGCCCGGCTGTACGCGGCCCGCGGCTGGGCCGTGTGGGGCGGGCAGATCGGGGTCCTGGGACCGCAGGGGCCCGAGAGGCTCGCCGGCGAGGAGGGCTCCACCTACGTGTGGTTCCCGCCCGGCGGGGTCCTGGACGACCCCGCCGGGCGGCTGGACTTCGACTGGCGCGACGGGGACGTCCTGTAGGCCGCCGGCCAGGCCAGTCAGCCCGGCCCCTCGGCCCGGCCGTCAGCCCGAGATGCTGGGCGCGCCCGTCTCGATGTGGCCCGTGTAGCGGCGCGACCAGGTGCCGTCGTTGTCCGCGAGGATCGTGAAGTCGTACCAGCCCTTGTTGTAGGCGACGGCGTTGAAGTAGTCCTCGCGCGAGGAGTTCGCCGGGACGGTGTAGGTCCACGGGCCGTCCGAGCGGTAGGCGTTCGAGCGGATCGTGAAGGTGACGGGGGCGGCCGACGTGTTCGTCATCTTGAAGTAGACCGCCGTCTTGCCCGTGCCCGGCTCCACCGCGAAGCGGGACGCCACCTCGATCGCCTTGCCCGCCTTCGACGCGTCGCCGATGAACCGGCGCAGGAAGCGGTTCGGCCCGTACATCGAGATGTCGTACTTTCCTGAGCCGCTGCCGAACCCGATGCTGAAGTAGTCGGTCGACGTCGCCCCCGGGTCGACCGTGTACTGCCAGGCCGCCGTGTCCCGGTACTGGTGCGGGTGGATCGAGAAGTGCGCCGCCCGCTTCGCCTGCGCCCCCTGGTTGGTCATCGAGAACCAGGCCAGGAGCTGGCCGGCCGCGCCGAACTCGAAGCGGTCCAGATTGCCGTTCACCTGGTACGGAAGGGCCCGCGCCGGGCGGGTCCCGGCCTCCTGCGCCGGGAGCGCGTTGTCCTGCGGCACCGGGTTGGGGAGCGGGCCGCAGGTCGACTGGCCGATGACCTTCGCGGTCGGGGGCAGCCCGGACGGCACCCCGTACACCGGGCGGGCGAAGTCGAAGACGCCCGTCAGGTCGCCGGTCACCTTGCGGCGCCAGGCGCTGATGTTCGGGCAGGTCGCCGGGGTGCCGAGGGCCGCCGTCCAGGTCTCCATGAAGCGGAGCACCGAGGTGTGGTCGAAGACCTCCGAGCTGACCCAGCCGCCGCGCGTCCACGGGGACATGACCAGCATGGGCACGCGGAAGCCGAGGCCGATCGGGGTGCCGTCGATGTATTCGCCCGGGGTGCCGGGCGGGGCGACCGGCGGCGGGACGTGGTCGAAGAAGCCGTCGTTCTCGTCGTAGTTCAGGAAGAGGACGGTGGAGTCGAAGACCTCCGGGTTCGCGGCCAGCGCCCGGTAGACGAGGTCCACGAAGTGCGCGCCGTCGCCGGGCGGGGCGTACGGGTGCTCCGAGAAGGCCTCGTTCGCGACGACCCAGGAGACCTGGGGCAGGGTGCCGGCGACGACGTCCGCGCGGATGGCGGCAGCGATGTCGTCGGGGGTGGAGCCGGTGACCTTCGGGACGGAGCCCATGCCGCGGTCCCACAGCGGGTTGCCGGGCGCCGCGTCCGTGAACTTCTTGAAGTAGGCCAGACCGTTGTCGCCGTAGTTGTCCTGGGCGTTCTGGTAGACCTTCCAGCTCATGCCGGCCCGCTGGAGGGCCTCCGCGTACGTCTCCCAGGTCAGCCCGGACTCGTCGCCGCCGTCCTTGCTGCCCGCGTCGACCGTGCCGCTCCACAGGAAGGTGCGGTTCGGCCCGGTCGCGCTCAGCGTGGAGCAGAAGTACGCGTCGCAGATCGTGTAGTTGTCGGCGAGCCCGTAGTGGAACGGTATGTCGCCGCGGTCCAGGTAGCCGAGGGTGCGGGTATTGCCGACGCCGGTGACCCAGTTGTCCATCCGGCCGTTGTTCCAGGCGGCGTGCTGCGAGGTCCAGCTGTGCGGGAGGTCGCCGTTGCACTGGGCGAGGGTCTCGCCGTCGACGCCGCCCGCCGGCGGGGTGGCGCTGAGCTTCCACGGGTACTGGCGGCCGCCCCAGTTGTACTGGTTGAACATGCCCCAGCCGCCCGGGATGTTTCCGGCGGCGCGGTCGCCGAAGCCGCGGACACCTTTCAGCTTGCCGAAGTAGTGGTCGAAGCTGCGGTTCTCCTGCATGAGGATCACCACGTGCTTCACGTCGGTGATCGTGCCGCTCGCGGCGGCCGCGGCCGCCGACGTCGGCGCGATCGCCGGCAGGGCGGCTCCGGCCATCAGCCCGGCGCCGATTCCCACAAATCCTCTGCGGCTGATCGGTGTCACTGGCTACTCGCCTCCAACTCACGTGCCCCGCTGGCACATTGACGGAAAGAGTGGCGGGCGCCGGGTCAAAGGTCTACATCCCTGCGGTAAGAAGTCGGTGAACATCCGGTTGGCTGGAATCAATCGCCGAGACGGACGAGCATCTTGCCCAGATTGTCCCCTCGCAGCATGCCCAGGAAGGCGTCCACCGTGTGATCGATTCCCTGGACAACGGTGGTGTCCGTGCCCACGCGGCCGCTGCGCAGGTGGGGGACCAGGAAGTCCTCCAGCTCGTCCTGCAGATTGGTGTGATTGCGAACCAATACCCCTTCCAGGCGCAACGACTTGTGGACGACCTCGAAGAGGTTGCGCGGCGCGGCCGGCGAGCGGTCCCCGTTGTACATCGAGATCCCGCCGACCCAGGCGATCCGCCCGTACTCGCGCAGCACGTCGATGGCGCCCGCCAGGTGGTCCCCGCCCACGTTGTCCACGTACACGTCGATGCCGTCGGGCGCGGCCTGCGCGAGCTGCTCGCCGACCGGCCCGTCGTGGTAGTCGAACGCCGCGTCGAAGCCGAGCACGCCGGTGAGGTGGCGGACCTTCGCCGCCGAGCCCGCGCTGCCGATGATCCGGCCGGCGCCCAGCAGCCGCGCGATGTGGCCGGTCGCGGTGCCGACCCCGCCCGCGGCGGCGGAGACGAAGAGGTCCTCGCCCGCGCGCAGGGCCGCGGTCCGGGTCAGCGCGGCGTAGGCGGTCAGGCCGGTCCCGCCGAGGATGCTCAGGTGCGCCTCCAACGGGACGCCCTCGTGGCCGCGCAGCTTCCGGGTGCCGTTCACGCCGAGCGTGACGAGGGCGTGCGTACGCCAGCCCTCGCGGTGGAAGACCAGGTCGCCCTCGCGCAGCCCCGGGTCGCGGGAGGCGAGCACCCGGCCCACCGAGCGGCCCTCCAGCGGGGTGTTCAGCTCGAAGCCGCCCTCGCCGCCGTCCATCAGCCCGCGGTGGTACGGGTCCACCGAGAGCAGCAGGTTCTGCACCAGGGCGGTGCCCGGGGCGGGGGAGGGGACCGGGGTCTCGACGTAAGCGAAGTCGGTCGCGGCGGGGAAGCCGGCGGGGCGGGCGATCTGGTGGACGGCGTGAGCGGTGTGGTTCGTGGTCATGGCGAGGACGTTAGGAAGGAATCACCGGCCCGGGCAGAGGGTTGCGTTCATGGAAGCCGCACATCCATGAACACCGCTCATAGAACGAGGTGAGAGCCGCCGTGGCCGAGCTCGCTCCGCACGAACTCCGCGTCCTGGTCGCCGTCGCCGAGACCGGTGGCTTCTCCGCCGCGGCCGCCCGGCTCGGTCTCACCCAGTCGGCGGTGTCGCATTCCGTGCGCGGCAGCGAGGCCAAGATCGGCGCGGTGCTCTTCGAGCGCGGGCGCACCGGCGCCTCGGCCACGCCTGCGGGGGAGCGGGCCGTCGGCCTCGCCCGCCGGATCCTGCGGCTGTACGAGGTCCTCGGCGCGGAGGCGCGCGGCGCCGGCCGGGCTGCGCCGCATCCGGACGCGGCGGAGGGGGTGCTGCGCATCGCGGCGTTCCGCAGTGCGGCCCTGCACCTGCTGCCCCCGGCCCTGGAGCGGCTCGCGGCCCGCCACCCGGGCCTGCGCCCCGAGGTCCGGGTGGTGCGCGAGCTCGGCGCCGGCACGGCCGGGGAGGTGGCCGCCGGCCGCGCCGACCTCGGCATCGCCACGCTGAACGCGGCCGGGCCCGTACCGGAGGCCGGCGCGGCGGGCCTGCTGACCGGGCTGCTCCGGGAGGAGGCGTACGCGCTGGTCCACCCGGCCGGGCACCCGGACCCGAAGGCGCTGCCGCTGCTGGACTGGGACGAGAACTGCGGCTCGTACACCCGCGACTGGTGGCAGGCCCAGGACTGGATCCCGCGCGCCACCGTCAAGGCCGAGGACGACGGGATGGTGCTCACCATGGTCGGGCGCGGGCTCGGCATGGCGATCCTGCCCGAGCTGTCGCTCCGCGAGGCCACGGAGGCCGTGGACATCACCGGACTGGGCCCTTCGGGGCCGGTGAGACGCGTGGGATACGTCACCACGCCGGAATTCGCTGCCACCCTCGGCGTAAGGGCTCTGATCAGGGAACTTCGCTCCGAGACGCGCTGAATCGGACTCCCGGGAAGGGCCTTCCGAGGGGTTGCGCGTCTCAGATAGTAGGAAGTCCGAGTAATTGCGGAGACATACAGCGGGACCTGCCCTAGCTTTGTAGAAGCCGAACGTCTCGCCGATCCGGCGAATGGCGGCCGAGAGCGCGCGCCCCTGGCAGGCAACCCCTGCGGCGCACAGCTCCCCGCCCCTTCCGGCGCCTTGAAGGAACCCCTCATCCGTGGCCCCGCCACGCCGTGATCTCAAGGAGTCGATCACCATGACCGCATCCACCGCAGCCCGCCGCGTCCGCCACTCCTCCACCGCCGACGCCGACCGCAAGAACGCCGCAGCCGCCCTCCAGCGCGCCCTCGACCGCCGTGACAACGGCGGCTCGACCGGCCACTGAGCGAGGCCCGGACCGGGGACATATTGCGTCCACATGGTGGACGCAATATGTCTGAGGGCTGGGACAGGGAGTACGGTTCCGACATGTCGACCAGCATCAATCTCGCAGTGATCCCCGGTGATGGCATCGGCCAGGAAGTCGTGGCTCAGGGCCTCAAGGTCCTTACCGCGGTCCTGCCCCAGGATGTGAAGCTGGAGACCAAGCAGTACGACCTCGGCGCCACGCGCTGGCACCGCACCGGTGAGACCCTCCCGGACGCGGAGCTCGAGGCCCTCAGGCACCACGACGCGATCCTGCTGGGCGCCATCGGCGACCCGTCGGTCCCGTCGGGCGTTCTGGAGCGCGGCCTGCTGCTCAAGCTCCGCTTCGCGTTCGACCACTTCATCAACCTGCGCCCGTCGAAGCTCTTCCCGAACACGGCCACCCCGCTCGCCGGCCGTCCGGAGATCGACTTCGTCGTGGTCCGCGAGGGCACCGAGGGCCCGTACACCGGCAACGGCGGCAGCCTGCGCACCGGTACGCCCGCCGAGGTGGCCACCGAGGTCAGCATCAACACCGCGTACGGCGTGGAGCGCGTCGTCCGTGACGCGTACGAGCGGGCCAACTCCCGGCCGCGCAAGAAGCTGACGCTGGTCCACAAGAACAACGTCCTCGTGTACGCGGGCCACATGTGGAAGAACATCTTCGACAAGGTCGGCCAGGAGTACCCCGAGGTCACCACCGACTACCTGCACGTCGATGCCGCGACGATCTTCTTCGTCACGCAGCCCGAGCGCTTCGACGTCATCGTGACGGACAACCTCTTCGGTGACATCCTCACCGACCTGGCCGCCGCCGTGACCGGCGGAATCGGCCTCGCCGCCTCCGGGAACATCAACCCGACCGGCGACTTCCCGTCCATGTTCGAGCCCGTCCACGGCTCGGCCCCGGACATCGCGGGCACCGGCAAGGCCGACCCGACCGCGACGATCCTGTCCGTCGCCCTCCTGCTGCGCCACCTCGGCTACGAGGACCAGGCCGTCCGCATCGAGGACGCGGTCTCCGCCGACCTGGCGGAGCGCGACGGCACCTCCCGCACCACCGACCAGATCGGCGACGCCCTCGCCGCTCGAGTAGCCGGCTGACCCGGCAGCTCCACATCAGGAAGCCGCCGGGTCATGCGACCAACGCACCCGGCGGCTTTTCCTGTGCGGCCCTGGGTGCCACCATCTCCCCTGGGCCGCATTCACCCGCTTCACCGAAGGCACCTTGCGCGCGATAATCGAACGCGAGACCGCGGAATGCGGGGAAGCTCGGACGTCCTAGTACGCCGTGAGCGCGGTCCGCCATACACAACCGGTGAAGGACAAGCACTCATGACGACGCCCACGATCGAGCTCAAGCCCTCCTCGAACCCGCTGTCCGATGCGGAGCGCGAGGCGATCCTGGCCAGCCCCGGCTTCGGCCGCCACTTCACCGACCACATGGTGACGATCAAGTGGACCGAGGGCCGCGGCTGGCACGACGCCGAGCTGGTCCCGTACGCGCCGCTGGCGATCGACCCGGCGAACATGACCCTGCACTACGCGCAGACGATCTTCGAGGGCCTCAAGGCGTACCGCCAGCCCGACGGCACCGTCGCCACCTTCCGCCCGCAGGCCAACGCCGAGCGCTTCCAGGCCTCCGCCCGCCGCATGGCGATGCCGGAGCTGCCGCAGGAGCTCTTCATCGAGGCCTGCGACGCGCTCATCAAGCAGGACGCCGCCTGGGTTCCCTCCTCCGGCGAAGCCTCGCTGTACCTGCGGCCGTTCATGTTCGCGTCCGAGGTCGGCCTGGGCGTCCGCCCGGCCAACGAGTTCCTCTTCATGGTCATCGCCTCGCCCGCCGGCGCGTACTTCCCCGGTGGCGTGAAGCCCGTCTCCGTCTGGCTCTCCGAGGAGTACGTCCGCGCCGTCAAGGGCGGTACGGGCGCGGCCAAGACCGGCGGCAACTACGCCGCCTCCCTCGTGGCCCAGGCCCAGGCCGCCTCGCACGGCTGCGACCAGGTGGTCTGGCTCGACGCGGTCGAGCACCGCTGGATCGAGGAGATGGGAGGCATGAACCTGTACTTCGTGTACGGCGACCGCATCGTCACCCCGGAACTGACCGGCTCGCTCCTGCCGGGCATCACCCGCGACTCCCTCCTCACCATCGCCCGCGACCTCGGCTACACCGCCGAGGAGGGACGCATCTCCACCGAGGACTGGAAGCGCGACAACGAGAACGGCACCCTGACCGAGGTGTTCGCCTGCGGCACCGCCGCCGTCATCACCCCGGTCGGCTCGGTCAAGTCCGAGCGCGCCAACTGGACCCAGGGCAACGGCGAGCCCGGCGAGGTCACCATGAAGCTCCGCAAGGCGCTGCTCGACCTCCAGACCGGCCACCGGGCCGACACCCACGGCTGGATGCACCCGCTCGGCTAGTCCGCGGCGCGCCCGCAACGAAGAAAACGAAGAAGAGGTCCTGGCCGGGAAGGCCGGGGCCTCTTCGCGTGTCCGGGGCCCGCCCCGCCGGGCGGTGCGGCCGCACCTGTCCGTGCCACCCGTACGGGGGTACGCCGGTGCTCCTTCGCGCCGTCGCCCGCCACGGGCGCGGCGGCCGCCCGCGCCCTTGCCCGCGGGTCCTGCGGCCCCGCCTGCCGCTCTGCGCCGGGGCACGGATCCGGTCCGTTCGAAGATGCGGTGGACAGACCGGCGTGCGACGTTGATCAAGCCCGCCCATGCGGCGCCGGACACCGGCTCCGGGCGGCACGGCACGCCCCCAGCGGCGTGAATCTCTCGTGCGTCGGCCGCTCGGGCCGGCGGGAAGGCGGATCCCCATGAAGCGGTTCGTTGCCTCCGGCCTGCTCAGCGCGGCCGTGGTACTCGGCGCCTCGGCCTGCTCCAGCAACAACGGCACGACGCCGCAGGAGGCAGCCTCGTCGGCCAGCGCCGCGCTGTGCACCAACCTGGTCCAGCTGAAGTCGGACAACGCCGCGCTCAAGGCGCTCAATCCGGCCACGGCCACCAAGGACCAGTTGAAGTCGGCGTTCGACGCCGTCCAGAACGACTGGAAGAAGGTCAAGGAGAGCACCTCGGCACTGAAGTCGGCCGAGAAGGACGCCGTCACGTCGGCCGCGGAGAACCTCAAGAAGGCCTACGCGGACCTGCCGGGCGACACCACGGGCAAGGACGCGGTCACCCAGCTGCAGCCGCAGATCCAGGCACTGGACACCGCGGCCAACGAGGCGACCACCTCACTGAAGTGCCGTTAGCGCGTGGCTGTGCGCCGGTCGCGCGGGCCCCGGGGGATCTCCCCCGGGGCCCGCCTCGTGCACCGGTCCCGGCTCCGCCGTCAGTCGACGGCGACCGCCACCCTGCCGGCCGTGTCGGCAGGCGCAGGCGCAGGTGCGGTCGCGGTCCGGAACGTCAGGGCCATGTAGACCAGGCCGCCGGCCAGGCCGGACAGGACGAAGGAGCAGTCCACGCCGCCGGTCAGGGCGAGCAGCGGTCCCTCGTAGAAGGGGGTGGTCACGGCGAGCAGGCCGACTCCGGCGCCGACGGCCCACGAGAGCGTCGCGGCGACGTTCCAGCCGGCGCGGTACCAGTAGATCCCGCCTACCGAGCGGCGGTTGAAGACCTGGAGGGCATCGGCGTCGTACTGCCCGCGGCAGCGGACGTAGCCGATCAGGGTGATCACGGCCCACGGGGTGCCGATCGCGGTCAGCAGCAGGACGAACGAGGTCATCGCGGACTGCACGTCCCACTCGAAGGAGCCGATGAAGACGAACCCGGTGGCGACGCTTGCGGCGACCAGCGTGGCCTTGGCCCGGGTGGCTCTGGGCACGATGGCGTCGAGGTCGAGGCCCATGGAGTAGAGCATCAGCCCGGCGTTGCCGACCGAGCCGGCCGCGGCGGCGGCGAGCAGCGGGAGCAGGTACCAGAACGGCGCGGCCTCGACGAGGGGCCCGGCGTACTCCGCGCCGGCCTTGGCGGCGAGCGCGGTGTAGGTGCCGAACAGCTGCGGGATCAGCAGGCCGATCAGCAGGCCGAGACAGGTGGCCCAGAACACCTTGCGGGAGCTGTGCTCGCGGGGGGAGATGTAGCGGGTGTAGTCGCCGAGCAGGGTGATGAAGGCGACGGGGCCGCTGAGTCCGGCGGCGACGGCGGCGAGCAGCCAGGTCGGCCAGAAGGAGCCGAGCAGGTAGGCGGTCTCCGGCGGTGCGGCGGTGGTGAAGTCGGGGGAGTAGGCGTAGATGCCGACGGCGAGCAGGATCACCATGCCGATCGACAGGACCTTGCTCATGCGCAGCAGCAGCCGGTAGCCGAAGACGGCCCCGACGACGGTGAAGGCGGCCAGTACGCCGTACATCACGGCCCGCGTGGCACCCGTGTCCGGCAGTCCTGTGAGCCGGGACAGGGTGCCGACCATCACGTCGCCGCCGATCCACAGGGTGAGCGCCGTGTAGCCGAGGGCGAGGAGCAGGCCGACGACCGAGCCGACGAGCCGGCCGCGGACACCGAACTGGGCGCCGCTGGAGGTGGAGAGGTTGGTCGCCGTGCGCAGGGACACCAGCGCCAGTGGCGCGGTGAAGGCGATTCCGACCAGCGTGCCGGTCACGATGGCGGTGACCGAAGGCCACAGGCCCAGTCCGAAGGACGGGGGCAGCCAGCCGAACACGATCACGCCGAGGCAGAGGTTGGAGCCGAGCAGGATCGAGATCAGGTCACGGGGACCGCTCGTCCGCTCCTCCTCGGGGATGGTGTCGACTCCGCGCTGTTCGATGGGCATGGGGGGACTCCCTTGGCAGGGCGGGGGGTGGTTCGCATTTGTTTGAACGACACTCAATGTGAGCCAGGCCCATGTCTCAGGTCAATGCTTCAATACAGAGAAATGAAGAGTTAGAGTGATGCTCTAACTCTTCGACTCAAAAGGTGGTGGATCGGCGTGCGGCTGACCCCTACGGAGCGCGACCGGCTGCTGCTGCGCAGTGCCGCGGAACTGGCCAGGGCCCGGCGGGCCCGCGGACTCAAGCTCAACGTCCCGGAGGCCACCGCGCTCATCGCGGACACGGTCTGCGAGGCCGCGCGCGACGGCAAGCGGCTGGCGGAGGCCATCGAGGAGGCCCGCAGCGTGCTGGGCGCGGACGACGTGCTGCCCGGCGTCGCCGACGTGGTCACCGAGGTGCACGTGGAGGCCGTCTTCGACGACGGTTCCCGCCTCGCGGTGGTCCCGGCTCCGATCCGGGGCGCGGTGTCGCTCGGCGAGGACGCCCCGGGAGCCGTCGTACCCGGCCCCGGCGCCCCCCAGCCGGAGCCGGCGCTGCACCTGCACGTGCGCAACACGGCCTCCGTGCCGGTGAGCGTCACGTCCCACTTCCACTTCTTCGAGGCGAACCCCCGCCTCGACTTCGACCGCGCCGCGGCCTACGGCATGCGGCTGTGCGTGCCCGCGGGCTCGTCCGTGCGGTTCGACCCGCACGGCGAGGCCGAGATCGGCCTCGTCCCCATCGGCGGCGACCGCATCGCGATCGGCTTCGCCGGGCTGGTCGACGGCCCGCTGGACGCTCCGGGCGCCAGGGAAGAGGCCCTGCGCCGCGCCGCCGCCTGCGGCTACCTGGGCGTGCGGGCCCCGGGGGCCGAAGGCGGGGCCGGGGCCGGGGGCGCCGCCGGCGAGCGGACCGGCCGGGCGGACGGCGCCGCGGGCCACGGCGAGAGCACCGACCCGGCCGGCCGGGCCCCCGGCACCGACCACGCGGACGGAGACCAGGCGTGAGCAAGCAGACCAGGCACAGCGACCACTGCGCGCCGGGCAGCCGGCACATCGACCCCCACGAGTACGCCTGCGTCTTCGGACCCCGCGCCGGGGACCGGGTCCGGCTCGGCGACTCCGGGCTCACCGTCCGGGTCGAGTACGACGCCCAGAAGCCGGGCGACGAGTTCCTGGCGGGCTTCGGCAAGACCGCCCGCGACGGCCTGCACCTGAAGGCCGCGGCCGTCCGCGACACCTGCGACGTCGTCATCAGCAACGTCCTCGTCATCGACGCCGTCCTCGGCATCCGCAAGGTCTCCATCGGCATCCGCGAGGGCCGCATCCACGCGATCGGCCGGGCCGGCAACCCGGACACCCTCGACGGGGTGGACGTCATCGTCGGGACGGGCACGAGCATCGTCTCCGGCGAGGGCCTGATCGCCACCGCCGGCGCCGTCGACACCCACGTCCACCTGCTGTCCCCGCGCGTCATGGAGGCCTCGCTCGCCGCGGGCGTCACCACGATCATCGGCCAGGAGTTCGGCCCGGTCTGGGGCGTCGGCGTCAACTCCCCCTGGGCCCTGCGCCACGCGTTCAACGCGTTCGACGCCTGGCCCGTCAACATCGGCTTCCTCGCCCGCGGCTCCTCCTCGGACGCCGCCCCGCTGGTCGAGGCCCTGGCCGAGGGCGGCGCGTCCGGCTTCAAGGTCCACGAGGACATGGGCGCGCACACCCGCGCCCTGGACACCGCGCTGCGGGTCGCCGAGGAGCACGACGTACAGGTCGCCCTGCACAGCGACGGCCTGAACGAGTGCCTCTCCGTCGAGGACACCCTGCGCGTCCTGGACGGCCGCACCATCCACGCCTTCCACATCGAGGGCTGCGGCGGCGGACACGTCCCCAACGTGCTCAAGATGGCCGGCGTGGCGAACGTCATCGGCTCCTCCACCAACCCCACCCTGCCCTTCGGCCGGGACGCGGTCGCCGAGCACTACGGCATGATCGTCTCCGTCCACGACCTCAAGCCGGACCTCCCCGGCGACGCCGCCATGGCCCGCGACCGGATCCGCGCGGGCACGATGGGCGCCGAGGACGTGCTGCACGACCTGGGCGCGATCGGCATCACCTCGTCCGACGCCCAGGGCATGGGCCGCGCCGGCGAGACCATCCGCCGCACCTTCGCCATGGCCGCCAAGATGAAGGGCGAGCTGGGTCCGCTGGCCGGCGACGGCGAGGGCGACGACAACGCCCGCGTCCTGCGCTACATGGCCAAGCTGACCATCAACCCGGCCATCGCGCACGGCCTGGCCCACGAGATCGGCTCGATCGAGGTCGGCAAGCTCGCCGACATCGTGCTCTGGCGCCCCCCGTTCTTCGGCGCCAAACCGCAGCTGGTCCTCAAATCCGGCTTCCCCGCGTACGGCGTCACCGGCGACCCCAACGCGGCCACCGACACCTGCGAACCGCTGGTCCTCGGCCCGCAGTTCGGCTCGTGCGGAGCCACCGCCGCCGACATCTCCGTCGCCTTCGTGTCGGCCGCGGCCGCCGCGCTGGGCTCCGACGAGATGCCGACCCGCCGCCGCCGGGTCGCCGTCCGCGCCGCCCGCGGCATCGGCCCGCGGAACCTCCTCCTCAACTCCCGGGTGGGCGCGGTCGATGTGGACGCGCGCAGCGGGCTCGTCACCCTCGACGGCGACCCGCTGCGCTCCGAAGCGGCCGATTCGGTCTCCCTCAACCGCCTGTACTTCTTGTAAGTCAGCACAGCCTTCAAGGACTCCTGCCATGACTGCAAAGCCCACGGACAACGGATTCCGGATGCCCGCCGAGTGGATGCCCCACGAGCGCACCTGGATGGCCTGGCCCAGCCCCAACCCGACCTTCACCAACGAGCAGGAGCTCGCCGAGGCCCGCGAGGCCTGGGGGGCCGTCGCCCGCGCGGTGCGCGCGTACGAGCCCGTGACCCTGGTCGTCTCGCCCGGTGACGCGGAGAGCGCCCGCGGACACGTCGGCGACGACGTGCAGCTGGTGGAGCGCGAGCTCGACGACGCCTGGATGCGTGACATCGGCCCGACCTTCGTCACCAACGAAGCCGGCGAGCTGGCCGCCGTGGACTGGACCTTCAACGGCTGGGGCGCCCAGGAGTGGGCCCGCTGGGAGCACGACTCCAAGATCGCCCGGCACGTGTCGGACCTCGTCGGCACCCGTACGTACAGCACCCCCCTCGTCAACGAGGGCGGCGCCATCCACGTCGACGGCGAGGGCACCGTGCTCCTCACCGACACCGTGCAGCTGGGCGCCGGGCGCAACCCCGGCTTGACCCGCCAGCAGGTCGAGGAGGAGATCCACGCCCACCTCGGCACCACCAAGGCGATCTGGCTGCCGTACGGCCTGGCCGGCGACTACGGCACCTACGGCACGCAGGGCCACGTGGACATCGTGGCCGCGTTCGCACGCCCCGGCGTGGTGATGGTCCACACCCAGCCCGACCCGGCCCACCCGGACCACGAGCGCTGCAAGACCATCGCCGCGATCCTGCGCGCGTCCACCGACGCACGGGGCCGGCGGCTGGAGGTCGTGGAGATCCCGGCGCCGACGGTGCTGGAGGAGGACGGGGAGTGGGTGGACTACTCCTACATCAACCACTACCTGTGCAACGGCGGCGTGGTGCTGTGCTCCTTCGACGACCCGCGCGACGAGGAGGCCGCCGAGATCTTCCGCGGCCTGTTCCCCGAGCGGACCGTGACCCTTGTCGACGCACGTACGATTTTCGCCGGGGGTGGCGGTATCCACTGCATCACCCAGCAGCAGCCGAAGGTCTGACCCGAGGCGGAACGACGAAGGAGTGGCCCATGGCGGCGGGTGGAGTACGTGCGGTGCGGAAGAACGCGCCGCCGCGCGAGGACGTACTCGTCGCCGCCATGGCCACGATCGCCGAGCGCGGCCTGGAGGGTCTGACCATGGCCGGGCTCGGCCGCCAGGTCGGCATGAGCAGCGGCCACCTCCTCTACTACTTCGGCAGCAAGGACGAGCTCCTGCTGCAGACGCTGGAGTGGAGCGAGGCGGCCCTGGGCGCGAAGCGGCGGGCCCTGCTGTCCCGCCGCGGCCCGGCGCGCGAGCGTCTGCAGGCGTACGTGGACCTGTACGTGCCCGAGGAGGCCCGGGATCCGCACTGGACCCTGTGGCTGGAGGTCTGGAACCGCTCGCAGAACGCCGGCCCGCAGGAACGCGAACGCCAGGCCGCCATCGAGGGCGCCTGGCACCGCGACCTGGTGGCCCTGCTCGCCGAAGGCATCTCGCGCGGGGAGTTCCGGCCGGTGGACCCGGACCGCTTCGGCGCCCGGCTGCGGGCCCTGCTCGACGGGTTCAGCATCCAGGTCGCCGTCGGTCTGCCCGGGATAGGGCGGGCGGACATCCTGGCCCACGTCTCGGAATTCCTTGACGAGGCTCTCGTATCGTGAGACGCGCCGCTCTTGCGGTGAGACGGTATGGCACACTGCGGATGTGCCTGCTCAGCTCATGATTATGGACAGCAGCGCGCCGGTCCGCAGTGGCCGCTGAACCGTGGAAAACCTTCGCGGAAGCGGCCATCGTGCCCCAGACCCGCGCGCAGACCTCTCGCACCCGCGAGAGGTTTTTTCGTTTCCCGGCTCCACTCCTGCCGGGACCGGACCGCGCGGGATGATGGGGGCAGTGGCGGCAGCCTGCCCTCGGGCGGGTATCCGGAACCACTCATCCGACAGGAGTCAGATCAGCATGACGACGACAGAGGCGACAGGGCCGGCGCAGAACCCCGCCGACGACACGGACAGCTTCCACGTCTTCGACACCACCCTGCGCGACGGCGCCCAGCGTGAGGGCATCAACCTCACCGTCGCCGACAAGCTGACGATCGCACGGCACCTGGACGACTTCGGAGTGGGATTCATCGAGGGCGGCTGGCCGGGTGCCAACCCCCGCGACACCGAGTTCTTCGCCCGCGCCCGGTCCGAGATCGACTTCAAGCACGCCAAGCTGGTCGCCTTCGGCGCGACCCGGCGGGCGGGCGGCTCGGCGGACCAGGACCCGCAGGTGCGGGCCCTGCTCGAGTCGGGCGCCCCGGTGATCACCCTGGTCGCCAAGTCCCACGACCGGCACGTCGAACTCGCCCTGCGCACCACGCTGGACGAGAACCTGGAGATGGTCCGGGACACGGTCTCCCACCTGGTCGCCCAGGGCCGCCGCGTCTTCGTCGACTGCGAGCACTTCTTCGACGGATACCGGGCCAACGCCGAGTACGCGAAGTCGGTCGTGCGCACCGCCCACGAGGCCGGCGCCGACGTCGTCATTCTCTGCGACACCAACGGCGGCATGCTGCCGGCCCAGGTGACCGCGGTCGTCGCGACCGTGCTGGCCGACACCGGGGCCCGCCTGGGCATCCACGCCCAGGACGACACCGGCTGCGCCGTCGCCAACACCCTGGCCGCCGTCGACGCGGGCGCCACGCACGTCCAGTGCACCGCGAACGGCTACGGCGAGCGGGTCGGCAACGCCAACCTCTTCCCGGTCGTCGCCGCGCTGGAGATCAAGTACGGCCGCCAGGTGCTCCCCGTCGGCGCGCTCGCCGAGATGACCCGCATCTCGCACGCCATCGCCGAGGTCGTGAACCTGACCCCGTCCACGCACCAGCCCTACGTCGGCGTCTCCGCCTTCGCGCACAAGGCGGGCCTGCACGCCTCGGCCATCAAGGTCGACCCGGACCTGTACCAGCACATCGACCCCGAGCGGGTCGGCAACACCATGCGGATGCTGGTCTCCGACATGGCCGGACGCGCCTCCATCGAGCTCAAGGGCAAGGAGCTCGGCGTCGACCTCGGCGGGGACCGCGCGCTGATCTCCCGGGTCGTCGAACGGGTCAAGGAGCGGGAGCTCTCGGGCTACACGTACGAGGCCGCCGACGCCTCCTTCGAGCTGCTGCTGCGCTCGGAGATCGAGGGCCGCGCCCGCAAGTACTTCCGTACGGAGTCCTGGCGGGCGATCGTCGAGGACCGCCCGGACGGCACCCACGCGAACGAGGCCACGGTGAAGCTGTGGGCCAAGGGCGAGCGGATCGTCGCCACGGCGGAGGGCAACGGCCCGGTCAACGCCCTGGACCGCGCGCTCCGGGTCGCCCTCGAACGCTTCTACCCCCAGCTGGCCAAGTTCGAGCTGATCGACTACAAGGTCCGCATCCTGGAGGGCAAGCACGGCACGGGGTCCACGACCCGCGTGCTGATCGCCACCACGGACGGCACCCGCGAATGGTCCACGGTCGGTGTCGCCGAGAACGTCATCGCCGCCTCCTGGCAGGCCCTGGAGGACGCCTTCACGTACGGCCTCCTGCGCGCGGGCGTCGAACCCGCCGAGTAGGCCTTTCGGCCACGCGGCGCCCGTCCGCGCGGCGCTTCCCCGTCCCGCGGTGCGGGACGGGGCGCCCGTGGAGGGGGAGTGGGGTTTATGTCCTGCTCACACAGGAAAGTAGCGGTTCCGGTAGCGTCGGGGCTATGAGGACCAGGCTGATATCCGCACGTTTTGGATCGTTGCTGTCCGGTCTGCTGCTGGCCCTGTCCGCGACCGCCCTCGTGGTCGCCCCGCAGGCGTCGGCGGCCACCGGACCCGCTGCCGTGGCGGAGGCCCTCAAGCAGGGCCCGGTCTACGTCGACCCGCGCGCCGAGGCGCAGCTGCCGAAGGCCCAGGCCGACGCGCTCGCGAAGAAGATCAAGGACGCCGGGAAGCCGGTGTTCGTCGCCGTGCTGCCGGCCACCGCGGAGTACCCCGCCGGCAGCGTGCTGCGTACGGTCCGGGCCGAGACGGGCATCACCGGGCTCTATGCGATCCGGCTCGGCGACGGCTTCAACGCCGGAGCCGACAAGGCGGTCATGCCCACCAACGCCGTCCGCAACCTGACCGACGCCGTGAAGGCCGGCGGGCCCGTGGACGCGGGCACGCAGCTGAACAACTTCGTGGACCAGGCCCTGGCCCAGGCCAAGGGACGCGCCCCGGCCTCCTGGGGCGACTCCGGCAGTGGCGGCGGGGTCCCGGTCGGCGGGCTGATCACCCTCGGCGCGGTGGCCGCCATCGGCGGTGGCGGTGCGTACGCACTGGTGCGCCGCAACCGCAAGAGGAAGGAAGAGGCGGAGCGCGAGGCCATCGAGAAGCTGCGCGTGGTCGTCGACGAGGACATCACCGCCTTCGGCGAGGAGCTCGACCGGCTGGACTTCCACCCCGGTGAGCCCGGCGCGGACGACGCGATGCGGCGGGACTACGAACAGGGCCTCGACTCGTACGAGAAGGCCAAGGACATCATGGCCTCGGTCCAGCACCCCGATGAGGTCAGGGGGGTCACCCAGGCCTTGGAGGACGGCCGGTTCGCACTGGCCAGCCTCGATGCCCGCCGCCAGGGCACGCCGCTGCCCGAGCGCCGTTCGCCCTGCTTCTTCGACCCGCGGCACGGGCCGAGTACGGAGGATCGCGACTGGGCGCCGGCCGGCGGGGCGGCGCGTACTGTCCCCGTGTGCGCTGCGGACGCCGTCCGCCTGCGCGAGGGCAAGGACCCGATGGTCCGTACGGTCGACACCGAGTACGGGCCGCGCCCGTACTACGACGCCGGCCCGGCCTACGGCCCCTGGGCGGGCGGATACTTCGGCGGCGGCATGCTGCCCGGTCTGCTCATGGGCACGATGCTCGGTTCGATGATGTCCGGCCCCGCCTACGCCTCCGACATGGGCGGCTACGACGGCGGGGACTACTCCGGCGCCGACTTCAACTCCTCCGACTTCGGGGGAGGGGACTTCGGCGGCGGCGGTGGGTTCGACGGCGGGGGCGGGTTCGACGGCGGGGGCGGCTTCTAGCGGCCGCCCCCGGACCCGGCGGCGTCAGGCGGTTCAGGCCTGCTTGATGGCCGAGATGTCGAAGGTCAGCTTCGCCTTGTCGCTGACCATGACGCCGCCGGCCTCCAGCGCGGCGTTCCAGGTCAGGCCCCAGTCGGAGCGCAGGATCTCGGCGGAGCCCTCGAAGCCGACGCGCTCGTTGCCGTAGACGTCGGTGGCCGAGCCGTTGAACTCCAGGTCGATGGAGAGCGGGCGGGTGACGTCCTTGATCGTCAGCTCGCCGGTGATGCGGTACTTGTCGCCGCCGAGCTGGGCCGCCTCGGTGGAGCGGAAGCTCATCAGCGGGAAGGCCTCGGCGTCGAAGAAGTCCCCGCCGCGCAGGTGGCCGTCGCGGTCGGCGATGCCGGTGTCCACGGAGGCGACCTTCACCTCGAGGGAGGCCGCGGAGCGGGACGGGTCGCTGCCGTCCAGCTGCAGGGTGCCGGCGTAGTCGGTGAAGCTGCCGCGGACGTTGGTCACCATCGCGTGGCGGACGGTGAAGCCGATGCTGCTGTGGGCGGCGTCGATGACGTAGTCGCCGGTGAGGGCGGCCAGGGCCGGGTCCACCTCGAGCGTGGCGACGGCGCTGTTCGTGGTGTCCTGGCTGCGGCGGGTGAAGAGACCCATGACGTGCTCCTTGGAAGTGTCCTGCCGTGGTTGTTGAACTTTCAACGAGAACGACGTTAGGCCTATTCCGTTCAAATTTCAACATCTAGACGCCGTGGCGCGCCGTTTTGTGGACCCTGCACAAAGGAGGGCGGCCCTGCCTGGTGGTGTCCGCGCATCACGGGGCGGTTCTGTCCGGGCCGGACAGCGGAACACACCCGAGACTGTGTAGAACCAACGGAGGTTTTTCATCGAGCGCTTCGTAAGGTCGATACATGACCGTTGTGGACCAGACTCCGAGCGAGCCGACGGACGCCCGCGGGCGCGTGGCCGAGCTGCACTCACTGCGCGAGCAGGCGCGGCGTGGACCCAGTGACCGGGCGACCGAGGCGCAGCACGCCAAGGGCAAGCTGACCGCGCGCGAGCGCATTGCGCTGCT